>JBBQVT010000256.1:0-2134 GCA_038211245.1 Desulfobulbales bacterium | reverse complement strand
CAGTGCCAGGGTTGTACCGTAAACATATTCATCACTTTTCGGGGAAGATTCGAGAAATCTTGACATCCATCCAACTGTTCAAATTATATCAGAACCACGCGCCAAACTACAATGAATACCATGGCAATGCCCACGTTTTCTCAGGATGTGTCAAGGAACCATTTTATTTAATAGCAAAAATTTCTCAATGGTTCGCCTTGAAGGTGATTGCTTTCATTTGCGCCACAAAGTAAACAGGGAAGCGTCCCTGGTTACCGTTAACAGCTGGGTTGCGAAAATTCGCGGTGTCCTACTCAATTAAAGATTGACTATTCAGACCGTTATATACACCCCGTGCGACGCACTCTTGATCTTCCCCTCCTGTTTCAACCTATGAACGATCCCGTACAGTTTACTCTTTGGATAGCCGGTCTTTGTTGCCAGGTCGGTGATGGTGACTCCGGAGGTCGCGGCGGCAATGATTGCCGCGACACGGGCGGTGGCTGTTGATGGTGATTTTGGAATATTATTATGCTTGGCGGGTGCATGAACGGGTTGGGCAATCTTTCTTGTTGCGGCTTTCCCCTTCAATGCCTTTGGCTCTTCGGTGGAAAAGTCCGGTTTAAGATCCATATCGATGCCGAAGAGATCCGCTAGATCGGCATCGTCAATAACCTTGGCGGTTTTCTTTCTGGTCTTGTTCAGCAACTCATCGGTCGAACCTTGTAGCGCATCGGCAAGCAGATCTCCGGTATCCACCCCCCGCAACGTAAAGAATAATGAGGGATCTTCATCAAACCTGGCACCGATGCCATACAGCGCGGCTGCCACATGTTTGCACATCGAGGCACTGTCAGGACAACTGCAATGAAAACGGATGTCCTTCGGAGATGGAAATAGTCCTTGATCCTGAGTGAAAAAAATTTCCGCCAGGGTCTTGGGAAACTTGCCGGCGAGCAAGTCCTGCAATGACTTCAAATGACCTTGGCACTGTTTTTTGATTGTTTGCCATTGGTTCGCGGAAACCGGCTGGATGGTAATTGTTACCTCATAGGGATCGGCTTCCGAGCCCATTACCAGGGCAGTCACCTTACCGGGGGTGATTTCCAGGTCGAGTACCGCCCCGTGCCGGAGATAGCTTCTGCCTCGACCGATGCGGTTGTCATAATCGGCATATCGTTCCAGATTATCATTCCAACTTTTTGCCCACCAGGTCCGTGCCAGGCTGCTGCCGGTAAGAATAACCGGTCTGATGTCCGGCATCTTTTTTCTCAGTTGCTTCAGTTTTTTTTCTGCTTTGGCCATTTTTTGGCCAACAGACACATATTTTGGATATCCCCCGTAGCTCATACCTTCGCCCCAATATTTATTATGGTTGCAAGGAAAAGAGAGCAAACAGCTGGTCATTGCTCATTTCGGTAATCCAGTTCTCGCCGGACGCGGCGACAACCTCCCCTGCGAGCTGTGATTTGGCGGTCAGCATCTCATCGATTTTTTCTTCCACCGTGCCCTTGGTCAGGAACTTATGGACCATGACATTCTTTTTCTGGCCGATACGAAAGGCTCTGTCTGTGGCCTGATTTTCCACCGCCGGGTTCCACCACCGGTCAAAATGAATGACATGGTTTGCGGCGGTCAGGTTGAGTCCAACTCCTCCGGCCCTGAGTGATAAAACAAAGTATGGAACATATTCATGTCCCTGAAATTTTTCAATGAGATTTTTTCTCTTACCGACCGGAATGCTGCCATGCAGAACCAAGCCTTGTCGTTTGAAAATAGTTGCCAGGAACCGGGACAAGGGCTCGGTCATTTCTTTAAATTGGGTGAAGACCAGCACTTTTTCTCTTTTTTCGTGGATGATCTCGCAAATTTCCCGCAGCCTGGCAAACTTGCCGCTATCGGATTCCGCAAACAGCTCCTGGCCAAGATATTGGGCCGGATGGTTGCAGAGCTGCTTGAACTTCATAAGCGCTGACAAAATGACACCTTTTCTCTGTATCCCCTCAGCGTTTTCTATGATCTCCCTGAGACCAGCGACCATTTCACCATAAAGTACGGTCTGCTTTTTGCTCATGGCCGCCCAGGTCTTTACCTCTACCTTGTCGGGAAGATCGGAAATAATCGACTTATCGGTCTTCAACCGCCGGAGAATGAA
>JBBQVT010000255.1:0-2298 GCA_038211245.1 Desulfobulbales bacterium | reverse complement strand
GACTCGGATAAACCATCTCTCTGATCACTTCATTACCGCTCGGGCGGTGTGTGTATCATGGCAATATGGGGTATTCCGTCTTCCGCATAAATCTCTGACACCGGAGAAAAACCAAAGCCCGCATAAAAACTGAAGAGATAGTACTGGGCGGAAATTCGTATTGATGACCCGGGCATGAAATCTTTTATCCGTTGCAGAGCCTGTGTCAGGAGTGTACCACCTATGCCTTTTCCTCTGATCTCTTTATGGGTGAGCAACCGTCCGATAACCGGTATTTCCCCCTCGTTTTTCGGAAGAATGACTCGCAGGTAAGCAAGTGGTCGGCGACGCTTTTCGGTTTGTCGCCAACCAACAAGATGCCAGGCGCACTGGTCAAGGCCGTCACAGTCAAGATACGCGCACTCTTGCTCGATGATGAAAACCTGTTGTCGCAAGGCAAGAATTGCGTAAAGTTCTTGAACGGAGAATTCCTCGAAGGTATACCACTGCCAATGAAGTTCCATATCTGCTTTAATAACGGACAAGGATAAAGTGTAAGGCTTTGCAACTCACAGGCTTCATCGCCTTCAGTTATCAAGGGATTGGACGTGAGTCTTTCCAGTCCTGCCAATTGAACAAACAATCCCTATCACCCCTAAAACACTGAAAATCGCCATAGCAGCATGCATGGCGGCTAGAAAAAGATGCCCCGTATCTGGGCTGATGGGTTGTTTGCCGAGAAACCAGGCAAGCAGCACCGTGATTAAGGTCATTGCCGTCAGCATGCCGATGGTCCTCATGGTGGCGATCATACTGGAGGCCATGCCATAATCAGCTTTACCGATGCTGGCCATGATTGCCGTGGTATTCGGGGTGGAGAAAAAGCCGACCCCCAGTCCCATGATAATGAGTACAGCAAAGATGAGAAGCATGGAGGACGTTGCGGTGATGAAGGAGGCAAAGAGCATCGCGACTGTACAAAGGATCATGCCGGTGGTGGCTATGGGAGCCGGGCTGTAGGTATCAGATAATCGGCCGGCAATGGGCGCGCAAAACGCCATGATCAAAGGTTGGGTGATGAGGATGAAGCCGGTGAGTTTGGGAGGGATACCTTTGATGACCTGGAGGTATATGGTGAAAAAAAACGTTATCCCGAAAGAGGCGGCATAATTGAGCCAAGTCGCTATGTTGCTGAGAGCAAACCGCCTATTAGCGACGATTTTTTTCAGAGGAAAAATAGGAAATTCCAGCGAATTTTCAAGGTAGAGAAAAATGGCCATGACGATCAAGCCAAAGCCGGCGAGCCAACCGGCCCCTGGGTAGGCTTGTGCTTCAAGGACTCCGACAATGATACAAAATAAGGCAATAATATAAAGAAACGAGCCGATCCAATCGAAGGGTTCACCTCTGGCTCCAGCCCATTCGCCCTTGAGCAGCAGAAGAGCGAAAAGCAACGCGGTACATTCAACCGGGACGGCACTATAGAAAATCCATCGCCACCCCAGGTAATCAATCATCAGTCCCGCAAGCAACGGACCGGCTGAGATGCCCAGATACACAGAGGCGACAACTACCCCCAAGGCCCTTCCCCGTTGCGAAAGAGGATAGGTGGAAGAGAGGATGGCCAAGCTGGATGAAGTTATCATGGCTGCCCCAATTCCTTGGAAGAAGCGGAAAAATATGAGCAATCCGATGCTTGGGGCCAAGGCCAGGGCCAGAGTGGCCGCGGTTATCACAAAGATGCCTGCGAGAAAAATATTTCTACGGCCATGGATATCGGCATAGCGGCCAATTGGCAGAAGCAGCAGAGCAACCGCCAGGACATAGACCATCTCAACGAGTCCGAGTTGAAACGCGCCAGCGGAAAATTCCGCACCGATGCTAGGCAGAGCGACACCGATTGCTGAGAACATAAATGGCGTGAGAAACTGCACGGCGGCAATAACCCACAGGGTAGCGGTCGAAGTGATGGGGGTGCTCGGCATGTTCTTCCCTGTTGCAGTTCTCCCGAATATTGTCTTTAATGCATTGCGCTAAATGTTGTGGTGGTATGGATTGTGCCGCATTCTTAAAAATTATGCGGCTAACTGTCAACAGGTAAATATTCAATGGTTTGAGGAATAAAAAAATATCTTCATGATACGGACAATCATTTGTTTTCTGGCGAGCGTGTTGACTGTAGTGCAGATTGTTCTTCTGCGCACCGGGACTAAAGGACTGTGTTTTAATGACGGCTGTGCAATTGTTGACAGCATGACCAATATTTCCCCTCTATTCTTCAATATTGCCGGATTTTTGTATTTCCAGACTCTTTTTTGG
>JBBQVT010000254.1:0-2329 GCA_038211245.1 Desulfobulbales bacterium | reverse complement strand
GAGGGTTTTGCCGGTTATCGGAGAATCTTTTGCGACAACCGCCTCTTCCATCTGCAAACCGAGTTCGGTATGCATCATGGTCTGGTCGAGAAAATCGACAACCGTCGGTTTATGCAGGATCTCGGCCATCCTCCTGCCCCCCATCTGGTAGGGACAGACGACTCTCGTGGCACCGGCCCGAAGGAGTTTGCTCTCATTCTTCACATCCGAGGCTCGGGCGAGAATAAAGATATCAGGGCGCATACCCTTGGCGGACAGGGCAATAAAGACGTTGTCGGCATCGGAGCTGACCGCCGTTACCAGTCCCCTGGCTCTGTCCAGTCCAGCGGCGGTAAGCGCCTCATCGGAAGTTGCATCCATGTTGAGATAAAGTATGCCTTCTGCTTCAAGCACCTCAATGCTCGCCGGATCCTGCTCGATCACCACCAGGGGGTTTTTTGTGGCCGTTAATTCTTTGACGATGATTTGCCCTATCCGACCATAGCCACAGATAATGTAATGATTCTGTAATTCGGCAACCTGTTTCTCCAATTTCCTTCTCCCTAGAACTTTTCTGAGTTCACCCTCCACAAAGATACGCGCAACCTGCCCAAGGGTAAAGGTCATGAGGCTGATGCCCATGACAATTATTACGATGGTGATACCTCTGCCGAGATCGGAGAGGGGCTGGACTTCCATAAAACCGACGCTGCTAATGGTGATGATGGTCATATAGAAGGCATCAAAAGGGGACATGCCTTCAACAACAATGTAACCACTGGTACCAAAAACAATTATAGCAACAAGGAGGAAGAGCGAGAGTTTGAGCTTGATGAAGTCCATGGGTCTGCAGGTCGGTCATCTCGTTGCGGATTCATTTCCGCCACAGTGACAATAACGGACCACATTTACCATGAACACCGACGAGGTGTCATGCCATTTCCACATGATCGAAATGAACTGCTTACTGGTTGTGGTTCCGTGGATGACAAGAGACAGCAAAACTTCAGCTAAAAGCATCTGTTCCGGCCGGATTTACGCAACCAGATCCACCTGCTGCATGGTTACCGGGCGACCACTTTCCATGAGCGCAAGGCCCGTCGCACGCACTTGGCCCAAGAGTTCATTTTCGTTATCCTTCATTGAAAAAAGCGTTTCAATGTTTCCAAGGTACAGCGCACCGACACCTGCCTTGCCGAGGGCTATCAGTTGATCGTTACCTTCACTGTCTTTTGACCAGATACGCAGGTTTTCATACACGGCATCATTTTCGTCAATCCAGTTATTGCCGTCATCGTCGTAGCCACTCAGATCGCGAAAACCGTTACCGGAGGCGGTACCGAAGAGCTCGCTGCCGTCGTTAACCCGTCCGTCGTTATTTTTATCAAGGGCAAGAAATCCGCTTCCCGGAGCGACAAAAGCGATTTGCTCCCTGGTTCCGTCGGCATCGATATCAAAGCTGAAATCCCTCTGCGATAATTGGGCTGCGGCCCCGGAAAAATTTATCACGAGGGGGTCTTTCAAGGCGTCTCCGACGCGGATGTTGATATTTTGTTCACTGTAAAACTCCCGGCTCATGCTGAGGCCTACGGAAAAATCGATGGTCCGGCCATCGGCGGTGCTGATTACCCCACCGGCGGCAAACTCGGTTTTCTCATATTCATAGTGGGATACGTGATAATCATAGACCATTCCGTAACCTTCACTTGCTGGCGCAGGTGCCGGTGCAATGTCATTTCCTTGGCCCACCGGGACACTTTCCTGCGCTGGAGGAGTTGTGAATTTTGCCGGGTCGATAATCTGGAATTTCCGGCCGGTCAACCGTTCAAAAAGGGCATGAAGGATTCTCATGTTGAGATCGCCGATCATCTCCTGCTCTTCGGAAACCTCGACATCGGCAGGTTGGACATGACGTCTTTTTATTTGCTCCTGGAAGGAAAGAGCTATCTGGTCCGGTATTCGGTTTTTTATCTTGTTTGGCGGATCGAGTTCACGACCTTCTCTGCCGTTTGCTATGGCGCCCTTCGGTTCCATGCCGTTCTGCCAAACAAGCAGTGACTCACGTTTCGTGTGTTGTTCTCTTGCGGTATTTTTGGAATACAGTTGGATCGCAGAATCAGCAATTCGCATGAGATAGCCCTCCCTGGCTGCTGTTGTGGGATTGAAGCGCGGTTAAGTCGTCCTTGACTTAGAAAACCGGAGATCGCTCTTGTCTGTATCGGTTGAAAATGGCGGCAGTTTAGAAAAATGAGTCGCTTAAAATATTTTTTGCCCGGGCGGCGAGAATAATGGCTCAGAAATGAACTGAATCAAGGCACAGTCTTCTTCGCCGGCATTAAATCAGTTGCAG
>JBBQVT010000253.1:0-2459 GCA_038211245.1 Desulfobulbales bacterium | reverse complement strand
AAGGTTTTTGCAAAAAAAGGCTTCTTCACGGCTAGGATATCCGATATTGCCAAGGAAGCCAAGGTTGCTGACGGAACAATTTATCTTTATTTCAACAATAAATACGATATTCTGCTATCGGTATTTGAAGAAGAAGTAGGAAAAATTATTGAGAATACTGAAAAATTATTGAGCGCAGAATGTGACCCCCACAAGCAGTTGGAGATCTTTATGTTCCAACACCTCATGGCTATGAAAAAAAACAGATATCTTGCCGAAGTTATCCAAATAGAGCTTCGGCAAACGCACAAGATAATCAAGGAATATCGCGACAACAAATTCAGTCAGTATACCGGAATCATAGCTGAAATTATTAGACATGGGCAAAAATTGGGCACCTATCGACAGGACATCAAACCTGAGCTCGCCAAAAGAGCCTTTTTTGGAGCACTTGATGAGATCTCCCGTGTTTGGAATACATCCCTTGAAACCAACTATTCCGTTGAGGAAATTGCCGACCAAATGCTGTTAATCTTTCTAACAGGCATTCAAACTGAGCTATTGAATGAGCCGGAATAGCTGTTTCTTTCCCCGTTTCCTGCTCGATTTTATTGAAAACTCGAAGAATGGATGGCGATTACCTCAAACTCTCTCGTCCCGCCTGGAGTGATGGTTTGCACTTCATCTCCGACCTCTTTACCGAGCATGCTTTTCCCCAAAGGAGACAAGACCGAAATAGAACCTTTTTTAACATCGGCTTCCTCCGGCCCCAAGAGTTGATAGGTGATTTCTTCTTCAGTGTCAAGATCCAGCAGTTGCACGACAGTGCCGAAAACAACGGTTTTCGATTTAACTTTTAAGCAATCGATAACCTCAGCCCTTGCCAACTTATCTTTTAATTCAATGATTCTACCCTCAATATGTCCTTGGCGATCTTTGGCAGCATGGTATTCGGCATTTTCTTTTAGATCGCCATGTTCCCGGGCTGTTTCAATCGCCTTGACCACCACGCCTCGCTCAACCCTTTCAAGACGATTCAACTCATCGCGCAATTTTTGGTTGCCCGTTTTCGACATCGGTATTCTTGTAATCATTCATTCCTCCATAAAAAAATCCTGCAATAATCCAAGAGATAAAGGATTTTCCTGCAGGAGCTAAAAATCGATAAAGAGTATCACCATCGATAGTGCAGAGAAAAATACAAGCCTTTCTCTTCAAGAACTTCACTCTTTGTAAATGTAACGTTGCCTTTTAATAGGAAATGCGGATTCATTTCAAGAAAAATATCAAACTTGCCGGAATAAGATAGAGTTTCCAGATCATCATAGCCGATGGAATTATCAAGTGCATAATAACTGATCTTCCGTCTTGCTCCCTGCTGATAACCAAGAAAATCGTGCTGAAAGTGCAAGGTAAAAAGATTTTCAGAAAATGAAGCGGGACTCCAATAAAACAATACTTCTTCTCGGTGGTCTTGTGAAATCTGCGAATCTAATTGATTCGTTACAGTATTTTTTAAAAACTGATAATCGTAACGAAGAGACAGGTGAACGGATTCCCCGAACAATCCGTAAGATGTATATCCGTGAAATTTATTCTGGGTGTTATTGTCACTATAGCTCCGATGACGAAAGTCACCGCCAAAAAGTAAACCTTGAGGGGTCTCACAATAAAGCCCAGTTTCAATTTCCTGTTGAGTTATCCCATCCTTCAGAGCCATCACCGTATCATCAACCAAGCTTTTTTCCCATTCAATGTAGGTATGGAAATACTCGTCAAGTTGACCTTTTAACGCGATTTTATGGATAATTCGCGCATTACTGGTGCCATCCATTTTTTCTGAGCCTCCAGCAAAAACAAGTTCAAAATCCTTGGCGAATTCATAAATGGCGGTACCATAGAGCAAATTGCTGTCAGTTGACGCTGATGTGTGCGCAGATTGATACCGATTGTTTGAATATATTAGACGAACATCCGTGTCAAGATCGGGCGTGAACCAGAATGAGGTGCCCACCCTACGTGTTTCCATATCAATAAAACCGCCGCGCCCATCCTTGGCGGAAAATGTGGCGTCAAAAATATTCTGCGGACTTAATTGCTGTGAACTCCTTTCCATGGAGTTCACCAGTTCCGGTGACGTGGTTCCACTGTTCTGAATAGCCTCGTACACCTGCGCTTCTTTACGGTATTTGCCAACCCTGCCATAGATAGCTGCCAGATCAATCATCCCCTCCGGGGCTCCCTGTTGTTCATCAACGAGCCGCTTGAAACTCGCCTCGGCGTAAGAGTAATTTTTCTCAAAAGTTGCCTTTCTAGCAAGATACTCGGTGCCAATCAATTTCTGCCAACTATAGAGTTCATAGTGTTCTGCAACTATTTTCCCGGTTTCATGCGTGAAATTCTCTCCTAGAAAGGCCGGTCCCATCAATTCGGCAATTATGTCCGGTTCTGACTGGAGAAGTACAAGCATGGAGTTCCAA
>JBBQVT010000252.1:0-2617 GCA_038211245.1 Desulfobulbales bacterium | reverse complement strand
ACTCCCTCGGTCTCCATGTCGGCCAGAACCGGGATCAGAGGCAGCTCGATTTCACGCATTACGCCTGCCAACTCGGCCTGATCCATGTCCTTCGAAAGATGCTCCGTTAGCCGCAACGCAATATCCGCGTCCTGACAGGCGTAATCGGAGAAGGACTCGACGGGAACGTCGGACAACGCCAGCCGCGCCTTGCCCGTGCCAATCAACTCCGCGATAGGTTTTGGGTCCAGCGATAGAAGTCGTCGGGACATGGGGGCCAGGCCTAAGTCGGCTTCGGCGTCCAGCAGGTATTGGGCAATGGCCGTGTCGAAAGCGATTCCTTCTAGCGGCAGGCCGTGGGCGCGCAGCACCTTCAAATCGTCTTTCAGATGGTGGCCGACCTTGGGAATCGCGGGATTCGTCAGGGGACAACGGGTGAAATTTGATATCGTCGAGGGGCAAAAAGGTCCGGCCGCAGAAAATGTTGTGAAACTCTGATATCCTGACTTTTCACACCACATCCGTTTCTGTTCAACGCTCAGCAGCGTCATGGAACATTGATTGTCCATGACGCTGTTTTTTCGTTTGCAGCTGTTACCAAATAACCTGGCCATTTCAGCCTATTTTATTATGGCTCCTTCGGTCATGTTGGTTTTTGGCAACGGCTAAACTTCGGATTCATCAATGGCCTTGCGCTTGAAAGACTCCCTGTCTGGGGTGTTGACCGCAGAAGAACTGCAAGAACTTGTCGGTTCATATGATGTGGTGGGGGATATTGCCGTCATCATTGTCCCGGAAAAACTTAAGGCTTACGAAAAATTGATCGCCAATGCAATATTGGTCAACAACCGAAGTATCAAGGTAGTTGCCAAACGAGCCGGCCTTTATGGCGGTGAGTTCAGGACCATTCCCCTCTGCATTCTTGCCGGAGAAAACAGAAAAGAGACTGAGGCGCGGGAGTTTGGAATTCGTCTGCGCCTTAATCCGGAACGTGTCTACTATTCTGTTAGAAGCGGTAATGAAAGGCGAAGGATCGCCGCCCTTGTTACCCCGGGTGAGTCAGTTCTGGTACTTTTTTCCGGGGTGGCACCCTACCCTCTAGTTATCTCGCGGTTCAGCTGCGCAAAGGTTATTGTCTGGATTGAAAATAATCCCGAGGCCCATATGTATGCTCTGCAGAATCTGCAACTCAACAAAAAACTACGTAATATTATCCTGTACCTAGGTGACGCCAGTGTGGTCATGCCTTTCTTTCGCAAACCCTTTGATCGTGTGGTTATGCCTCTGCCGACCATGGCTGGGACCTTTCTTCCGGATGCACTCCGGGTGTTGAAGCCTGGTGGCTATCTGCATTTTTACGATCTGCAAAGAGCCGATTGCTTTGCTGACTCCCTTGCAAAAATTACCGCCTCCTGCAGTGCCGTAAATCGGCAAGCTGCCTGTTCCACCATCGTCAGGTGCGGCCATTGCGGTCCTCGCACCTACAGAATTTGCGTTGATACTCTCATTCGGTGATTTCAATCCGCAACTAGAGAAAAGGGATTGCAGTTGAGTTTTTGCCGGTCGTTTGTTAAGTACTAGGGCAAATCGGTGTGCCGTCGGCAGGTGCGGCGGCACCATACGCAAAGACTAAAGCAAGGAGCAAGTATGCATGTTTCATTTTTCGGTGCAACGCGAGAGGTTACAGGTTCGTTTCATATCCTGACAACCGACAATGATACTATTCTTCTCGATTGCGGCCTATTTCAGGGTAAAAGAAAAGAAACTGAGGCGAAGAACCGGGTACTACCCGTTGATCCGAAAATCTTGACCAATATGATCCTCTCCCATGCCCATATTGACCATTCAGGGCGTATCCCTATGGTTACCAGGAATGGCTTCAAAGGGCAGATATTCTGCTCAAGAGCGACCGCCGCTGCCAGCGAGTACCTGCTTCGCGATTCTGCCAAGATCCAGGAAGGTGATGCCTCCTATCTCAATTATAAAACCGCCAAAGGTTTCCTAGCAAAGGTGAAAACCGGTGATGGAAAGAGCGCCATTTCCGGAAAAGATCTCCAGGAAATCAAGGCCCTGCTCAAATCCGGAGAACATGGCCTACGCACCGAAACGATCGAGAAACTCCTGGCAGAGCACCATCTCGAGATCGTAACTCCCCTGTATACAATGGCCGAGGTTGAGGAGGCACTGGGTTATTTCCAAGGTATTCCCTATGGTGAAACCGTAACCATTGGCAAGGACTTGACCTGCACTTTGTATGAGGCCGGGCATATTCTCGGGTCTGCCATGTCGGTTATTTGTTATGAAGTTGAAGGCCGGAAAAAAACAGTGCTCTACTCCGGAGATTTAGGACGTTTCAACAAGCCGATCATCAAAGACCCGACCCTGGTTTTTGCCGAGGAGCATCGCAATATCGATCTGTTGATTATGGAGAGCACCTACGGCAACCGGTTACACGACCCGATGCAAGACATGAAACCCCTCCTCAAGAAGACCTTACTTGAAACCTTTGACCGGGGCGGTTCAGTCATCATTCCAGCATTCGCCTACGGCCGAACCCAGGAACTGCTCTATTTTCTGCACGAGCTCTATTTGGCACGGGAAGTGCCGCCGATGCCGGTCTGGGTGGACAGCCCGCTGG
>JBBQVT010000251.1:0-2785 GCA_038211245.1 Desulfobulbales bacterium | reverse complement strand
GCCCACATCCACAACCTCCCCGACCTCGATGTTTTTATAATAAATCGGCGACTTGGGGGAGAGATCGACTGGGCTGTCGGCGCTCAGCACCACGGTTTGTCCTGGTCGCAGCGGGATTTGCGGGGGCGCCTCGGAGAGGATCTCAAAGTTATCTTTAAAGGCCCCGCTGCCCGGCTGAAAGGTGATATGCGCCCCGGACAGCAGCAATTGCAGATTGCTAAAACCGGACGGCGAGATTTCCGGTTTCATCAGCCAGAATTTGGTGCCTTCGCGGAGGATCAGTTCGGCCCTCGGATCGAGCAGAATATGGGCGGTGACCGTCCGTTGTGCGTCATTATTTATTTGAATTTCCTTGACGAAACCGGCTTCCAGGCCGCGATACATCACCTTGGTTGTGCCTTCGACGATGTCTTCGCTTGAGGTCAGGGTAAGGGTCATGGGAATACCGTAGTTGGCCGATTGGGAATCAGGATACAGGGAGAACATATGGCCGTTTCGCACCAGGGGGGTTGTTGCCAGTGGTTCCGGGGTATGCAGGAGGATTCCCCCGCGGAGCAGCGAGGCAAGCGACTCAACCTGGATCTTCAGGGACGGCAGTTTGCCGCTTATCTGTATACCGCTGGCGTTGCAGAAGCGGCTGCCCTCCCGTACCAGGTTAGTAAATTCGGGTTTGATGAAAACATCAATGAGAATGTTTTTATCGCCTTCAAGCTGGTATCTCTGCACCTCGCCTATTTGAATATTGCGGTAATAAATGCCGGTGCCGACCTGGATGGAGCCGAGAACCTCTGCTCTGACCTTCAAGTGCAGTCCAGGAGTATCGCGGGACACCGGCGGGGCCGAGGCAAGGCCTGCAAATTCGCGTAGGGGAGTGGTCGAGGTGCCGACCTGAATGCTGATATAACTGCCGGAGAGGATGGTCTCAAGGCCATGAATGGAACTTGCCGACAGTTCCGGCCGGACTATCCAGAAGAGGGTGTCGTCAACAAGGTGGCCGGCCACCGACTTTTCCATTTTTACTTTTGCCTGGATTTGTCGATTGTTGAGATCGGGAAGAATTTTGGTGACCAGACCAATGGGAATGCCTCTGGCCATAACCTGGGTCTTGCCGGCCACGATGCCGGTGGCATCGGCAAAGAAGATGGTGATTTCCACCCCGGCGTTTTTATAGCTGGAATAGACCAGCCAGCCGCAGATGCACAAGGCGATAAGGGGCAGGGTCCAGATTACCGAAATGCCGCGATTTTTCCTGACTTGAGCGGTGGTCATGGCGTTTTTCCGAGAAGGGTTGCGGGTTGTTCTTGGTCTTCCGAATTGTCTTTCGGAGAGCAGGTATCCCAGATGATACGGGGATCGAAGGTCATGGCGGCGAACATGGTCGCAGCAACGACAAAGGAGAAGTAGGTGGCTGCCGGAGCCGTATGAATAGAGGTAAAAAAGCCATAATCGACAAGGACACTGAGCAAGGCAATGACAAAGATATCGAGCATCGACCATCTGCCGACAAAGGCGATAAAGCGATAGAGTTTGGCCTTTTGCACAAGAAAATGGTCATGGCCGGGTCGGGTCGAGCGCAGCAGGATGAGCAGGCCGACGATTTTAAAGACCGGTACGAGGATGGAGGCGGTGAGGATAATCAGGCCGATAAAATAGGAGCCATCCTGGAGAAAATGGATAATGCCATCGACGATTGTTGACCGGTCGGGAATACCTAAGAAATCGACTTGCATGATCGGCAGCAGGTTGGCCGGGGCAAGAAAGATTGCCGAGGTGATCACCAGAGCCCAGGTGCGGGCGATGCTGTGTGGCTTGCGCTGATGGAGAATCGCTTGGCAGCGGGGACAGCCGGTGCCGGCAAGGGTGACCGGAGAGAGTTTATGGCAGGTGTGGCAGAGGATCAGACCTTTTGCGGCGGCGGTCTGCGGCTTCTTCTGGCGGTGTTCAGGCAAAACTTCGTCTTTGCCTTCGCCGCCTTCATCCTCGATTATTTGCCAGAAAAGGTCACGATCGACGATGGTGGAGATGGCCAGAGTGATCAGCACCAGGCCGGAAAAACATAATAATCCAGAGTGATAATCAATGGTTGAGGTATCTGACATTTTAATAATGGTGACCAGAATACCCAGCAGATATACCTCGATCATCGCCCATTCCTCAAGCTGCAGATGCAGCCGGAAGAGGGGTCTGAGGGTGGAGGGATACTTTTTTCTTTGGAGCTTATAGGTGATATAAAAGATTGTAGTGAGGAGGATCAGGGGAAAGACCACCGCCGACATCAAGACCATGAGCGCAACGAAATAGTAATCATTTCGGTAAAAGTTTAGAATCGATTCGAGTATATTGGCGGAGCCGCTGAAACCAAACGACTTGAAGGTCATCAGGGGCAGCAGCATCGCCGGCAGGTAGAGAAGGAGACCGGCAATGCTGAGGGCCAAAACTTTGCTGATCGAAGCCGCTGAACTTCTGCTGAGTGTTTTGCCGCAACGCGGGCAGACCACCGAGTATCCTGCCGGGGCTGCTGCTTTCTGCAGCAAAAGGTCACAATCCGGGCAGGCGGTGGAATTGGCAAAAGAGAGTGGCAGCGAATGCAAAATACTTTTCCTTGAAGCTAGGGTTACGGCAAGGCTTGATTTTTCGGAAATTATAGTAACGTTATCGCGGTTGTTTGTCATATGAAAAACAATTGTCGAACCATCTGCGCGGCATCTGCCGCAGGCATGGACGTCCATACATTAAAGAGGTTGATGATGAGTGCCAACAAATGGCTGAAGATTACCATTGAATC
>JBBQVT010000250.1:0-2848 GCA_038211245.1 Desulfobulbales bacterium | reverse complement strand
ACCCGACCCGATACAATTTTCGGAGTAACCTTTATGTCGATTGCCGCTGAACATCCGCTGCTCGACACCCTCATTACCGGGACCGCAAGAGAAGAAGAAGTGCGGGCCTTTGCTACAGAGATTCAAATAGAAAAACAGCGCCGGTCTCTGAATGAAGAGCCGGAGAAACGTGGTGTTTTTACCGGACGGTATTGCATCAACCCCTTCAACGGGGTGAAAATTCCCGTTTACGTCGCCAATTTTGTTCTCATGGAGTATGGCACCGGCGCGGTTATGGCGGTACCTGCCCATGATGAAAGGGACTTCCAGTTTGCAAGAAAATATCATCTGCCGATCCTTCCGGTGGTCTTACCCTCCGGCGTTGGCCTTGACCCGGACACCATGGAACAAGCCTCGACCGTCCATGGCACCCTCGTCGAATCCGGAATATTTAGCGGCATGGATTCCCTGCAAGCGCAGGCGGCAATTATTTCCCATGCTGAACAACACACCTTTGGTTCGGCCTATGTTACCTACAGGTTAAGGGATTGGGGAATTTCTCGGCAACGATACTGGGGGGCACCCATACCCATGGTCCATTGTGACAGCTGTGGAGTGCAGCCGGTTGCAGAATCGGACCTACCCGTCATCCTACCGGAAGATCCGGAGGTAGGTAGTGCCTGTCTGCCCTTACACCAACGACCATCCTTTATTACCACCACCTGTCCGAAGTGTGGCGGAGCCGCTCGTCGGGAAACCGACACCATGGATACGTTCATGGAGTCATCTTGGTATTTTGCCAGATTTGCCTGCCCAAGACACACCGAGCAACCCCTTTCTCAAGCAAAAACAGCATATTGGCTTCCGGTGGACCAGTACATCGGAGGTGTTGAACATGCGATTCTGCATCTCCTTTATTCGCGATTTTTCACCAAAGTGCTGAGAGATCTTGGTCATCTTGCAGTCGATGAACCTTTCACCAACCTCCTCACCCAGGGAATGGTTATTAAAGACGGGTCGAAGATGTCCAAATCAAAGGGCAATGTTGTTGACCCAAACGATCTCATCCAAGAATTCGGTGCCGATACTGTGCGGCTTTTTAGCCTTTTCGCCGCCCCACCGGAGAGAGATCTTGAATGGAGCGCCCAAGGTGTCGAAGGTTCTTCCAGATTTCTCAATAGGGTGTACAGGCTTGTTATGTCCAATAGGGAACAATTCCTGAGTCCTTCGCCTTTACCAAACCAGCTCAATGAATCTGGAAAAAAACTGCACCGCAAGATTCACCAAACGATTAGACGAGTCACTGAAAGCATAGAACAAAACTTTCATTTTAATACCGCTATTAGCGCTATGATGGAATTGTTCAACGTACTTTCCACCACAACCGGTGAAAACAGTGTTGAAAAGGCTGATACCCCAGTCGCCTGCGAGGCCGTTTCTGTGCTCCTTCTGTTATTGTCCCCCATGGTTCCACATTTTGCCGCTGAAATGTGGGAGCAGATCGGTAACAGTGAGCCTATAGAAAACCAGCTTTGGCCAAAATTTGATGCCGATGCCGCGAAAGAAGACCTCCTGACCATTGTCCTGCAGGTAAACGGCAAAGTGCGCTCACGACTCCAGGTTCTCGAAGATATAAGCGATGAAGATCTTCTGCAATTGGCCCTTGCCGACGACAATATGGTGAAATTTATTGATGGCAAAACGCCTAAAAAGACGATTGTCGTAAAGAAGAAACTTGTGAATATTGTCGTTTAATACTAGTATAATTGGTCAAAGAATTAGATTGAAATAGAAAAACTATAAATAATTTAAGGAGATGGCAAGTGAGAATCGTTTGTCGACTTTTTCCACTGATCGTTATTGCCTGCATAGTTGCTGCTTGTGGGTATCGTAATCCCAATATTTATAATGGGCCGCACAAGAGCATCTATATTACCGAATGGAAAAACCGCACCAGCGAATTAGGACTGGATTCGAGGCTCTATCGGTCGCTCACCAAATGGTTCCAGAAATCCGGCTCGATTTCTACAGTCAGGCAGAAAGAAGGTGCCGACCTGATACTGGCCGGAGAGGTGGTTTCCCTAGAATTGCCGAGTCTTTCCTATGGGGCAAACAATATAACCTCCGAGGTAAAGGTGCGCCTGAGAGTCCGCTATATTGTCAAAGACATCGCAAGCAATAAAATTTTGCTTGAGGTATCCGACCAGACCTGGGAAGAAAGTTATATCTCTTCAACCAACAGTTCGGTGAATATGGATAATGAAACCAAGGCCCTGAATAAAATTATCGAGGATATGTCACAAAAAATCTACCAAAAAACTATATCCGGAATTACTAAACTTTAAGTATATCAATCCCCTACGATTTATTGGGCAGAACAGTTGACGGTTCTGCCCTTTTTTGCGACCAACTTCTCTTTTTCATGCTGCAAATAGCCCATCTTTCTTTTGCCTCGCCATTTGTTTTAGCCCCGCTGGCCGGCTATTCAGACCTGTCCTTCCGCCTTCTCTGCCGGCGTTACGGTGCGGGATACTGTGTTTCCGAAATGATCAGCTGCCACGGACTTGTCTATGGCCAGGAAAACACCTTGAAATTACTTACCTCAGTGCCGAAAGAACGCCCAGTCTCTTTCCAGATTTTTGGTGCTGATCCTGAGATAATGGCCGACGCTGCAGAAATTCTCGCCGCTCATTCGCCGGCAATGATTGACATCAATATGGGATGTCCGGTAAAAAAGGTAACCAAGCGGGGAGCTGGAGCAGCTCTTATGACAGACCGCAAACTCGCGGAAAATATCTTGAAGAAGATCGTTGCCAGAGTGTCCTTACCTATCACCGTGAAGATCAGATCCGGAAAAGACGCTCATTGC
>JBBQVT010000249.1:0-2883 GCA_038211245.1 Desulfobulbales bacterium | reverse complement strand
GCCATGAGCAGGACCAGGAGAAACGCCCAGCGTTTCCAGGGGGTTTTTTTCTCAGCGAAGGGGTCGACCAGCGTCCGTTCCGAACCCTTCGGCAGCATCGCCATTTTCGTTAAGGTCGAGCCAAAGGGAATATTGATACGGGCCTTGGTATTGACCGCCCAACCATTGGCATCGAGCATCGGCCCGAGGTTACGCTGCCGCAGCTTGAGAAAAGCAATAAGCATAGACGGCCCGGATACTGCAAGTATCGACCCGCCAACCGCCAAGGGCACCTGCCACATCGGCAAGGCAAGGAAGACTCCGACAATAGAGGCAATGGCAGTACCCATCGCGCCCAAGGCCAGGCCGAAGGCGGCAAAGATACCGGCAAACTTGCCAACGTCAAAAGGCAAAGGTGGTGGCGGAGGAGGAGGCGGTGCCGCCGCGGCTACCGGCAGTTTTGCAGCAGCCGCGGCAACCCCGGCACCGGCCTTGCTGTCCACCGCCTTATCCTTGGCGGCAGCGAATTTTTCGATCTGTTCATTAATCATCCGCCCTATACGTTTATAGGGTGCCCAGAAGGCCTGGGAGACACTGATGGGATGGTCAATGATTTTCACCACGGTTGCATCCCAGTCATCGCCCTTGCTATCGTAAAATACCCCATTGCGACCGAGCATCAGATTGTCGGAGTCGCCACCGGTAAAAGCAACCGCAATGAACATGCGCTGGTCGCTGCCACGACGCTTGCATTCACAATAGCCGAGGTAGGTGCGACTGAGATTGGCCATCGGGCTGTGGCCGTCGACAGCCGCTACCTTGATGCACAGTTCGCAGGCCCGACCGTCGATATACAAGGTTCCCGCCTGAAAAATGGCCTTGCGATCCTGAACGTAAAAATCGCGAAAAGCCACAAAGTTATTCAGCAGCCGATAAAGATCGCGGTTGAAAAAGACAAGTTGCACCACCTTATCAATGGCATCGACCTGCGTCGCCAGCTGCAGATCCTGACGGATGAGATCCTCAAGTTGAGATTTCCCCGGTCCCAGAAGAATCGCCTCAAGGCGCTCAAGCCCGAGGCTTTCGACCTCAGCGCCAACCTTGTTGCTTTGCCAGGTTTCATAGGGGGCGAAGGTACCTTTGATCTGCTCCCATTGGGCCGCCTGCAGACCATCGATTTGCCCAAAGAGGGGGACCACCACCAAGGTGGTGAAACTCTCCATGGTCGGACCCCAGGACGGATTGATCCCTGCCAGCAACGGCAGGGGCCGCCCCGCTTCAATACGGGCCAAAGGAAAACGTTCGACCTCGACCGTTGCCACCGCCAGATCTTGGGATGCCAGAGCCTCATAGTTGGTCAGTGAGGGGTTGAGGGGGGCCTCGGCCTTGGCGTCAAAGGCCGCCAGTCCGCAACGCATGAAATAGTCATCGACCTTGTTTCTCAGGCGGGCAAAGACTGCGGCAGCGGCAGTTGTCTGGTCGCCAAACGGCAAGATAGCTGCATCTTTAGTTTGCCCCCACCAGTCGGCATAGAGCTTTGCCGCGGAAAAAAAGGCCTCAAGGCGCTCCTGGGAAATGCCGGGCAGGCCGCTGCGGTCCAGGTCGCTGCCGACACAGGCCATGATCTCGGCGATCAGCTTCTGCAGAGTCTCGTCGTCGCTCACATGCACGGCAATGATTCCGTCACCGTTGAATTTCGAGGCGTGCAGCAGGGTATCGGTACTGCTGACATCTTCAATGGAAACACTTTCCGCCTCGGTCCGGCCGAGGTAGGAAAGGAGTTGCCGGGCCGAAGCTATCAACTGCTGCCCTTCGACATGGCTGTCGTCAATGGCCTTGAGCGGTAAGACGTCGGCACCGGCCAAAAAGGTATCCATCTTGACCAGAACGGAACTGATCCATCTGGTCGCGGCCAGAATTTCCTGGACCCGGACCCGGTCGTCCTGGTCGCTGTCGAGCATCGCCAGGGTCCGGGAATCGAATTCCAAACCACTTACCGGACAACTGAGTGCCGCCCAGAGTTTCTGATCCAGCTCTCCCAGATGACGAATATCCTCCGGTGTCTCCAGACGAACCTGATCAAAACCGCCGAGCCGGCAGAACCGCCAACGATGCTGCGCCCCTGTGGTATTTTCCATAATTTTCACCCTCCCCAGGAGTCAATTATCTTTCAATCAGCAACTACAATACCAATTCCTTATCGTTAAGAAACAACTTGCCATCCTTGGTCTCCGCCTTATGCAGGACGCTTGCGCCGTTTTTCACAAAGAGGCCGGTCTGCATGCCGGGATAAATGGGGGCAAAGAGCATGGGGGCATCGCCAACCAGTTTTTCCGGCAAACTGACATTGGATTTCAGGGAAAGTATTTCCAAAACCAGGGCCGGCTGGCTGACAACGGGGATAAACTGGGCAAAGGTCATGTCTTTTTTCAGGCTTATGGTCGCATCACCGGTAATCTCACCATCCGGCAGCTGCAGGTGCAGATCGGAGATTTGCAATTGCAGGTCCTTGGTTAAGAGCTTCTCGCCGGCGGCCACCATTTGAAAACCGACCATCGCCATCTTCTTTTCCAGGATCTGTTTCACCTTTTCCGGATCATCCTTGGCGGCGGTAACGTCGCCGAGGATGGCACTCATGGTTGCTGTATACAGCTTCATAAATTCTTCGTAGCCATTGGCATCCACCCCGGTTATGCCGATTCTCGCAAAGATTTTGCTGATCATATCCGGCCCGACGCTGAGGCTGTCGGCCCCGTATTCGGCCTTGGCCGACAAGGTGCTGTGCTCTTTGTCATAACTCAGAACGTAATCGACCTTCATATTGGCCAGGTCAAATTTCTCGCCCTCTTCGTAGATCTGGGTGTTTTGCAGCGCCATAGAGACATTGCCGTCCCAGATATACGG
>JBBQVT010000248.1:0-3034 GCA_038211245.1 Desulfobulbales bacterium | reverse complement strand
ACTTATTCGCTGGCAGGTCAGCGCGCTGCCCGACGAAGCCACCATTCGCCAAGCGCTCGCAAAATGAACGGCGGGCTAACCCGGCAGTCCACACGGACGCTGCGCGATAAAGCCGCGCAGCGCCGGTGACTTCTACGTTAGCAAGTAAACCGATATTTTTACGCCCTTGATGACGCAAGTCGAAATCACACAACTTTGTACAAAAAAGATTACCCATGGACTTCATTGACCGCTTACGCGTACTGTCGACACAGATTACGAACACCAAGGACATGATTCCCCTCGGATACGTCACCGCATCTTCTTCGGCTATCGGTTTTACGCCTACCACACTGTCGATGCAGGACATACCCGACCTCTTGGCAGGACTGAGGCGAACACCCAAGATATTCAATGAATTCGTGAAAACCATCCCAGAAAGAAAATTAAACCTGCGGCGTGGCGATGGTTTCTGGACGATAGCGGAACATATCAGCCACTTGGCTGAAGTCCAACCGATGCTGCTTGGGCGTTTTCAACGCTTTGTGCAAGAGGAGCATCCGCAGATTATCCCTTTCAACCCGACCAAAGATGGTGATGAGCCCGTTACTCCGGCATCTCTGAGCACGGATGCAGCCCTTCTGCAATTTGCTGAGTATCGAAAAAAGCAACTGGTGCTCCTTGAAAATGCCGATGCCGGGGTCTGGCAAAGGGTGGCGACCCATCCGGAATATGATGAGTATTCCCTCTACATTCTCACCAGGCATGTGTTGCTGCACGACTATTGGCATATGTACCGCATTGAAGAACTGTGGCTTACCAAGGAAGCCTATTTGACGAGACTGGAGTAGGTGTTTATTTGTTATGAATACAGATAGATGCATAGCTGTTGTTGACATCATTGCCATTTCCGCGCACCGTGCCATGGGTGCGGGAGGCCTTTTGTAGCAGGTGTTATCGCACCGCACCGACCGTTTCCTGGCAATCGTCGCCGACACCAAGGAACTCCTTGGCGGCAGGGGGCTTGTCCTTTCCAACGGCGAATTTGGCGGGAGGTTGGTCGACCATTCCGAACGCTTCGGACTGTCTTTCGCCACCATGGTCATGGATTGCACAAGTCCGTTGGGGACCGTTCTCGTCGATTTGCGTGGGTTGTATTAGGCAACTAGCGCCACCGTATACGGCACATGCAGTTGCCGCACTGCAATCGCCACTGCCGCCGCAACCGAAAACAACAGTATCAGAATCATTTCAGTTGACATAATCTTTCAAAGATATTTCCAGACGGTTTTCACCTCGACATTCCGGCTTCTTTGACGCGTGACTGTGCATCAGTTTTCCTGCCCATTTAACGCCTCGAAACCTGAGATAACGTCGAACATTTCTTCGTCAATACTACTCTGGCGCAAATGATGGAATGTTTTCTTGAGGTCCTCCAGTAATTCGTTAATATTGTTGTCGGCACGTTGCATCGCTGCCAGACGGCTCGCGTTCTCGCTTGCCAACGATTCGGCACATGCCCTGAAGATCGAAACGAAAAGATATTCGCTAATGAGCTTCTGCAAGGTCGTCATACCTTCCCCAATGACCTCCGGCAGGTTTCCCGAGGGCCAGGCGCGTTCGGCAAGGTTGAGTCTCCACTCTTCGTCCAAAGGGAGCAACCGTTGGCTGACCGGCGTATACACCGCTCCGCTAGCAGGCCGGTTATAAAAGAGATACAGTTCAGATCCTTCATCCAGACTATGAGGCGTCCCGACCTGCATGAGAATTTTCCCGACGAACGGTGTTATAGCTTTGACGGTGTTTGGTACGGCGAATTGGCCCATCAGGTGCATGCCGCTATCTGCCAAATGGCCATGGACGCGTGCGCCGACCGCCCATATCTCAGGTTTGCTTGGTAGAACCGAGAGTGTTCGCACAGCAAATTCGGCCACCGTATCATTAAACCGGCCGACCAGTCCCTGGTCCGAGCCAAAGACAACCGCACTGATCGTATGGGTATTTTTGAGCCGCGTACCTCCGGCAGTTAAAGGAAGCGAGCCATTCTCCCGGAAGCATACCCCTAGCCCTAGCTCCACGGTGCGATGGTAATCGCTCAATGCGCGCACAGATTTTTCATATTGGCCTATGCTTGAAGCAGCTACAGCCTTCATGGTACGGACAACAGCTTGCAGGTCCCCGGCGCCGTTTATTTGTCGACGCAGACTCGCTATAGTATCACTCATCACGCCTCCGAAAGTTTCGTTCCGGCGTTCTGATATACACGCGGTTCTTTTCTTGTATCATTGTCAGCATCTCACAAACGACTTGCGTACCTGTACCAGTCGGCTCTGAAACTTTTCCCGGTCGTAGGGGAACTCGATGCTGCTTTCGGCCAGATCAGCAATACATTGGATTTTATTTTGGACTTCCCGACACCGGCCGGCGTTGGTTGTTTGATCTGCAATGGTTTGCAGTGCACCGAGCATCCGCAACATGATTGCGACGTTGCTTGCACCGTGCTGTCGGATCTGGTCGAAGGATTCTGACAGCAGGCTCTCGAAGCTCGGGCCTCGGGCAATGACTCGCAACTCCCCGTTGTCCAGATACTCGGGCGGTTCAATCCGGCGCGTCGCGAGTCGGACCATTATCGCTGCCAGGTAATCTACACACATAATGGCGGTGGTTGTGTCGTTAATGCCCGGCGACAGAGCCTTCATGGCGATGTCGACGATCTGCCGAATCCCGAAGGAGGCATCCTGATCGACAGTGCGCTGGCGGCTGATGGTAAAGATCGAGTTCAACCTGGCTATCATCTCATCGTTCGGATTGAGCAGGTTCATGACTGAGATCAGTGGTGTCCCCTCGACGATAAATTCTCCGACTCCGTGCTCCATCCGCAAAATGATTCGCTGTTCCCGAGCTGTCGCCAACATTTTGTTCATGTCGAGACTCTCGATGTAACCGGTCTTACAGGCGGGGATGCCAGTCCAGGGGCGATGGGCCAGAGAAATTAAGAAGCCACCGGCCCTGTTTTCCTCCTCATCTTCTTCCAATTTTTCTGGAAACAGGTGAT
>JBBQVT010000247.1:0-3051 GCA_038211245.1 Desulfobulbales bacterium | reverse complement strand
GGGCCGGTGGCATGGCCTGGGTTTCCGTGCCGGTGTTGCCGGCATCGGTGCCGGTCGCTTGCCGGCAAGGCGCACCGGTTGCCGTGGTCGGCTCGCCTCCGGCTTGCCGGGCTGCTATCGCCTCCGGCGGTGTCTGGTCGTGGTAGGGCCTGCCTTCCCTTCTCGCACCCTGGCCCGTGCCTGGGCGGTCGCTTACGGAGTGGATCCCGCCGCCGTCCAGGTGGAGGGCACATCGGGGGTATATATGAAAAACTTGCATTTTATACCCATATGGGTATAGTTTAAAAATGAGACAGCGCATGAAAAGATTATTTTGGCTTGGTTCTTCCAAGAAGGATTTAAAGGCAATGCCAGACGACGTACAAGACACCTTCGGTTATGCGTTGCACCAAGCCCAAGTTGGGAAAAAACACGAACAGACCAAGCCATTAAAAGGGTTTGGTTCAGCGGGTGTTCTTGAGGTAGTCGAAAGCTTTGGTGGCGGCACGTTCCGCGCCGTCTATACCGTCAAATTCAGCGAAGCGGTTTATGTGCTTCATTGTTTTCAGAAGAAATCAACGCATGGCATTGCGACACCCAAGGCAGACATGGACTTGATTCGAGAACGATTGAAAGCAGCAGAGGCGCACGCCAAAGGAGAAATGAAATGATCGAAATAGAAGAAAGCACTGGCAACGTCTATGCCGATTTGGGTATGGCCGACGCCGACGAAATGATCATTAAGGCGCAACTTGCAACCAAGATTGGCGAGATTGTCAAAGGCCGCAAATGGAGCCAGCAACAAGCGGCTGATGTTCTTGGCCTAACTCAACCAAAACTGTCCAAAATGTTGCGCGGTCAGTTTCGGGGCATCAGTGAAGCAAAAATGCTCGATTGTTTAGCCAGGCTTGGCCGTGACGTACAAATTGTCGTCGGTCCTGCTCGCCGTGCGACTTCAGTTGGGCATATCGCCGTAGTATTTGCCGCGTAGTAAATATAGCGGTTAAGCGCTATTCGGTGACAAGTAGAAAGAATTATCATTTTTATCAAAAATGAGGTTCGGATAATATTCTTCTCGAATAAACCGCATATCCCTGTGGGCCGTCCGCAGGGATATGTCAAATTGGAAGGCCACATCTGTAGCATTGAATATCTGTCCCATAGCTAGTTGTTCTCGGATCCAGATAATCCGCCGCACCACACCGTAGCGGTCGTTGCCCTTTCCTCTTGGTTCGGTCATTTCCGAATATTTTCCCCTACTTTATTTCCGCCCCGCCTTCGTTGAGCAGATCGGCAGATAACGTGAACCCATTGTCGACCTTCAGTATTCTTTTCATGAGGTCAGCCCTCTTACAACGCACGGCATCCAGAATATAGCACCATCATAATGATGTTGCCGGCAGTAGCTTTATAACAAGTGCCGTCTTCGGCTACAGCAATACAGGCTGGCATCCAGTGCTGTGGATCACGTAGCGCATTTACCCATCCTTAGACCTGATCCTCACAAATAACGACAACACCGCCTTTGCCGTTATATCCGTTATTGTCACGCCAGTCTTTCGCCTTGGTAAGGATCATAATTCAATTGTGTATTATCGATGCAGACGTTTTGCCGGCCATCCGCTGGGAGCATCACGCAATCGCTCTTTATTTAAGGCGATTGAAGAATTTCAATCACCTTCTCCCGAAGCAACTCGACCACTGTTTTTTCTGCTAGATCAGCTTTAAATTGCAGGTCCTTGTGAAAGGGGGGACACCTTACTGATAGTTTTCGGGACATTCCGGCGTTTTCCAAGTGTGGTAAGTTTTCCACCCTTGCCCCCGGTTGGTCGGCATACCCTCTCCTGCATACGCTCCTTCGCCGCCTTGTCGAAATACTCCCGATACTTCGCAGCAACCATTGCCTTCTGTAATGGCAAAAGAAAAGGGGACAGATTCGTTTTAAACTCGCTTTTGCAAAATAGTTCTGTCCCCTTTTCTCTTCTTGTTTGCCGCGAGACATGCCTCGAAACGGGCCAACACTGCACCTGGGATTGGTATCATACGAAGTTCTCCAAAAACTGTTGATCATTCCATTTAGGGAGTTATACAGAAAAGCGACTATTTGATCATAACAAATTTTTCGAGACCATTTTACGAAATATTGATACATTATAAAAATTTTCCGGGCAAATGAGGTAAAGAACCTCGTTTCTCGGGAATCGAAACATGCAACCTCCCCTGTTCAAGCGGGGGAGATGAACAAATCAGTAGAATTACTTGTTAGGCTTCTGTAAATCAAATAATAGCAATCGAGAAATAATTATGGAACTTGTAGCAAACATTTGGCCGATCGTAGATCGAGAGACCGGGATGGTTCAGCGATTTTTGTTCCGGGCGTATGCTCTGGAAGCCACAGACCAAGAGATAAGTACGGTTCTCACTTCTCTCTCTCGTTCCGACTACCGAACAGCACAGCCAGTAAAGATTCCAGATAATTACAAACTCACCTCCGAGCATGGAACCATTTCAGGCGCCATACCAATAGGAGAGTTTCATCAGGAAATGAATAACATTGTAGAAGGCGTGCTAAGAGCAACTGAACGATCACTTACGGAGATTCATAACTACGGGATAGACAAAGACGCCAACCCACGACCGCCCGAGCCCCTAAAGTTCCCGGACAATCCGTACTTTGTAACAACTTCGCTGCTGGAATCACCTAGCGGCGAACTGAGACCGTAACTTTGAACAACGTGATGAACTGGCTCAAGCCGCAGCCCAACAAAGCTTTTACAGCGGAGCGCAAAAAGCGCGCGCCCGCTGAAAATCAACGTTAGGCTTTCAATGGGAGTTTCTGTGAACGAATCAGATGTCGAATATGCAGGCTGGGTACCATTGCAAAAAACTATACTCGCTGGACTCGTTTACTTTGCAATTGTGCTCGGTACTGGCTTCGTACTGGGCGTGTTCAGGGTGCCAATCCTCGTTCCACGCATTGGAGAGCGCTGGGCAGAACTCGCGGAGATGCCCATCATGGCAACCGTGATCTTCCTCGCTGCGGGGTACATCCTGCGACGTTTCCCTGAAATA
>JBBQVT010000246.1:0-3173 GCA_038211245.1 Desulfobulbales bacterium | reverse complement strand
TTGCAAGCATTTCGATTTACCGAGTCCCGGCTCGCCTGAGATGAGGGCAAAGCCGCCATCCATGACCAGATTCTCTAGCCGGAAAAAGAATGAATCCATTGCCGGCGGTAACCACAGCGAGTCAACCGGCAGATCCGGCTGGAAGGGGTTCCATTTCAGGCCGAATAGTGCCAAAAGTTTTTTGTCGTCCATCTTCGACCTCATTTGTCTTCATCTTTGGGGAGATATGCGGCGGGCAGACCGGTTGCCGCATAGTCGCCCAGCAATTTGGTTAACAAGGGAGCGACGGAATCGCCATCCCCTGGCGCGGGGGCAGGGTCCGGTATCGACGAGATCAGGCGGCGTTTGCCCTGATTGTTTTTGACCTTATCCAAGGGGCGGATAGTGGCCAGCAGGATGCCGGTGCGCCCATCGACCAGATAGGCCTGGCCAAGATCCCAGCCCGGAAAACGGACATGCAAACGATCAAGATGACGAAATCTGGCGGGGACCTCGAACCGGACGCCGCTTATCTGCAGGGTGCCGTCGCTTTTTCTTTGCATTCGGGTCTCCCTGACGGTAAAGGCCAGCCGCAGGATATCGCCGGCGGGACCGGGCCGGGAGACGTCTGGCCCCAGAAGCAGCCGGTCGAGGGGTGAAGTGGCGATTTCTTCGTGGTGCGAACGATTATACTCCATCTCTACCCAGGCCTGGGTAGCCCTATTCAGGAACTCAAGGGTCAGAGAAGTACCGGAAAGCATGGCGATCAACCGCCCTTCGAGCTGGCCCCAGAAGCTCTCCTGCTTGCCGTTTTGATATGGACTATAAGGTAAGGTGGTAAGGTGCTCGATACCCAATTGCAGCAGACCATTTTTCGTCTCGCCGGCAATCATGGCGGAGCCGTTGTCGGTCATCAGACTGCGCGGCAGGCCTCGCTTGTGAAAGGCTTGCGTCAGGCCGTGGATAAGCGATTCGGCGGTTTCGTCCAGGTACCACTGGATATGGCAGCAGAGCCGGGAATAGTCGTCGATAACGCATAAGGCCTTTGGAGTATGCCAGACGCCCTGGCTATCGACAATCCGCCGGCTGCCGGAGTGAAAATCGAGGTGCCACAGGGCATGGGCATGGGTGGCTTCATAGCTGCGTACTTCGCGTTGTTCGAGACGCTCAGCCGCCAGATGTTGGCCCGGCGTTTTCGGCCGCTGCTTCTTGGTCCACCCCCGCGCCTTCATCCGTCGGCGCACGGTCGAATACGACGGCGCCTCGCCAAGTTCCGGCTTCATGCCGACCAGTGCCGCCAGGTTGTCGGCGTGCAACTGATAGCTCCAGTGTGGAAAGTTGCGATACTGCTCGCCGAGCGCCGCCAGCAGCCCGGTACTCATCGCCTGGGCCTCGCCCGCATCCACGCGAACCTTGCGGTTAAGTGCGCCCACCGGATCGGCGGACTTCAAGGCCCGGTAGTACCAGCGCTCGATGGTCGAGGCGCCGAAGCTTATCCATTCATCTTTCTGCGGATGACGATAGCAGCGGCTGGCGAGGCACTTGATCTCCTCGCCCAGTTTCCCCGGCTCCGGCGGTCTGGCCAGTAACCCGCCGATAATGGAGAAGCGCAGTTGACTCCAATTGATGATCTTGTTGTTCATGACACGGCTCCTTGGTTTAAAATAGCTGTTTTCTCTGGAACCGATTTATACTCGAAAGCCTCATTTCCCGCCTATTCCCCAACTTCTGCGCGCCGAGAACCCACCCTCACGAAAGCTGACCCGCAGCCAAAAATTGCAGGCAGGCCACCAAGCCACCGGCGGCTGAACCACAATAAGAAAGAAAATGCTCAACCAGGCGACCGGGCAAGTTCCCATTGTCGACCGTTGCATCCACCCGGCCGCGTAACTGCAGCCACTCTCGGCTTGCCGCAAACTCGTTGCGAAAGTAGCTGATCCAGCGGACAATGGTCTTGCGGGGAATGGAGAACATCCGCATCAACCGATTCGCCCCGATTCCGCCCGCCCTCGCCTGCCGCAGGGTCATGACAACCAGGATCACGGCTTGCCAGTACACCCGACGACCCATAAACAGACAGGAAGGCGGCAATGCCCGGCGCCGACAGCCTTCCCGGCCGCAACACAGGCTGAACCTCCACAGATATTCTTCGGGGATTTTCTCGGGACCACCCCGTGGTTTACGAAGATATGGGGAGTAATGAAGGGAACCCTGGCAGTGTGGACACCGGGCCTGCCGGCATGACTCGGCAAGGTCCCGGTCTATTTGGTGAAGAATACGAAAAAGACTGACGTCCTGAAGAAGATCTGATAACATTACTCCTGCCTGTGTTTAGGTTAAGGCAGGAGCCCCCGAACAAGAATCCACCAAGATACCTGAGGGGGCTCCTTTCACCTTCCTCACATATCTTGCACATTTTGCCGGTTTTCTTCATCAGTTATCTTGATCAGTCACATTGAGGGTCGCTTTCGAGCCGGAATTCGGTTCACAGAGCTCAAGAGGAGCATGCAGCGTTGATCGTCGGAATTAATTCTTCTAAAGTTTATGGTCATCATGGTCGAAAAGTGGTGCTGTCTCTATATGAGAAGTGGCTCCCCGTGGAAAAACCGAGCCAGAACACACAGTCCTGATCGTTTCTCGCGTTTTTAGTTTTAGATCAACAACAGTGCATGGCTCAATTAATTGATAGGTGTTGCGCTGAACACTTTGGGCTGAAGACTCAAGCATAATTTCTAACAATTCATTTTATATTTATCCTCGATAAGAAATCCAAGTTGGTGAACTGTTTTGCCTTCATTGGATCAGTTCCATTTCGGAAAATTTAGCAAAATCAAAATTCATTGATGAGAGACCTGCATGAAAATCACCTCAATCCGGTTCCGGCTTATCGCCGGAGGCATGATTCTTGTTCTCCTGCCCCTGATCGTTATTGGTATTCTGTCGATTTCTAAATCGACCACCGCCCTTTCGGAGCTGGCGAAAAAGCAGGCGGAGTCCATTGCCTTGGACCTTGCCGGTCTCGCCGATCAGATTCTGAAAGAAGAAGTTAAACTTGCCGAAGTATTCGCTGCAGATGATAAAGTTCTTAATGTTGTCAGTTTGTTGCATAAACATGGTGCTGATGCCGTCACTGAGGAGATAAGTGAACTTTACAAGAGTTTGGGTAAGCAAGTCTCTAGACTAGGAGCCTCTTA
>JBBQVT010000245.1:0-3357 GCA_038211245.1 Desulfobulbales bacterium | reverse complement strand
TGCTTGAATAATGCGGAAACCAGGGGTTTGCGATGCAGCATGCCGCTGGCGATGTTGTCAAAGACGCTGAGTCTTGCGACCAGGTTGAAGCCCTGGAAAATGACCCCGATTTTGGCCCGCAGTGCCTTCAGTTCATGGTGTTTGATTGTTCCGAGGTTTTTGCCAAGAACTCGCAAACGCCCGTCGATGATCGAAGTGGTGGCGTTGAGCCCCATGAGAAGAGTTGATTTTCCGACACCTGATGGGCCGATAATGCTGAGGAATTCACCCTTCTTGATACTCAGATCGATACCCTGGATAACCCTTTTGCGGCTATACCCGAGTGTCAGATTTTCCGCTTTTATATGTGCCATTCTTCCTTGCCTCCCCCTGCCGGTTATGTGATGTTTCGAAACTCTTCCGATTCGGCTGCAAAACTCCCGGCTAACTTCCCGGGGCGTCCCAGTTTTGCGGTGCGGAAAGAGCTTCCTGATGGGTTTCTTAATACAAGGGCTACATTAGAAATCCGTTCGTTTTTGATAATGTTTGGGTGAGTGCTGTGCATGGCCTGGAGAATTTCAATAACCCCATCATTTCAGAACACATTTTTAACATATTCCGAATATGGAGCTCCTATTCTGCGATGAGCAGCATTGGCGATGCTGCACCATCATCGCCAGTAAGACCAACTTCAACTCCGTGGCGTTCAATGAACCAAGCTTTGCATAAGGATACTATGAACACAACAGTGAAAACCGCCGTCCTGATTCCCTGCTATAACGAGGAAGCCACCGTTGCCAGGGTGGTCAAAGATTTCCGCCAGAGTCTTCCCGAGGCCCAGATCTTTGTTTACGACAACAATTCGACCGACCGAACCGTGGAGGTCGCGAAAAATGCCGGGGCCGTAGTGCGGAGCGAACCGTTGCAAGGCAAAGGCAATGTGGTGCGGCGGATGTTTGCTGATATTGAAGCTGAGGTGTATGTCTTGGTCGATGGCGATGCAACCTATGACGCAGCCGCCAGCCCGGGGATGATCAAGCTCTTGGTCGATAATCAGTTGGATATGGTGAACGGCGCCCGGGTCACTGACATCAAGGAGGCCTATCGCCTCGGCCATCGCTTCGGAAACCGGCTCCTCAGTTCCATCGTCGCCATGACCTTCGGCAATCGCTTGAAGGATATGCTGTCGGGCTACCGGATTTTTTCCCGCCGCTACGTGAAAAGCTTTCCCTCTCTTGCCGTAGGATTTGAAATCGAAACGGAGCTTACGGTTCATGCCCTGCATCTGCGCATGCCCATCGCCGAGGTTGAAACAGCCTACAAAGACCGTCCGGCCGGCTCACTCAGCAAACTCAGCACCTATCGCGACGGTTTTCGCATCCTCTGGAAGATCTTTGTCTTTATCAAGGAGGAAAAGCCCATGGCCTTCTTTTCGTCGATTGCCCTTTTCTTTTGCTTTTTCTCAATTGCTTTGATGCTCCCCATCTTCGTCGAATTCGTCGAGACGGGGCTTGTGCCCCGTCTGCCGACCGCTGTTCTGTCGATGAGTATGATGATTATCGGCTTTCTCGGTTTTGCCTGCGGCTTGATCCTCGACACGGTTTCTCGCGGCCGAAGCGAAATGAAAAGGATGCGCTACCTGAGTACACCGGCAACGCTCAACGGCCAATCCCATGGCCATTACCACTACGCATTCTGGGATTGATGCCGGAGCCCCAGGTTTGGTCCCAGATACGCCACCATTCAATGATCACCATGACAACTATCAACGGAGCAAGCCAGACGATTCGACTTTGATAGCGATCATGGGGTCCGGAGAGTGCCCCGCAGATAAAGGCGTTGCCGAGGAGGGCAAAAAAGACGAAGCCGGCCAGACAGGCGAAATCCGGACGCCTTGCATGCAGACCCCAGCCGATACAGACCAGCAAGCCGAAGGTTGAAAGCAGGGCGATGGGAATATGTAGCCGGTTCATGGCGTCAAACAACGGCTGGGTGATCAGTTCTTGCTGCTGGCGGGCACCGTTGAATGCCAGGGAAACGGCCGGAGTAAGAGAGTTACTGAAGGTCCCCCGCGCCGCCCCGTGGAATTTATCGAGTCCGTCACCGGTTGCGACCATAGTCAGCTGCTCGGCAGTGGCAACAAGAGCAGTCCAAAGGGTTGCACCGGGATAGCTTTTTATACATTCCTTCACCAGAAAACTCAGCTCGGCGTCGGCCGCTCCGCTCCAGCCACCGATATCCATAAAAGGCGATGAACCATTCCAAAGAAAATCATCGCCGGTATTCGGCAGGCGCTCCTGCAAATCGCAGAGTTTGATGCCCTGGGCCGGACAATGCTCGGCAAGCCAGCGCTGGGCGATGTTATCCTGAACCAGTCGTCCAAAAATAAAGGCTGGTCCGCCCGGGGTATAGCCCGCTTTGCCGAATAAAATATAATGAATGAGCGGCATCAGGACCAGGCTTGCAATAACGATGGCCACAGGGGGTAATGGGGTCAGCGATAGCCGCCAACCCCATCGCATTTTGCAAAACCAGGCGACAAGGAGGATGCCGACCAGACCAACGGCCAGCGCCATGCTCGTCATATGCGACATCAAGCCCAAAAGGATAACAAGTGCTAGTCCTCTTCGCTCACCCCGCCCGAGCTTCTTCCAGCAAAAACCAAAAAGCCACAGGCCGAGAACCATCAGGGGCAGCAACAAATCAGGCATCAGCTGGCTGGTGTACCAGGAGATACTGGTAAAAAATCCCAAACCGGCGCAGATAAGGGTGGTGGTCATTGGGCCGGACGGTAAACCGTGGCAACGGAGGGTGAGATGGATCAGCCAGACGGTGAGCAGCGATTGAACCGCCACCGGACCGAAAAAAGACCACCAGCCAAGGGAAGTCGCCCAGAGAAAAACACCATAAAAGAACGAACGACCGAAGCCGAGGGTCATTTCCAGCACCCGTCCGACGTAGCCGCCACTGTCGAAAAATACGATGGCAAAACCGTTCCACAGGGCAGGGGCGAGGAACACTGCGAGGCTTGCCGTAAGACAAAGACCCCAGGCAAGGCCCTTTACGACAAAATCCCCGACAAAGAAAGAGGGGGTTGATACGGATGAAGAAACGTGCGGCATAGTCATTCCTTTTGCTGATTATATGGTTTTGGGCAAGCTACAGAGCGGGGTGCTCCTTCCTTTGTCCTGTTAAGAGAGCAACGAGGTCTACGTTCCACCGCTCATCACTCCCAGAATCCAGGACGAGACTTGCGGTACTGAGGTCGCCTGCGAAGTTGGCGACCACCTCCCAGAGTTCCGCCACCGGGCGCGGTGGTGCAATGGCGATTTTTCTTGAAAAGAGCTGTTGTTGATTGAGGGCCTGCGATTTTTGCAT
>JBBQVT010000244.1:0-3374 GCA_038211245.1 Desulfobulbales bacterium | reverse complement strand
GGATCTGTATCTCGGCTACATCATGGTGCTGGCGGCTATCGGGCCGGTCTGCGGATTTATCAAAACGACCCTGTTCGGGATCAATGTGCCCCTCCTTGGTACCTATCGGGTAGGGTTTGGCGCCGGTCTCGGCAATATGCTATTCAGCTATGTTATGGCCTTGGTCGGTGTCTACCTGGTTGCCCTGGTCATCAATCTGCTTGCCCCGTCCTTCGGCGGCACAAAAAACGACCTACAGGCGTTAAAAACAGTGGCCTATGCCTATACCGCCGCCTGGGTTGCCGGGGTAGGTCAGCTCCTGCCCTGGGTGGGGATGGTGCTCTTGCTTGCCGGTTCTTTGTATAGCATTTACCTGCTTTACCTTGGTCTGCCGGTCATGATCCAATGCCCGGTGGAGAAAGCCAAGAGCTATACGGCCGTGGCCATTGTCGTTGCCGTTATTGTCGGTTTTGTCATCTCGGCCGTGGCGGGAGGCATTACCGGAATAAGCGGTATGATGGGCAGAGGCTCGACCCCACAAGCTAGCAAGCAGGCAGACGGCGGCTTTGACAAAAACAGCCTCGGCGGCAAAATGGATGATTGGGCCAAGAAAATGGAGTCCGCCTCTAAGGATATGGAGAAGGCGCAGCAGTCAGGCGATACCCAGCAGCAGAACCAGGCCATGGGGAAAATGATGGCTACCGCCCTCGGCAATAACAGCCAGATCGAAACACTGGCGCCCGAACGTATCAAGGCCTTTTTGCCGCAAAAACTTGGGGGCAAGGCCCGGTCTGCCGTATCGGCCGAGCGCACCGGGGCAATGGGCATGCAGATTTCGACCGCCGAGGCTTCCTATGAAGACCAAAGTGGCAATGGCCTGCATGTGGAGATCACCGACATGGGCCTTGCCAAAGGTGTCATGGCCCTTGCCGGTTGGATTGGCGTCGAGAAGGAAAGTATCACCGAGACCGGCTTTGAGAAGACTTACCGCAAAGACAAGGCCTTCGTCCATGAACAGTGGGATAAACAGGCATCGTCGGGAGAATACACCATAATTATCGGCGACCGCTTCAGCGTTAAAGTCTCCGGCAGTGCCACCGATCTTTCGGCGTTAAAGGATGCCGCGGCTAACATCGACCTGGACGGCCTGGCGGCTCTCAAGGATGAGGGTGTGAAAAAATAATTCCATTTCTAAAATTTGCCTGCTTTTCAAAACTCAGCCACCGGCTTTTAGGAGCAGAAGAGGAATGTTGATCTTATGCTTCAGGCTTTTCGAGACACTGCCGAAAAGAATATCGCCGATAAAGGTATGACCATGGGTCGCCATGGCAATCAGATCGTAACCTCCAGCCTCGATCTCTTTGAGGATTTCCGCCTCCGGTTCGCCGCTGCTGACGATCGACCGGGCCTCGACTCCCTCCATCCGCATTTCCGCCAAACGGGCATCCATAACACGTGCGGCCGAAGCGCGCTGAACCCGATCCTGGTCGATGGTATGGGCATGAATCACATGCATGAGCGTGACCTGGGCACTGTTCTGCTGGGCCAAGGCCCTGACATGGGCAACTATCGGAATTTTAAAGGTGTCCATGCCGCAAAAAATGATCACAAAAGACGGAATTGCGGTTATGAACACCGCGATTTTATAAAGAAAGGTCCGGGGATCCTCCGGTTTGCCAAGAAAACCGGTAATGACATTCACCTCGGCCATCGACGAAGTGATCTTCGAACCAACCCCGGCAAATACCAGGGCGAGGGCGAAAACAAAACCGGCCAGAGGCCGCAGGGTCTCCGAGGCTTGTTCGATGCTGTCCACCGTTATCCCGTGTCGGGCAAAAACAGCGGCGGCGACGATGATCATCGCCGAATTCACCACCCAGCCCATAAACATGGCGACCGTGGTATCGATTTTTTCAAAGGTGAGCAGTCTTTTTTTCTCCTCAACCGAACTGCCCCAGCTCCTGCTGTGGATGACGTTGGAATGCAAAAAGATATTATGCGGCATGACCACCGCACCGAGGATACCCATCGCCACATAGATGCTGCTGCCGTCCACCTTGGGGATGAAGATTGACGGGACAAGGACCGCCCAGTCAGGTTTAACGATAATTATCTCAATAACATAACAGATGCCGATAATCGCCAGGAAGGCAATGATGAGCGCCTCCAGCCGGTGCTACCACTGTATGTCAAATATTTTTACAATCAAGAGTATTGTCGAACGGATGTAAAAAGAGTAAGAAACAACAGTTTTAATATGATCTTCGTTTTCCGGAAAGGGCGGCAACTGCCCCATTGGTAACGGCTCCTAAATCATGGCATCGAGGTTCTTTGGGCGGGAAAATGCATATCCAGACAGTTGGTCTAAAAGGACTGAAGACCCCCGTCAGAGTCAAAGAAAAAGGCGGCGGTCTGCAGAGCACCATTGCCACCATTTCCATGCAGGCCCGGCTCCAGGACGGCAGCAAGGATAATTGCGTCGAAACCTTCACCTCCATTCTCAATAACTACCTGGGTGAGCTTTCCGTTACCAGCTTCTCGACTATTCTCGCCAGGCTGCAAGAAGGGCTGCAGGCGAAAAGCGTTCGGCTGGAGATGACCTTTCCCTATTTTCTTGATAAAAAAGCGCCGGTCAGTGATACCCACAGCCTCATGGAATACACCTGCACCTTTTCCGGCGGTATCGGTGCCGATGAAGGATTTATTTTAACCGTTGGTGTTCCGGTCACCACCCTTTGTCCGTGCTCTAAAGAAATCAGCGCCGGTGGCGCTCATAACCAGCGGGCCGAGGTCACCCTCAACGTGAAGTTTAAGAATTTTATCTGGGCTGAGGATCTGATTGCGATGATCGAGAGATCCGCATCCTGTGAAGTGTACGCCCTACTCAAGCGACCGGACGAAAAATATGTGACGGAAAAAGCCTTCAACAACCCGATGTTCGTTGAAGACGTTGTCAGAAAAGTGGCGGTGTCGGCCCTCGCCGATCCGAATATCACCTGGTTCTCAGCCGGGGTGGAAAGCTTTGAATCAATCCATAAACATAGCGCCTACGCCTATGTCGACAGCGACGAGCTGCGCTGATCTTGCCTTCGCAGCTGGTTTTTCGCCTCAGTGTATCCCGTAGAACATCCCGCCTTGCGGTTTGGTAAAGCCTATGGACTTCGGAAAATGGCGGCCGAGAGCACCCTCCATAGCCCGGCACTGGTTGCCGTAGGCCTCGGTGCAAAGGACTGCTCCGGTGAATCCGCGAACATAGTCTATCCTACCATCTTCCCTAGGTTTTCCACCCGGAAAATTTCTTACGGAACTCACCCGAAGCCTTCTCTCCATCAAGCATTTTTCGCAGGATAGACATTTCTTTTTCTGCCGCCCGAAGTTCTTGACTAAGCTTCTCG
>JBBQVT010000243.1:0-3412 GCA_038211245.1 Desulfobulbales bacterium | reverse complement strand
TTGGTCGGGGCGGAGTGATTCGAACACTCGACCTCCTGCTCCCAAGGCAGGCGCGCTAACCAGGCTGCGCTACGCCCCGACTATATTGAAAAAGGCTCGATTTTGGGAAATCGAGCCTCGGAATTCTGGCTCCCCGGGACGGACTCGAACCGCCGACAAGGTGGTTAACAGCCACCTGCTCTACCAACTGAGCTACCGAGGATTAGAAGTATAAACCATGCATTTCAGGTCATCATTCTCATGCTGTTTTCTCTGCCAAAACAGCGTAGGCGAGCACTATAAACCGCAGGGAAAGCGGTGTCAACAGATTTTTCCGTCATCTCTCTCTTTCTTTTTCCCACCTTTTCGTGGCCTTCAGGTACGTTCATCTGCTGAAAGTCTCCCTTGAACACCAGACAATTTCACCCCAACCTATTGTGCTGCCTTTCCCTGCAGCCCTTTCATCATTTGCTCCATCTGCTGCATCATCTCTTCCTGCTCCGCCTTTGGTATCGGCTTTTTTCCGCCGGGAACCATCGGTGCCATTATCCCGCCATTTTTGACGCTCTCCGGATCTTTCAGCATGGCGATCGCCTGGGTGGCCATGTTTTTGGCGATCTCATCCGCTTGACTGTTGACTTCAGCGGTTATGTTTTCGGGATGTCGAAAGAATTTGTCAGCTACCGGGCCTTTGTCAACCGCTTCGGCCACCATCGTTAAATTCATGCCCATTACGTTCATTTCAGTTTTCAGGGCAACGTCGGTATCGTGAATGAGGTAGGAGGCAGAACCGCCCATTATTTCAACTTTATCACAGCTGTAACCGAGGATCTCCAGAGCATTCGGCTGCATTGTCCCGCCCATCCCTTCGGTATAAGCGGCGCCCATGTTTTTGGCTCTTTCCCGCACTTTTTCCTGCTCCGCCCGGGACAGCTTGTTGTACTCTTCAATCATATATCTTTGCGGATTAACCGCTTTAACACCCTGTTTTTTCTGTAGATCATAGGAGTATATTGAGTCAGGGTTTTTGATGGTTATGGTGGAATTGGCCATCTTCATACCCATCATATTCGACACAGTTTCTCGGTATGTCGCCCGTTCTTTGCCGTTATCACGCACATAAAGGGTTTCCTTTCCCTCTTCCATGCCCTTAATTACATAATGAATTGTAGCATCTTTAAAGGGTAGCTGCTTTTCCCACAGCAGCTCATTGCCTGCAAAAACCCGAGCAGGCAATGCCAGAAAGACAACAACCAACCACAGCCACAAGGTGTTTTTCATTTTCATCCCTCAACATTCTGTTTCTCTCCGAAGGTTCGCGCACCCCCATACTCGAACGCCGAGACGGGGCCAGGAGCAAAGTTATTATTTGCCGGCAATTTCTTGCTTTCGACTGACGGCAAAGCTTCCCCAACTCTGACAAACCGGCATGACTTCGATGCAATTGATATTGACATGGGCCGGACGACTGGCAGTCCAGTAAATGATCTCGGCAATATCGCACGGCGTGAGGGGGTCTGTACCTGCATAAACCTTGGCGGCTTTCTCTTTGTCGCCGCCTAAACGAACAACGGAAAATTCGCTTTCAGCAAGCCCCGGTTCAATATTGGTCACCCGGATTCCCGTCCCGTGCAAATCGGACCGCAGATTCCTGGAAAACTGCTGCACAAAGGCCTTGGTCGCCCCGTAGGTATTGCCTCCCGGATAGGGCCATGATGCGGCAACAGAACCTATGTTGATGATATGCCCCGTGCCGCGAGCAACCATGCCGGGCAGAAGCAACCTAGTCATGTAGAGAAGACCTTTGATATTGGTATCGACCATGGTTTCCCACTCATCGAGATCGGTTTCATGGGCGGGCCCGAGCCCCAGAGCCAGACCGGCGTTGTTGAGGAGAATGTCGATATCGCGAAACTCCTCCGGCAACTCCTGGACCATATTCTTTACCTGTTGCCGATCACGGACATCAAAGACCGACGCATGGACAGCGGCCGGGCCGAGCTTCTCCCGCAATTCGAAAAGGCGGTCAGCCCGTCTTCCGGTTAGGATCAGCTTCCAGCCATTTTGGCCAAAGAGTTCGGCACTTGCCCTGCCAAAGCCCGAGGTCGCGCCGGTTATGAGAATTGTCTTGGTCATCCCACCCTCTTATCATCTATTCGTTGTTGTATTTTCCCCTGTCCAACTGCCCTCAGGGTCGTCCGAGATAGTCTTCTTATGCAATCGCCACGGCATCCGCGGGGACTTTTTCACCCTACCTTAATCCCACAAAAATGACAATCCAATCTCCTTTTCTGAGAAAATGCAAGACAGTGATTACAACGTGTAATGCTTATGACCTTTGTTCAGTCGGCTGCTGAAACCCGGCAATAGCCGCAAGCATCTCGGCAAAGCGGGGATTGGCCCGCTCCAGGGGCGCTGACCCCGGTTTGGCCGCAAGTGCATGGATCGGCTGCTGCAGTACCACACAGGCGTGCTCGACCTGCTCGGTGGCCGGGATAACAAACGATACCAAGCGATCCTTCGGAGTCCGCTGCTGCAATTCGTACAGCTTCGCAAGACTGATGACATTGTCACATTCACTCCAGGCGGCAAAAATTCGCCTGCTCGGATCGCCGGTAGCGGTGAACTGCAGGGGCAAATGATCGATTTTCAAAATAAGCTTGGCCAGTTCTGCGGCACTGTTGAGACTGACTCGGTCATAGCGGTAAGGGTTGTTGCCGACCAAGGGGCCGAAGCTATCAAGCCTGCCGATCAAAGGCAGACGCAACACCCATTCCTTAAACCAACCGGGGATGCCGCATGGTCCGCGAGGCAAACCTAACGCCGCCGAAAACAAGTAGAGATCACCAGTAATCATCGGGTCAATACAGGCAAAGTAGTACCCGAGAGCGCCACCCATCGACAAACCGCCGATTGAGACCCTTGTTGTCCTCTGCGCCGCAGCACGAATGGCATAAGCAAGGTTTTCCAACCACTGGGCAAGCGCCACCCCGGCCATACCACCCGCCGGAGATTTTAGACCATGGCATTGCAGCAGAGGTATGTACACATCATACCCGAGAATATCATGAAAATATTGACCTAGAGCACTCATGAAATGCGGGGAATCAGTCAAACCGTGCACCAACACAATCGCCTGTTCAGCACCGGACCGGTGCAGCATTATCCTGGGATGACAACCGGCGCGGACGGTTGCAGCTGAAAAGGCGGGGAACGCTTGATAATATTCGGGCCATAAGTAATGGCTGTGATCTTGCTCCGAGCGCGCGGTTTGTTCAAAAATCATACACTCCTTCTCCCAGAGAGTTTCTCCACCATTTTACAATCCGTCGACAAAGGCAGCGATTTTCGCGAACACCTTGCCGGCCCCCTCGCCCTTGACGAGGATGTGTCGATCATCACTGAGCAGGCAAAATTCCTTGCTGATGGAACC
>JBBQVT010000242.1:0-3457 GCA_038211245.1 Desulfobulbales bacterium | reverse complement strand
AGGATCTCCTGGAACGACAATCGTTTCTTGCGGCCCACGACCAATCGATTTCTGCACTTCTCGTGAGACTTCCACCCGAACTGGATGTTATGTTCGGCTGTCTGGAACGACGGGATGGACAGAGGGGCAAGGGACTTTATAATTCGGTGGTGATCGCCCGCCAGGGCAGAATTGTCTACCGGGCGCGCAAACAGTTGCTGCCTTCCTATGATGTCTTTGATGAAACCAGGTATTTTGAGCCAGGGGAGGCCTCCGAATTGTACCAGGTGCAGGGCATGACCTTCGGCGTTACCGTTTGCGAGGACGTATGGAGCGATGAGGTGCGCCAGTATCAGGCACAACCGGTGGCTGCTATTATCGCCGCAGCCGCCGCAAGAGGGCAGGCTGTCGATGCCATCATTAATATCTCCGCATCGCCGTTTCAGCGTGACAAGGAAAAAATTCGCCAGGGAATTTTCAAAAAAATATGCCGGGACTATGGGGTGCCATTTCTCTACTGTAACCAGATCGGTGGCCAGGATTCCCTGGTCTTTGATGGACGCAGCCTGGTCATGGACAGCAGTGGCACAACCGTCGCCCAAGCGCATGGTTTTCGCGAGGACATGATAATCGTCGACAGCACCACCTGGCTGGGCGACATGCACGGACCCCCGCAGGTTTCCGAGCAAGAGGCGGTGTATCAGGGGCTGGTCATGGGGGTCAGCGACTATGTCCGCAAGTGCGGCTTTTCCTCGGCGGTTCTTGGTCTGTCCGGGGGGATCGATTCCGCCCTGACCGCAGCTATTGCCGTTGAGGCACTGGGACCAGAGAATGTCCTGGGCGTGGCTCTGCCGTCGCCATACAGCTCGCCCGATTCCCTCGAAGACGCACAACTCCTGGCCGCAAATCTCGGTTGCCGCTTTACGGTATTGCCGATCGGCGAGTTGTTTGATACTTTTCGCAGGAATCTTGCCGGTCTCTTTGCCGGTCATGACGAGGATCTCACCGAACAGAACCTTCAAGCCCGTATCAGGGGCAATCTGCTCATGGCACTCTCCAATAAATTTGGTCATCTCTTACTCACAACCGGCAATAAAAGTGAAATGGCGGTCGGCTATTGCACCCTCTACGGCGATATGAGCGGTGGCCTGGCGGTAATCTCCGATGTCCCCAAGCAGCTGGTCTATGAGCTCGCCGACCATGTCAACAGAACCTGGGCAATAATCCCGGCCAGAACCATCAGCAAGGCCCCGACCGCCGAGTTAAAGCCCGGCCAGAAGGATCAGGACGACCTGCCACCCTACGAGATCCTAGACCAAATCCTCGAACTCCATCTCGAGCAAGGCAAAGGCCAGGCGGAAATCGTCGCCCTAGGCTTTGCCGAGCAGATGGTCCGCGACATCCTGCGGCGGGTGCGCATCAATGAATACAAGCGTAAGCAGGCGCCGATAGGACTGAAGGTGACGACCAAGGCCTTCGGCTATGGTCGCCGCTACCCGAATGTTCAGAATTACCAGGGGTGAGATTGGGTCACCATCAAGGAAGCAAAATAACAAGAGAGAGGGCATCATCGGCATAGTTACTGGAAATACGGAAGGACTGAAGACCAATCAACTGAAGGTCCTGGAACGTCTGGGTGCCAAGCGGGTGCAGCGGGATATGATTATCAACCCGGAGATGGCCAAGGCCCTCTGCCAGCTGTCATTTGAATTGAATCGGCAGATCGGCCTCCTGGTCCAGCGCTCCGGCAAGGTTGAAAATGTCATTGTCGGTACCCATTCCCAGATTGTTATTCCGCCGCTCGGCAATGTTCGGGCATCCGGCGGCAGGCTGCGCGGCCTGCGGCTTATTCACACCCATCTGGCCGGGGAGGATATCAGCGACGAGGATCTTATGGACCTGCTTTTCCTCCGCCTTGATCTCCTCTCGGTAATTAAGGTGGCAGGGGATGGTTTGCCCGACAAGATGTATTCAACGCATCTGCTGCCCGGTGCGGCGGATGGCAAAAATTGGGCCTTCCTCGAACCGGTGCATCCAGCCAACCAGAGGGAATCGGTTGAGGACTTGATCGCTGCTATCGAAGGGGAGCTCAGTGCCGGACGGCAAGCGAGCGCAATCGACGAGAAAGGCGATCGGGCCATTCTCATTAGCGTTACCACGGAGGTAAAAAACCAAGCCGAGGACTCTCTGGCCGAACTCGCTGAGCTTGCCAGGTCGGACAATGTAGCGGTACTCGAGACGGTCTTACAGCGACGTAGCAAGATAAATCCCCGGCTCATCCTCGGCAAAGGCAAGTTGGCCGACATCATGATCCGCGCCCTGCAATTGGATGCCAATCTGCTCATTTTTAATCAGGAGCTCAATCCGTCACAGATTCGCTCGATCACTGATTTCACCGATCTGCGGGTCATCGATCGCACCCAGCTGATCCTTGATATCTTTGCCAACCGGGCGATGAGCCGGGAGGGCAAGCTGCAGGTCGAGATGGCGCAATTGAAATACATGCTGCCGAGGCTCTCCTCAAGAGATGACGCCTTATCGCGATTGACCGGGGGCATTGGCGCACGCGGACCAGGGGAAACAAAACTGGAGATTGACCGGCGGCGGATCAACGACCGGCTGACTCGCCTCGCCAAGGAGTTGCAGCAGGTAAGTATGGAGAGATATCGACGCCGGGCAAAACGGCGCAAAAAAGAGCTGCCGGTGCTCTCACTAGTGGGTTATACCAACGCCGGTAAGTCGACTCTGCTCAACACCCTGACTAACAGCAATATCATTGCCGAAGACAAACTTTTCGCCACCCTCGATCCAACCAGCAGAAGGCTGCGTTTTCCCACCGATCTTGAGGTGATCATCACCGACACCGTCGGATTTATCGATAATCTGCCGACCGACCTTCTCCAGGCATTCATGGCGACTCTCGAAGAATTGCTGGAGGCTGACCTTCTCATCCATGTTGTCGACGCCTCCAGCCCGGTCTATCGCGAAAAGATGGCGGTGGTGGAGAGGTTGCTGAAAAAACTGGAACTGGGAGACTTGCCGAGGATGACTCTTTTCAATAAGATTGATTTACTGAGCCTGGAAGATCGCCATCAGGTTCTGCAGAGTATAGGGAATGAAGGCTTTGCCATCAGCGCCATAAACGCTGAAACCTTGAGGGGATTTCTTTATCACGCGGAGCAGGCAATAGGCAAGGTGCTTGACCCTGTCTTACGGCCGCAGGTAGAACCCTAACTCTTTGTCAAAGGCACGGTCTTCGACGAATTCACTGCCGATGCGGTTGCCGTTGACAGTCCTGATAAAGACATTCTTGGTGAGGACCGTTTCCTTTCGGTTATCGAGGGTAAAAATGAGAACGCCTTTCTGGCCGATTTTAAGGTCATGCATACCGCGTAGCTCAAAACATGCGCCGCTGAGAGAAAGATTGATGATCTTGGCTTTGCCGCCACTGATAGCCGGCGCCACAGAATCGTACATG
>JBBQVT010000241.1:0-3460 GCA_038211245.1 Desulfobulbales bacterium | reverse complement strand
CCGCCGACAATAGTTGCGGCAATATAGGCGGCGATGTTGTGCTGTACCTTGTCCTGAGGTGAAGTATAGCTGATATAGGTCATCAGGGAAGTCAGGATCGCCGGAATCATCAAGCCCTGAATGCCGCGCAGGGTGAGGAGTATAAAATAGCTGTCGGCGGCGGCAAAAAATAACTCGAGAACGCCGAGAAGAAACAGTGCCCAACGCAGCATCACCTTGGCGGAAAAAGATTCAAGGAGATAGCCGTAGACAAGGGGAGCGACGCCGAGCGGCGCCATCATCAGGGTGGTAAAGAGGATGGCCTGAAAATTGCTAAGTTGAAATTCGCTTTTAAACAAAGGCTGTATCGGCTGGGCTGCGTACAGTGAACAAAAGGTTACAACCGTCGCGAAATACAGATATTTGCTTGTCGAATCAGTCACAAGGGATTACGCAGAAGACGTTCTCTATATGCAGAGAATGCCGGGATTATAGTACCTTATTGAGGATCTGCTGCACGGCCGCGATGTCAAAGGGTTTGGCGATAGCGCCAGCAAAACCGTAGTCCTTGTAATTGACCATGATCGGGTCATTGGCATAGCCGCTGGATACAAATGCCTTTACCGCCGGGTCAAGGGCGAGGATTTCCACAATAGCCTCCTTGCCACCCATGCCGCCGGGGATGGTGAGATCCATGATGATTGCCGCATAGGCTTGCCCAGCTTTCTTTTGCTTGTGGTATTCTTGTATTGCTTCCGCTCCGTTTGCAACCCAGACTCCATCAAACCCCAAATACCTCAGCATCTGACAAGCGATTTCTCCGACCATATCCTCATCATCCATGACAAGAATCTTCTTTTTTATCTCTTTCGTTTGCAAGGGGTTTACCTCCGATGGCCGGGATACGTACCTTCACGAAATACATTTTTAAAAACAAGAAATTAATTTCTACGGTACTAAAGGACGTTGCCGGAAGGCAGCCGGCTCTCGGCAATTCTCGCTTCTTGATCGACAAGGTCATTGATCTCTCTTTGCCAGTAGTCGCGTGTGCCGAAGTCGTCGATAGCTCTGGTTATCCCGTCCGCTTCGACCTGGTGGGCGCACCAGGCCATATAGTGGATAAAACGCATCGCCCTGAGCGGTTCGATGAGGCGCAGAGTCCGACGATCAAAGGCTCGAAAGGTTTCATAACCTTCCAAAAGAAAATCAAGTTCGACCACCGCCTCCTCCGCATCCCCCGGCAGCAGCATCCAGATATCCTGGACCGGTGGACCCATGGCCATATCGTCGAAATCAATAAGATGAAAGGACTCGCCAGGTCGGTGAATGATATTGGAGAAGTGGCAATCCCCATGTATACGGATCGACTTGGTTTGCTGAAAGAGCGGCTCTATCACCTCAATTATCCGTAAAACGGTGGTTTTGAGAAGTGGTTTCAGATCCTCTGCAACACAGGATGCTCCCAGCAGATAATTGAGCTGCTCAAGAGTCGAATGACGCGGCGCCAAGGTAATCCGGTTTTTTGCCTTGCCGGCCTCTCCAACCTGATGAACCCTGCCGAGCAATCGGCCAATCTGCAGCCATTGATCATCGGTGAATTCATCACTACTCCGCCCGCCGCATTTTGGGAAAACGGCGAAGAGCAGCTTCTCACTCTCAGCAAGAGTCTCACCATCCCGGAAATGAAGGGGGGCAATTACCGGAATCTCTTGTTCTGCCAGCTGGGTGAGGAATGTGTGTTCATCAAGGATGGCCTTTTTCGACCAACGTCCGGGGCGATAAAATTTCACCACCATCCGGATACCCTCTTCGGTTTCGATTTCAAAGACCCGGTTGATATAACTATTCAGGGTGCGAAAAAGATTGTTGCAGCGGATACCCAACATTTTTTCCACCAGATTCAGTACCCGGTCCGGTCCCAGGTCGTGAAAAGCACCGGTTATGTCTTTCTGCTGCAGGGCCATATTTTTCTTCCTTCTTGAAAAAAGCGCCGCAGCTCTCCCTGGGAAATATTCTTACATCCGGGAGGGCACCTGACTCTTCGTTAAAATTTACGTCCGTCTCACCGGGGTTTCCATTGTGCGACGAAACCCCGGCAACGAACATGATAATAACACGGCGCAATCATTTGCGGAAGGAACTATTAGCCATTTTGCCGACTGCGGTGTATCTTCCCTCTCATCCCTGAACCTCTTTGTCCGAACGACAAGAAGATCAACTCCCCCCATAACCCTCAATGGCAAGAGACGACCTCACTCCTCCAAAGATCAGAAGCGGCGGCTACTGTCGAAGATGCGGACGCGACCATTGGCTTGGTCAGGGTAATTCCCTGGTCCATTGCCGACAACTCATGGAGAGTCTGACTGACTGCGGCACCATCGACCTTTTCTCCGGCACTTCCCGCAGCGCTCCGGCACTCTCAACGGACTGGTTGTATGGTCCGGCGCGGGGCAAGATGTTCGGGGTTTTGGAATGTGTCGATGCAGACGGGACGACAACCATCCTCCGGGCTTTCTCCGGACAATACAACGGCTGCTGGCTGGCAAGCGGCTGGGTGCCGCCGCTTTTTGATGTTGATGAATTTTTCGCCTTAAGCCAAGTGGTGGAACCACAGATCAAAGCCCTTAGCCGCAAGATCGACACCTGCGAAGCTCAGAGCAAAAAATGGCTGGCCCTGAGAAAAGAGCGCCGCCTCCTTTGCCAGCAGCTGATGGCGGATTTCCACGCCCTGTATACACTTACCAACTTCCGGGGGGAAACGGCCAATATCGGCGAAGTCTTTCTCGGAAAAACCGGCATCCCCACCGGAACCGGTGACTGCTGTGCCCCAAAACTGCTGAATTTTGCCGCGAGACAGCAATTACGCCCCGTCGGCTTAAGCGAATTCTACTGGGGCCAGGAAAACCATTCCGGTACACGGCAGCATGGTTCTCTCAGTGGGTCTTGCGAGGGAAAATGCCGACCGATTCTCGGCTTCATGCTTTGTGGTCTGAATGAATGAGTTTTCGCGAAGGGCCATGCAGTCGTATGTTCTCACCCATGTATGCAGTCATAAAACAAAAAATTTGTAAATCCCTGTCCGAAAGAGTACCCTACAAAAAGTGGTTCACAAGGCCGTCGCTTTGGGATGTCCCTCTAACCCGACAACGGCAGTTGGGATACGTTATTTCCTGTCAGCGTAAGTGCTGTCAATAGGTGAGGACAACTCTGTTTTTTCGCATTGTTATTTGTTCACGGTTTGCCTCGCGCAACTTCTTTTCTATTATTTATGGACAGTTCAGAGAAAGACCAACAGGAAATACCCCCGCATCTCGAACAGAAAAAACTGATCGAATTTCTGGAATCGCTACACCGCATATGCAAGATAGGCATCTACTATCCGGCCGGCCACAAAGTGCTTGATCAGGCTGCCGAACAATTTCAGCGGAACATCGCAGGTGTTGCCGACACCAATCGCTCGGTGCTCATTGAATTGAAGGGC
>JBBQVT010000240.1:0-3575 GCA_038211245.1 Desulfobulbales bacterium | reverse complement strand
CGGATTCAGACCGGATGTACTTGAAAAGGTTGCCCACCTGCTGGGATTGCTCCAAGCTTTTGGCAGTCATCCTTTTTTAAAAGGCAAACTGGCGCTCAAGGGTGGAACAGCTCTGAACCTTTTTGTATTTAATGTCCCCAGACTTTCCGTTGACATTGACCTCAACTACGTGGGGGCGGAAGATCGTGAAATTATGCTTGCCGAACGGCCCAAGCTCGAGCAGGCAGTCCAGTCCGTATTTGCAAGGGAAGGATTTACTGTCAGGCGCATGCCAGAAGAACACGCCGGCGGCAAATGGTCCTTACGTTACCAGAGTGCTGCGGGCCAAGGCGGCAATCTCGAAGTGGACCTCAATTTCATGTACCGGGTCCCGTTGTGGCCTGTTATGCTATTCGATTCTTACCCGGTTGGTACCTGGCAGGCTGCACAAATACCTATAATTGATATCCATGAATTGGCGGCGGGAAAGTTGGCGGCTTTGCTTGCACGCAGACAGGCAAGAGATCTGTTTGACAGCCATGCCATTCTGCATATGGAAAATCTCGACCATGAGCGGCTGCGCACAGCCTTTGTTGTTTACGGTGCAATGAACCGTAAAGATTGGCGAACAATTACCACTGAGGATGTGAATTTGGACAGTGCGGAACTTGCTCGGCAGCTGATTCCGACCCTACGTGTTAATACATCTAAAGAACAAGAATCTGTCGACAAATATGGCACACGCCTCGTGGAGGAATGCCGACAGGCCCTGTCTGTTGTGCTTCCCTTCTCGGAAGCTGAGAAAGCATTTCTTGACCTGCTGCTTGACCACGGTGAGGTTGACTCGACAATCCTGACCGCTGACACAAATTTACAACAACGCATTCAAAGACAACCACTTTTGGAATGGAAGGCGGTAAATGTTCGAAAATTTAAGGGACTTTGACCATGGAATGATAGTCGAGTTTCTGAAGATTACGTTCAATGGAACGCTCTGTCATTCAACGAAATTTTATAGTTCCGTGATGGTTATCGTGTTGTTTTTCAGGATAGATTCTAAAATTTTCCCCGACGTTTTCCCCGACACTGTCGGTATAACTATCCTCGATGCCCGGAAAGACTGATTCTGAAGCAAAAAATGAAATAAAAAACCTCCACAGAAAAAGAAAAGGTATAGAAAAGGTATATATTGTGCATTCACAAAATATACCTTTTGCTGTATATTATTCTTATGAAATTTGAATTTGACCTAAATAAAAGTTACGCCAACAAGGAAAAGCATGGAATCGATTTCGTAGAGGCTCAAGCTCTTTGGAACGATCCTGATTTGCTTGAAATTCCGGCAAAAAAATTGGAAGACGAAAATAGATATCTTTTAATAGGGAAGATCGAGAAAAAATACTGGTCAGCGGTAATCACCTATCGAAATGATTCTGTCAGGATAATTTCGGTAAGACGTTCCAGGGGTAAGGAGGTTGTTTATTATGAAAGCTAAAAAGTTTGACGAAAAATTTGAATCAGGTGAAGACTTGACAGAAAATCTCGATTTCTCAAAAGCTCGAAGGATTAACCAAGAGTCTAAGAGAGTGAATATTGATTTTCCCACATGGGTGGTGACAGACCTTGATAAACACTCAAAACGGCTTGGTATAACTCGTCAAGCTCTAGTAAAGGTTTGGATAGCTGAGAAACTTAAAGAGGCTGTCCAAGGGTGATTTAAGATCAGATCTGACTCAAAACTACGAGTGGTGTGGTAGATGGGCTCCCCGCTCAAGCCACGTTCGGTCGTTGGTCTCCAATCGTCGAGACACAATATAATGGGAGAAATTGAAGTTTCCGGTCAGATAATGTATTGCTTTTACCACTATAAAGTACCAATCCTTGCGGGCAATTCTGATATTTTTCAAGCATAAGGTGCAGGCTTCGCAAACTCCCACTAGCTCCAGATTTAACCTCTATCGGGTAAATCTTTCCTTGCCGAACAACGAGAAAATCTACCTCGGCACTACTGCCACGACTCTCCCGTGCCCAATAAAATAACTCTGAACTATGCCAGGCCAGAAGTTCCTGGGCAACAAATTGTTCCGCAAGCTTTCCACGGTACATAGCCAGAAGGTTTTCCTGCTGCAATTCCAGTTCAACCGGCACCTGACAGAGTCTCTGCATAAGACCTATGTCGAGCATGGATGCCTTGAATTTTTTGGGATTGGCTGTTGCGCCTAATGGCAAACCACTTGGATCACAGGATGGAATTTTATGAATAACCTTCGCCTTGACCAGCAGATCAAACGCCTTGCGATTCATCTGGCTTGAATACCCATCATTCAAACGTGTATATTTTAATTGCTCTCCGATACTTTTTGCCACGCCCAAAAAAACTGCGTCCAGGCAGATCGTATTGATATGGGGGGTGTATTTAGAAAAATCATCGCGATACGAGTCCAGAATTTCTGATTGGACTTGAAAGGTCTCAACCATGGAACCTGAGTCACGATAGGTCTTGACACATTCAGGCATGCCGCCAACAAAGAAATAGCTCCGCAATTCTTTGAGAATGATTTCCTGGATAGACCCTGCAACGTCATTCGGCTGATTCAGAGTGTATTCGGCCATCTGTTCTTTGCCCATTGCCAGAAGATATTCATAAAATGTCATCGGATGCATATGCAGATACTGAATGCGACCGACAGGAATGGATATTTCGCCGAAGGCAAACTCCAATAATGAACCGGCTGCTATAACATGGAGTTTCGGCATCTCTTCATAAAAGTAGCGTAATGCCATTAATGCTCGCGGACAGGCCTGGATCTCATCGAAGAAAAGAAGTGTCTGGCCGGGTATGATTCGACCAGCTGTCAATTCCAGATGGTTCAGTATCGATTGCGGCTCAAGATTCTCAGCGAAAAGAGGATGAAGATCACGACGTTTTTCCAAATCTATTTTGACAAAGCTAGTAAATGGTTTTGCCAGAACATTCTCGACAAGCCATGTTTTCCCAACCTGGCGCGCCCCACGAATTATAAGAGGCTTGCGACGCGACGAGTCTTTCCAGCCTGCAATCTGTTTTTCAGCCAATCGTTGCATGCAGCATTCTCCCATGTTTTAGATGTGTCAGTACAGAGTGTACAGTAAACCACCACCGTATACTACGCCACCAAAAAGTAAAAAGTCAGTGGTAATACGACTGTCTTAAAGTAATAATTCAAGGTTATATGTTTTCTTATTGCCAAGCAACCACCATCAACCGTCCTGATTGCGAACATACCAAAACCATTGGAAAGTCTCGTTAAACCAACACACCATAATAATATAGACTTTCAGGCGTGATTTATGTGCCGAAAGCGAGACCTTATCTGGCAAATTACGCTCCCATATTGTAATTTTATCTGACAGACAAACTTATGATATTGGCCAGAATAACTGTTTGTAATAACAAATAATAGGTAGTACCAGTATAGTAATAAATAATCGCACGGGAGAGTACTGCCACTAGCGGTAACTATCGATATCAATTTTCTCTTCAGAGGAATTCATCCGGTGTCCAAGTTAGACCGCAGTATGTTTATATCGCTTCTTTCGTTTGTTATTCACAAAAC
>JBBQVT010000239.1:0-3649 GCA_038211245.1 Desulfobulbales bacterium | reverse complement strand
AGGAACAACTTTGTCGCAAATTATCCTCTCTTGGCGCACGGCTTCCATCTGGTAAATGGCTGGTTGTAGAAGTTGGAGATAGTCCATTATAAAAAGTGTCCAAAAAAATAGGCGATTTCGAAACCTGTTTCACGAGGTCTGTTAGAAGCGCAATCTCTCTTTTTATCTACCAACTGCAGGAAATTTATGAAAATCTTATCAGGTATCCAACCTTCTGGCCAGCTGCACATCGGCAACTACTTCGGGATGATGCAGACCATGATCGCCCATATGGAAAGTGATGAACTGTATGTCTTTATCGTCGATCTGCATGCCCTTACCTCGGTCCGCGAACGGGACCGGTTGGCGGCTGGGACCCTTGAGGCGGCCGCCGATTTTCTGGCCTTGGGCCTTGATCCCGACAAATGTATCTTCTGGGTCCAATCGGATGTTCCCGAGGTATGCGAACTGACCTGGGTGCTTTCCACCATCGCCCCGATGGGGCTGATCGAGCGTTGCACTTCCTACAAGGATAAGGTGGTTAAGGGAATCTCCGCCACCCACGGCCTGTTTTCGTATCCGGTGCTCATGGCCGCCGATATCCTTCTTTATCAGGCGGAGCAAGTCCCGGTCGGCAAGGATCAGAAACAGCACCTCGAAGTCGCCCGTGACCTGGCCATTAAGTTCAATAATGAATATGGTGATACCTTCGTCGTACCGGAGCCTGCCATTAATGAATCGACGGCCATCGTCCCCGGTTTGGACGGGCAGAAGATGTCCAAATCCTACGGTAACACTCTTCCCATTTTTCTTGAGGGAAAAGAGTTAAAAAAAAGGGTCATGGCCATCGCAACCGATGCAACCCCGGTTGAGGAGCCGAAAAACCCTGATACCTGCAGCCTCTACAAGATCATGAAACTTTTTGCAACTCCGGCCCGGATGGCGGAGATTCATAATCTGTATGTCGGTGGCGGGGCGGCATACGGCTATCTGAAACTTGAACTGCTTGATCTCCTCAATGATACCTTCGGCGCAGCACGGCGGAAAAAGGCGGAACTGCTCGGCGATCCGGCAATGCTCCGGGCGATTCTTGAAAAAGGCCGGGATAAAGCCCGTGCCAAAGCAGTTGTTACCCTCGACCTGGTTCGCGACCGCGTCGGTTTGAAGTACTAAAGTAAGGAGAACGTCATGACCTACGGCATAACGCGGGTGGAGGCCTTGGATCTGCTTCGCGCAACTTTAAAGAGTTATCACCTCATCAACCATTCGCTTGCCGCCGAGGCTGTGTTGCGAGCAGCTGCCGGACGGCTGGGGGCCGATGAAGAGAAATGGGGTCTGGCCGGTCTCCTCCATGATCTTGACTCGGAAAGCATGCCGGATCTTGCCACCCACACTACAGATACGGTGGCGATTTTAAAAGAAAAAGGGGTTGATCCGGAAATTATCGAGGCGATTCGCCTGCATAATCTCACTGCCTGGCCCGGGGATCAGCGGAGCACTATATTTCATTACGCCCTTGCCGCAGGCGAAACCATTACCGGTCTGATCGTCGCCGCCGCTCTGGTCATTCCTGAGAAAAAGCTGGCCTTGGTGAAGGCTAAATCGGTGCAAAAGCGCTTTAAGGAAAAGGCCTTCGCCCGCGGTGCCGACCGCGAGATTATCGGCGAATGCGAATTGGCGGGAATACCCTTGGCTGACTTTTGTCAGCTGAGCCTTGCGGCAATGCAGGAGATTGCCGGTGAGATTGGCTTGTAAGGATTTTTGGTAATACCGGCACATATTTATTAACTCAGCAACTGCCCAAACTGCAAACTGTTATGAACGCGAAGAACACAGTGAGGTTTCTCAAATCGGTAGTGCTTTCCGCACTCCTCTGTATTGCTCTTGCCGCGTGTGCCAATCCAGCCGACGAAACGGCCAATGCCTACCATCATCTGGTAATTCTCGGAGATCCCCACCTACCCGGCCGGGATATCGAGAGAAAAGAACAGGTTCTGGCAACAATTAATTCCTGGGACGATGTCGAGATGGTGGTGGCCGTCGGTGATATCTGTGCCGATTTGGGCACCGATGACGAATATCAGGTGGCAAAGACCTTTTTCAACAAGCTGTATGCGCCGTTCTTTCCCATTGCCGGCAATCACGATTATTTTTACGCCGACGAAAGTGGCCAGCTCCTCGCTGGTACCCCAGCATCACAACAGGAAAAGCTGCGCACATTTCGCCGGACATTTGACTTACCAAGTTATTATTACAGCAAGTATGTGGGCGACTATCTCCTGGTGTTTCTATCAGCAGACCATACTGACTTTCTCTCCGGCATGTCCGACCAGCAACTGGCATGGCTGCGTGCGGAGCTTGCAAACAACAAAAAGACGCCGACCATCATTATCTTTCATGGCCCCTTGAACGGGACCCTGCGGGACTATCGAAAATGGATCAACACCCCCAGTTTTATCGCTCAGCCGGTGGCAACGGTGCATGACATTCTGAAAACCAACAAGCAGGTGTTCCTCTGGGTTTCCGGCCATACCCACACCTCACCGCTGGAGGAAAGTTATGCCGCACCGATCAATCTCTATGACGGCCGGGTAACCAACATCCATAACAAAGACATGAACCGCGGCACCATCTGGACCAACTCACTTTTTCTCTATCAGGACAAAGTTGTCGTAAAAACCTACAATCATCAAGAAAACAGCTGGCTGTCTGAACTGGAACGGACGATTAAGACTCCATAGCATATTTGAATGCCCATATTCGAATTTTTTGAAACTATTTTCGAGGATAATAATGAAGAAAACGTTTAAAATTACCGACCCTAAGATTAAAAGAGACAGACTTATAGAAGCTGTAAGACACGAAATCAAAAAATACATTAAGAGAGAGCGCAATAAAGCGTTGCCGGAGGGCGTCGATTTTTGGGATTTCGACTGCAAATTCGGTCCAGCTGCTGAAAGCGCCAAGGACATTCACCTGGCGGAAATCACCAAATGCATCGATTTGGCCCAAGAGCAGCAGTTGGAATCGTTTTATCTGGAAATTCTCGCCAAGCCCGGCCGCAGAACGAAAAAGCCACTGCCAAATAAATGATGGGTATATGCTACCTGATAATTGCTCGGACGGTTCAGCCAAGAGAAGTGATCGATGATGAAAATATTGAAAACCATGCTGCTGCCGATGGTGCTCGTTCTAGCACTGCTGGTATCGGCGGTCTCGGCCGTCGAAAACAGCTCTGGGCCGAGGTCGGTTATTATCGACGTCAGAACCGAGTCCGAGTGGGCAGCCGGTCACCTGGAGGGAGCGGTGTTGATTCCCTACGAACGGATTGGCAATGAGATATCCAAGGTAGTTACAGATAAGAAAGACACAGTCTATCTGTATTGCCGGACCGGTCGGAGAACCGGTATTGCCTATGAAACGCTGAAAAAGGCCGGGTACGAGAACCTGATCAACCTTGAAACGGTAGAGAAAGCCTCAAAGGTCTTGAACAGGGGTGTGGTTAAATAGAGGTTGGGGGATATGAGTTCAGACCTCGTGAAACAGGTTTCGAAATCGCCTATTTTTTTGGACACTTTTTATAATGGACTATCTCCAACTTCTACAACCAGCCATTTACCAGATGGAAGCCGTGCGCCAAGAGAGGATAATTTGCGACAAAGTTGTTCCT
>JBBQVT010000238.1:0-3694 GCA_038211245.1 Desulfobulbales bacterium | reverse complement strand
GGCGCCGCCTGCCGGAGCGCGACTGAGCGGCGGCCTTGATGGTGTCGCAGATCGTTACCCGCGACTCTTCAAGAAACTGTTTGGTGCCCATGCGCGGCTTGGTGATGATATCCACCGCCCCATATTCCAGAGCCTTGAGGGCCGATTCGCTGCCGGAACCGGCAAGACTTGAACACATCACCACCGGCATCGGATGCTGACTCATAATCTTTTTGAGAAAAGTCAAGCCGTCCATGCGCGGCATCTCGATATCAAGGGTAATGACATCGGGCACCACGGTTTTAAGGCGTTCCGCTGCGAGAAAGGGGTCGGCGGCGGTGCCGACGACCTCAATTTCCGGGTCGGAATTGAGCATCTCACAGAGGGTTTGTCGCACCAGTGCCGAATCGTCAACAATCAATACTTTGATTTTGCTCATTTATGCTCCCACGCACACTGCATTGCCGGCATGTCTGAGGCGGCGCCGATAGACATCGCCGGTTTTTATGGAAAACAGCAGCTTTCGTCCCCGGAGCCCGCCGATATCGGAGTTGGCAATCGCCAGGCCGAGTTCAGACAGGGTCTTTTTGGCCTGGGAGATATTTTGCTCGCCGATGGCCATGCGGTCTTCGCCGTATTCGCCACCGGTCAGCACCTTGGCGCCACCGAAAAGTTTGACGATCAGGTCCGATTTGCCGGTATATTCCATCATTTTGCTGAAGATAACTCGAATGGCGGAGTCGACATACTGCACGTTTACATCGACGGTCGGATTGCATGGATACATGGCATGGCAGATCGCGCCGATCTTTTTACCGGGGGAAAACATAGTGACCGCAATGCATGATCCGAGGATAGTGCTCACCAGTATCGGATTTTTCGAGATGATCACCTCGCCCGGCTTGAGATACACATTGCTGCAATGGCCGTCGATACTATCCCTCATGATTTTTGGTATACGGTCGACCCCACTGCCTTAAAATCAACATCAATACCATTCAGCGTCTCGGAATGGCCGAGGAAAAGATAGCCGCCCGGCCGCAACTGGTGATGAAATTTCTGCATCAGGTTCTGTTGCGTCTCCTTATCGAAATAGATTACTACATTTCGACAGAAGATTATATCCATTTTCTCAGACAGGCCGAAGTCGTTGTCCATGAAATTAATCCTTTTAAAGGAAACCATGGCACGGAGTTTCGGGCAGATACGGATGAGGCCACGCTGCCGGTCACGGCTTCGCAGCAGATACCTTTTCTTGATTTGCATGGCGATGTCGTCCGTCCGTTCCTCCGGGTAGATGGCCTTTTTGGCGGTTTCGAGGATCCTTGTGCTGATGTCCGAGGCGAGGATGGAAAAGCGGCATCCGTGCTTTTCGGCGGCGTAATCGGAGGTGACCATGGCCAGGGTATACGGTTCTTCGCCGCTCGAGCATCCGGCGCTCCAAATACGAATCGGCTGGGAAGGGGACCGGTCGCGCTTGCTGAGGATGGTCGGCAGGGCCTTTTCAGTCAAGAAATCGAAATGGCCTGGCTCGCGAAAAAAATCGGTCTTATTGGTGGTTACCACATCGATGAGGTGGACGAGTTCCGATTGCAGTCCCTGCGGACTGAAGACGAACTCACCGTATTCCTCAAAGGTGGCGAGGTCATGGGTCTTGAGGCGCTTTTGCAGGCGCGCCTCCAACATGGTTTTTTTGCTTGGCGGCAATTGAATGCCGACTTGATCATAGATAAAGGAACTGAACTGCTGAAAAACTTTGTCCTTCATTTTAGCTGGTTGGGCGAAAGTCATGGCTGCTCGCTTTCCTGCCTTTGAGTACCTTATTCGTACGTGCCTTCAAGATGTTTTTGGTTCCCATGCAGTGCATGGGAACCAAAAACGCCGCCGCTTATTGCTCTGCACCTCCCTGCAATTCGGTCAGTTCCGCCGCAGAGAAAACCTTGTCGATATCGAGAATCATCACAAAGCTTTCTCCCACCTTGCCCATACCCTTGATGAATTCGGTGTTGAGCTTGGTGCCGAGTTTCGGTGCCGGTTCGATGTTCTCCGGTTCCATATCCACCACCTCCTGCACCGAGTCGGCAAGGACGCCGAGAACAATGCCATCGCCGCTCAGGTTGACCTCGACGACGATGATGCAGGTGTTGATGGTTTGTTCGGTGCGTTGCATGCCGAAGTTCAGTTTCAGGTCAATAACCGGCACAACGCCACCGCGCAGATTGATGACCCCGCGCATGAAGTCCGGGGTCTGCGGCACTTTGGTAATGGATGTTATTTCGAGGATCTCCCTGACTTTGGCGACGTCAAAGGCAAAGATCTCATCGGCCAGTTTAAAGGTGAGATACTGAACAGTTTCAGTAATTCCTGCTACACTCATGGTTGTTCCTCCTTGACCCGATCAGAATTTTTCAAATTCTTCATCAAGATAATCCGCTCCACCCTTGCCGCCCATGTCGAGATGAATCGCTCCTCCCTCGGATTTGCCGGGTTTGGCTTTCTTGGCTGCCGCCGGTTTGGAGGCGTTGGTTGGCTTGGGAGCTGCAGCATGGCTGATTGCCAGTTGTCGCTGCGGCAGTTGCCGTTGTGGACTGCTTGCCCCGTGCCGCTGGCCCTTGGTGTCAAGGGTAAAGAAGGCGATGGTTGCCTTCAGTTGCTCGGCCTGGCTTGACAGCTCTTCTGTGGTCGAGGCCATCTCTTCCGCCGATCCGGCGTTCTGCTGGATAACCTGATCGAGCTGCTGGATGGCTTTGTTTATTTGGTCGGCACCGGTATCCTGTTCCTTACTGGAGGCACTGATTTCCTGTACCAGCTCGGCGGTCTTCTGAATATCCGGGAGCATCTTGTTCAACATATCACCGGCCTGCTCGGCAATGGCAACGCTTGAGGTCGAGAGTTTGCTGATTTCGCCTGCTGCCGACTGACTGCGTTCCGCGAGCTTTCGAACCTCGGAGGCGACCACGGCAAAGCCCTTGCCGTGTTCTCCGGCCCTTGCCGCTTCGATGGCGGCGTTCAAGGCCAGGAGGTTGGTCTGGCGGGCGATCTCCTCAATGATGGAGATCTTGGTGGCGATTTCCTTCATGGCCGAAACCGTCTCCATAACCGCTTTCCCGCCTTCTCTTGCGTCGGCAGCACTCTTCACGGCGATCTTTTCGGTCTGCATGGCGTTGTCGGTGTTCTGGCGGATATTCGAGGCCATCTGCTCCATACTTGAGCTGATTTCCTCGGCGCTGGCCGCCTGTTCGGTTGCTCCCTGCGACATCTGCTGGGCGGTGGCGGACATTTCCTGGCCGCCGGTGGCGACGTTGTCGGCGGCACCCTGTACCTCAGTGACCACTTCCTTCAATTTGTCGACCATGTTGGCGAGAGATTCCATCAGCTCGTCGTTTTCGCTCCGTTTTTTCAGTTCCACCATCAGATTCCCCTGCGCTACCTGCTTGGCATTGGCGGTGATTGAGTTGGTGGCCTCAATGAGGACGTTGAGGTTGTTTTTGATCTGATTGTACTGACCTTTATAGGTATCGGTGATGGTTGGCGGCATGTCACCCTTGGAGACCCTGGCGACATAATCGGCGGTGACCATGAGCGGTCCGACGATATTGGTGACCGTATCGTTGATTCCGGAAACCAGCTTGTTCCAGCCGCCGACAAAGAGACCTGCATCAGCACGTTTCTCCAGTTGTCCGTCGGCTGCGCCCTGAATGAGGACGTCGGTCTG
>JBBQVT010000237.1:0-3796 GCA_038211245.1 Desulfobulbales bacterium | reverse complement strand
CACCGGTTGGCAGTCACATTTGAACGGTTTTTATTACGGTGGGGTCATTGTCGCGGCGGGCGCCCTTTTATATCAGCATATGCTGGTAAAACCTGAAGATTTGTCGCGTATCCATGCATCTTTTTTTTCGATGAACGGTTTCATCAGTGTCACCATTTTTGCAGCGACGTGGCTGTCACTCTTAACTCTCGGGACGTGACTGCATGACTGTACTGCGGCTGACAGTGTTGGTGCTTGTTATCGGCTGGTGGGCAATACCTGCTCATGCCGGTGATGCGACTGCAGCCGTCGATTACCAAACTCTGCAATATGGAATAATTGACCCAAACCTGATGGCCATCGGCTATTCAGGTAAGGAAAACCTGGTTTACGATGTGTCTTGGACCGGTGGCATAAAAATTGGCGAATTGCATCTGCAGATCAATGCTCTGCCCGATAGCGACGATGAATACGAAATCCGGGCGACAGTGACCACGAAAAACGCGGCGATCAACCTTATCTATCCCATTAAAGATGTGCATGTCACCCGGGTCCGGGGCCCGAAACGCTTGCCTTATCACTATGAAATTTGGCAGCAGGAAGGTTACAGATATCGAGCCCATCGGGTAATTGAATTTAACCAGGAGACTGGGGAGATTAAATACACAAAAAATAATAAACTTGAAGGAATGTTTCAGGTTGACGGCGAAACCAATAATGAATTTTCCTCGTTTTTTAACAGCAGGCTTATGGATTTTCTCGTAGGCGGCGGTTTTATCGTACCGACTTTTGCTGATAAAAAAAAGGTGGAAGTCGTTGTCAATGCAATTTCGACCAAACAGTTCGATGAGACCCTTATTGGTCCGGTGAGCACGGTGGAGATCATGCCGGTACTGACCTTTAAAGGTTTATATGATAAAAAGGGCGATACCGTAATCTGGTATACCAACGATGAATGCCGAGTGCCGGTGATGATAAATTCAAAAATAATTATCGGTTCCCTCACCGCCGAGCTGACGACCTATGAAAACCCGGCCTGTACCCGCTATCCGGCCGCAACAGTGAAAAAAACCAAATAATTATGGTGTTTATTACAAGGAGCAGGACAACATGACTTCACCGATATTATTGACTGATTTTCCCAACCTCGTTCTCAAACATCGGGGAAAAGTCCGAGATATGTACGAGATCCCCGGACATGCCGATAAATTGCTGATGGTTGCCACCGACCGGATTTCCGCCTTTGATGTCGTCATGAACGAGGCTATTCCCGGCAAGGGTGCGGTGCTGACACACCTTTCGCTCTTTTGGTTTAAGCTGTTGGGCGGGATAGTCGAGAACCATCTGATTACCGCGGCTGTCGAAGAGTATCCGGAGATCTGTCGCCCCTACGCCGAACAATTGTCGGGCAGATCGATGCTGGTGCAAAAGGCCCAGCCGCTGTCCATTGAATGCATTGTTCGTGGCTATATTTCCGGCTCGTTCTGGAGTGCCTATAAAAAGGATCCTCTTGTCTGCGGCTTTCAGTTGCCCGAGGGAATGAAGGAGTCGGATAAGTTTCCGCAACCTCTTTTTACCCCATCGACCAAGGCCGCCCTTGGCAATCATGATGAGAATATCTCTCTGGCTGAGACCGAGAAACTTTTAGGAACAGACAAGGTTCATAAAATCAGTGAGATATGTGTAGCGCTCTATAAAAAGGCAGCGGATTATGCTTTAGCACAAGGCATAATTATCGCCGACACCAAATTTGAGCTCGGCGAAAAAGACGGCAAACTCATCCTGATAGATGAGGTGTTGACCCCGGATTCCTCGCGCTTCTGGCCGGTCGATACATATGCGCCGGGCAAATCGCAGCCGAGTTTTGATAAACAGTATCTGAGAGATTATCTTTCGACCCTTACCTGGAATAAAAATCCTCCTCCGCCAACCTTGCCGGAGGAGATCGTTACTAAAACCAGGTTACGATATGAGGAAGCAGTGCAGAGGATAACCGGAGCATAGAACGATTTGTGTGGAGTTCCTTTGAAACACGGTCAACTGCTTTGACAAGATTATCATCAAGGGTCATCTGAATGGTTCTCATATCGTACCTCCATAATGTGGTTTCTTATAGCTATAATAAACCACATTATGGGTAAGGTAAAAAAAATTGAATTTGGGTAATGTTTCGTCCGGGCATGGGATATTGGTGTGTCAGAGTCAAGCTTTTTGCAGCGAAAAGAGTAACATCTCCATGCATTAATAATAATCTGGGAAGCGTCCCCTTTCTTATCCCCTTTCTTATCCCCATGTGACGGGGACAAAACGATTTATAGACACTCTGGACGGCTAACGAGAACATCTGCGGCTTGCCCGCAGTATGTTATTGTTGGAATTAAGTATTGTCCCCGAAATTCCGCCCGAAATTCCGCAAGTAGTTATTGGCAGTCGAAACATAGGGAGAGTTTTTTTGTCGTAATTTTCGCCACTTAAATATCGATGAATTTCAAAGGGGAAGTATTGAGCACTACAGCAAGCTTCTTTGCCATTTCCTTGCCTATTGGGCGTCGTCCTGTTTCCATTCCGGAAATGTGTTGCCTGGGGACGTTGCCAATCTTATTGCCCAACGCGCCCTGTGTCATTCCTGCTCGCTCCCGATAGACTCTCAAAACTTTGCCGGGTGTGATGGAAGAGTGAATGGCTTTATACCATTCACTGCTTGTTACCTCTACTAACTCATCACCTTCATTGGTGACGATGTGGAGTTCCCCATATTCGGACTCAAGAGCCCTCAATATTCCCTCAGGGATGTCGCCAACCATCTTCAAATCAATACGGGGCGTTTTCACGACTACCTGCATAATACACCTCAATCTCAATTGTTCCTTTCTCGTGCCGCCAGCAAGCCACCCACTTCCGGCTTAGATGGCAGTGATGGTCGACGGAGGAGAGTTTGCCATAGTTAGGCCATGTCGATTGTACCGGACCTGATTCAATCAAATCATCAATGAGCATTGCCAACTTCACTTGTTCCGGCTCGGGCATCTTTTTGATATCCCGCAGCACCCTACGTTTGACCTTCACCGTATGCTTCATCTCTATTATGTAACCAATAAATGATTACATGTCAATCCCCCCGGCCGAGATATTGGCCACCTTTTAAGAACGCGATTTATTTCGATCAGGTTTATTGACGTGTTATGCATTTTCACCTATTGTACAGTTAACCGTACATGTCCACTAGGGAGAAATGCCATGAATGCTATTACATACACCTCTGTTCGAAGTAACTTAGCGCAAATAATGGAAAAAGTTTGTGATGATCATGCACCGGTTATTTTCACCCGAAAAGCAGCCAGGCCTGTCATAATGATGTCTCTTGATGACTATGAAGCGCTTGAAGAAACTGCCTACCTCCCGCGAAGTCCCAAAAATGCTCGCCGATTACTTCAGTCAATCGCTCAACTTGAAGCAGGCAAGGGGACTGAAAGGGAGCTTGCAGATTGAAGGACATATTTTCAGAACATGCCTGGGTCGAGTACCTTTACAGGCAAACATAGTGGTGGCGGACAGGCGTTGCTTTTTAAATATCAAGTGCAAAGCGGATTGCCAACCCGACCTCTACTATTTTAGCGCGAGGCAAGGATGTTATCAAAGATCCGAGTTTCCCCTTCGAAACTGTCTGCAAATGGTCCAATTGACAACACAATCCTCGGGCATGCCGTCAGTCGATGAGAGAAACACTTCGGAGGGTATGTCGCGAACGGTAGTTGTGATGGGTGCGATAGTAACCTCCCCCAGATACTCCAACACGGAATTACGTGTCAGGATCAGA
>JBBQVT010000236.1:0-3800 GCA_038211245.1 Desulfobulbales bacterium | reverse complement strand
TGCGAGATCCACGTCCCTCCTCATGGCGGGCAGCTTGACGGTGATGACGGTGCCTTGTCCCTCCTGGCTGCTTATGCGCAGTTGGCCTTTATGGTGCTCAACCATTTCCTTGACGACTTGCAGTCCGATACCGGAGCCGTTTTTTTTAGTTGTCTTTGCCGAGGTGAAAAACTCGTTGATTGAGGCTTCGGGGACTCCGCATCCGCTATCGGCGAAATGCACCGCTATCCATCCGGCAGGTCTGTCGGCTTCAACCGTCACAGTGAGAAACTTCTGGGCCGATCCATCCATTGCTTCAATAGCGTTCAAAATGAGGTTTTTAAAGATCTGCTGCAGGCCGAAACGGTCACCGGGTATCTGCAGGTAGCCATCTGCTAACGTCGTTTTAAAAGTTGCCTCCTTTTGACCAATCAGGCCGTCAACGATATCCAGGCATTCAAGAGTCACCTCATTTTGACCAAGCAAACCCTCAAACATGTCCAGGCATTCGTTCAGCAATTCTTTCAGTTCCAGCTTTGCCGACGTGTTTTTCAACTGTTCAGTCCTGCCTTGGGTCAGAATTTTTTTGTTAATCTCCTGAATGTTGCTGGTGGCCTTGATGATTGCTTCCAAGTTGTGTTTTACGTCTTTGGAATTATTGATATTGTGCTTAGCCATCTCAACATTTCCGATGATCGCACAAAGTGGATTATTAATTTGGTGAACGATATGCGCAAGAGTTTCAGTACTCGCACGGGTATTGCCAATGCGCTCTGTTTGCTCCTTGATTCTGGCTATTTCAGTTAAGAGCTGCTCAAAGGTAAAGGGCTTTTCGATGCAGCCGCTGCATTGATGCTGCATGGCTTCGATCAGCAGGTCCTTTCTCCCGTAGGCGGTCATCAAAAGGACGGGGATAAATAGCCCTTCCTTTCGCACTTCCTTCAGCAGGTCCAGGCCGTTCATATTGGCCATCAGGTAATCTGTAATGATCAAATCAAAGGGCAAAGGGTCAGCCTTTATAGAAGCCAGAGCTTCTTCAGCGCTGAGAGCGGTAACAATTGCATGGCCCTCGGTTCGCAAGCCGATTTTGATGCCTTTGAGCTGCATGATCTCATCATCAACGACTAAAATTTTCAATATGCACTCCTTTTCTTGCTGTATCTTTTGTGAGCCTTGAGTTCCATGTTCAGCCAATGGATTCCCGGCGGTTATTATTGCTTCCCAGTTGCTGAAAGTTCCAAAGCGGGAAAATATAATCTCAGCCGAATACTCTTCGTCTTCGGTCTTCGGATACATAGCAATTGAAGGGCCAGATTGGTTGATGCCGGAAAATAATTTTGAAGATCTTGCTATTTCAAGAAGTTAGAGTAATTTTTTTGCGGCTTGAGTGAGAAGCCGGGCAAGCCATGAAGGCTAACTGCCAGGCAGTAATTGCAGGTTTTAAAAAATGATATATATTTTCAGCTAGATAGGCAGATATGCAATTTAGGAACAGTTCATTTTCTGCCTAGTCCGTAGGTATCGATCTTCCGGCGCAGGGTATTCAGGCAAATTCCCAACCGTTTGGCCGAATGGGTGAGGTTGCCTTTGGTGTCATGCAGGGCGTTCCGGATAAGTTCTTTTTCCATTTCGGCTATTGAAACGATCGGTCCTTTGGGCCTGCTCGACACTTCTGGGGCATGGCCACCGACCAGCTGCCGGCTGGAAATATCGGCCGGAAGAGTGCTGACGCTAATCGCCCCGCCCTGGGCAAGATTCAAGGCGGCCTGGATGATTGCCCGAAGCTCGCGGATATTCCCGGGATAGTCATAGGCCATAAGCATCGCCATGACCTCATCAGGCACCTCGGGCCGATTGCCCGGGGCGCATAATTCATCGAGAAAACTGTCGATCAAAACAGGAATATCTTCTTTTCTCTCGCGCAGCGGCGGCAGGTGCAATTGTGCGCCCCTCAGCCGATAGTAGAGATCTTTTCTGAACTGACCGTCGGCCATCAAAACCTGCAGTTCAGCATTGGTCGCCGCCACAAAGCGGACGTTGGCCGAACGCGGCTTATTCGTCCCCAGGGTGATGAACTCTTTCTCCTGCAGGACACGCAGCAACTTGCCCTGCAAACCCATCGGCAAGGTGCCGATTTCATCGAGGAAAAGAGTGCCGCCCCAGGTGACCTCCAAAAACCCGGCGTTGCCGCTGTGGGCATCGGTAAATGCCCCTTTGACATGACCGAAGAATGCCGAATCAAAGAGGTTTTCCGACAGCGATCCCATATTGATGGCGGTAAACGGACCGGCTGCCCTGGAGCTGGCGGCATGAATGGCTCGCGCCAGAAGCTCCTTACCGGTGCCGGTCTCTCCCGAGATAAGAACCGGCATCTCACTGCGGGCATGCAGTTCGGCTTCCCGCAGGATGCTGAACATCTTTCTGGATCTGCTGATGATCGGGCGAAATGCCGGATGGCTCGTTGGTTTACTGGGTTTTGTTGCCTTGCTCAGTTCGACCAGATCGAGCAGGTGTTTTTTTTCACAGGCATGACCGACGATCCGAATAAAATCTTCGGCACTGATCGGTTTGACCAGATAATCGTAGGCCCCTTTTTTTAAAGCTTCAATGGCGAGACGAGCCTCATCTCGTGCGGTGACCATGATACATTCGGTAAACGGACTGACGCTTTTGATTAGCGACAGCACTTCCATGCCGCTTAAGCCCGGCATGGTGATATCGATCATAGCGACGTCAAAGGGTCCACCCTGGTGCAGGAGTTCAGCCACCGTCAGCGGGTCGCTGACCAGAGTTATCTTCTTATAACCGGCGGTGATCAGCGCCCTTTTGACACTTTTCAGAAACTCCTTCTCGTCATCGATAACCAATATGATGCTGTCCATAGATTCTTCCGCCCCCATTGACCATTTCGGTCGGCACTATTTGCAAAGTAGCCGTATCGTGAAGGTTGTACCTTCGCCGAGGCGGCTCTGTACGTCAATACTCCCACCCGCTTTATCGATCAGATTTTGACAGACATACAATCCCAGCCCCGTCCCAACCCCGGGAGCTTTGGTGGTAAAGAATGGATCAAATAATTTGACCAGGTTTTTCTCGTCTATGCCGCTGCCATTATCTTCAACCTCGATAACCAGATGTTTGAAATCCTCGTCTTCCACCTTGGCTCGCAGCATAACCCATGAATCTTTTTTATCCGCCGCCTGGGCGGCGTTGATCAGCAAATTGACAATCACCTGCTCCAACCGCCCTTGCTCGAAAAATGCATGCGGCAGACCAGGCTGAAGATCGACGTCAAGACGTTTAACAGTATCCTTCAACTGCACCCGGGCATAGCGAATCGCTTGGTTTATCGCAACTTGCGAATCGAACCAGCCGATTTTCTCTTTGTCATCCGGAGAGGAAAATCCCTTCAGTTCAGAGACGATGGTTTTAATCCTTTCCGAACCGTTTTCAATGGCATCGGCAAGCTCGCCCAGGTCTTTTTCAAACTCCTCAAAGGACATGCCGAAGAAGAGAGAGGTGGAATCGCTATGGCTGGCGGCATGCTCTTTGATAATGGGTAAAATTGCCTCAAGATAGCGTCGCAGGACAGGAACATTGAACATGATGAAGTTGTTTGGATTATTGATCTCGTGGGCGACTCCCGCCGTCAGCACGCCAATGGAGGCCAGCTTTTCCGAGCGTATCAAGGCCTTCTCCATCATTCGCGCCTTGGTAATATCGGTGACGCGGATGACTGCCCCCGAGTCTTCCGGTTTTTCAGAGAAAATGGGGAAAATGGTAACTGACTCGAATTTTTCCGGGTCCATATAGCCTTCGCG
>JBBQVT010000235.1:0-3930 GCA_038211245.1 Desulfobulbales bacterium | reverse complement strand
CTGTCACCGCCGATGAACAATTGACCCACCCACCACCGAAAAGGTGACCCACCTGGTCGTTTTTCTCCTGCTTTGACAATAATATTTAACCAGACCCACCTGTTTATTTTCCAAGTTAATTCCCCAAGCTCTATCATAATTCCCCTGAAAGCCACGAATCATGGGGAAAATGATGAAACCAACGAACAGTAATCGGAAACGACCTTGCCGAATCTGCGGGAAATGGTTCAAGCCGGACCCGCGTCTTGGTGAGAGACAAAGGACCTGCGGCGACAAGGAATGTCAGCGGCAATGGCATGCCAAGAAATGCCGGGAGTGGAATAGGCAGAATCGTCCGTATTTTCAAGAGATCTATCTGGAGAAGTGCCTGGCTTTATGCGAACCCCCGGCTGGTCAAGTCGCCGCCAAGCCATTAGATGCAGCCAAATCAGGGTCACTGCCGGCAACATCTGTTCAAGAGGTGATAAGCCTCCAAGATATTGTAATCATGAAGTATCTGTTGAGACAACCGTTTCATCGACTTCAAGAGGTGATCGGATGCCAACGAGCTGAAATGACAAAGAATAGCCGACGACTACCCGGATCTACCAATTCAAGAGGCGATAGCCGGGCCGGTGTCAATCCGGTATTCTGATGCAACTACTACAAACAGAGGTGCATCATGGAACAAGGGATACTTTTAAGGCGGGAACCGGAGCCACTGGCGATATCGGCGATAGGCGAGCGGTTCCAGGGGTTACGGATAGTCGATCCATCGGCGGAACGGACAATACTGAATTCGATGCGTCAGTATGGGCAGCTGACGCCGGTGGTGGTTTGCCGGCTTGAACCAGGGAGAGATGAACTCCTGGATGGGTTTAAACGGCTCCGGGCCGCCCGAAGTCTTTCGCTGCAGGAGTTGACGGTCAGCCGTCTGCAAATGGGTCCTCGTGGTTGTAAGGCGGCGATCCTGCAGTTGAATCGGGTGGGTCGTAACATCAGTTCGATGGAAGAGGCGCTGGTGGTCCATTCGCTGTGTCATGACGATGGTCTCAGCCAGGTGGAGATCGCCGGATTGCTGGGGCGTCACAAGAGTTGGGTCAGCCGGCGGGTAGCGTTGATTGCCCGGCTCTCTGACGAGGCCCAGGAACGGATCCGGCTGGGCCTGTTGCCGCCGAGCCTTGGGGCGGAGCTGGCGCGGTTGCAGCGCTGCAACCAGCTTCAGGTGCTTGAGAGTATCAAGACCCACCATCTGACCTGGCGGGAGACCAGGAAAGTAGTCAGCGCCATGCTGAGTTGCCTCCCATCATATTGGCCACTCCTTCTGCATGATCCGCGTACCGTTCTCGCCAAAAACACCGAGAACGTCGTACTCGACCCGGCCGAAGAAAAGGGTCTCGGTCCCGAGGCGAAGACGCTGTTACGCACTTTGGTCAGCTTCGAGATACAATGTCTGGACATGGCACTGCTGCTTTCCTCTACAATATTGAAAAGATATGAGGCAGTTGCGGAAAGAAGACTGCGGGTGGCGTGCGGCAAAGTCGGTGCCGGTCTGGCCCTGGTCGAGCAGGAATTACACCAAATAGAAAAGGAGCAAAATGGTGCAGGTGATTAAGAACAGGGCAGATCTTGAACAACACTTGGTGGTTATGCATAGCCGGCAAGGGTGGTCGATCAGGACATTGGCTAAACATTTTGCTGTGAGTCGCAATACCGTGCGACAGATCCTGCGTAAACATGATGCCCGAAGGGACAATGGACACGATGTCGCCCTTTGCGGTAAACCGGTAAAGCGCGGCAGCAAGCTGGATACTTATGAAGAACCGATCAAACAACTCCTGGAAAAATATCCGAAGATCAGCGGGCAAAGACTCTATGAAGAACTGGTTGCCGCGGGCTATAACGGTGGAATCAGTATCCTGCGCGATCACCTGCGGCGAATCCGCCCCCGGCCGAAAAGAGAACCGGTCGTCCGTTTTGAGACCGATCCCGGGCTGCAGGGCCAGATGGACTGGAGTCCGTATACCATAAAGTTTACCACCGGGACGCTGAAGGTCCAATGCTTTTCCTACATCCTTGGGTTCTCCCGGCGGCACTTCATCGACTTCACTTTGCGCCGTGATTTTTTTACCCTGATCCGTCGCCATCAAGACGCCTTCGCTCATTTTGGCGGTGTGCCGACCCAGTGTCTCTACGACAGTGAAAAGACCGTGGTCCTGCGCTGGGAGGCGTGCCGACCGGTGATCAACCCGGCCTTTGCCGCCTTCATTACCCATTACTGCATCCGCCCGATCATCTGCCAAAGAAAGCGGCCGGAAACGAAAGGGAAGATTGAACGGCCCTTTCAATATGTTGAAGGTAACCTCCTCTGCGGCCGGGAGTTCCGGGATTTGCAAGATCTCCGGGCGCAAGCCCGCTGGTGGCTTAAGGAGAAAAGTGACACCCATCTCCATGAAACCACCGGCCGACCGCCCATTGAACTCTTTCTTGAGCAAGAGGCTGCGGCACTCCATCCCCTGCCGGTTCACCCCTATGACGCAGGTGAAGTGGCGCTGCGGGTCTGCGATATCGAGGGCTACATTGCCTTCGAGACCAACCGTTATCCCGTTCCTTATGACTATGTGGCCGATATCCTGACCATGAAGGCCACAGAAAAAGAAATCTTCATCTATTCGCCGGAACTTGATCTGCTGGTCCGCCACGAACGGTTGCCGGCCGGTGCCGGAATCAGGCTGGATGGCAAGGCCATCCATGGCGGCAAAACGGTACGCTATGGCCTGGAACCGGTCCGCGACAAGTTCCAGGCTCTCGGCGATCATGCCGAAGAGTTTCTCAGCGGTCTGCAAAACAGCGACAAGAAAAACGCCGGCTTCCATGCCCGCCATATTCTCAGACAAAAAGAGCAGTATCACTGCCGGGATATCGACTTGGCCCTTGGTCATGCCTGCCGCTATCACGCTTACGATTGCAAGGCGGTGGAACGTATCCTCCACAGCAAGGCGCAGCCGAGGACCCTGGAATCCATCCGCAACCAGAAGGCTGCACAAGAACTCGGGGCGGTCCTGCCGGAGATCAACCAGCGGTCCCTTGATGAGTATGATGTACTTCTTGATTTTAACAGCAAAAACGGAGGTCCACCATGAGCAAACACCAAACCGGGCTCCAGCAACTCTTTCTCGAATTGGGTCTGAACCGAATCGCCGCCGTCCTTGACGATGAACTTGGCCGGGCAGCCGCCGAGGCCACCCCGATAACTGATCTTCTCCAGCGCCTGCTCAGCCTGGAAAACGATGCCCGGATGGAGCGACGGGCCGAACGGCGGATCAAAGAGGCCAAACTGCCCGACAGAAAACTCCTCGCCGATTTCGATTTCGACTTTCAAAAAAACATCGACAAAAGACAAATCATGGAATTGGCCACCCTGGAATTTGCAAAGCGCAAGCAGGGGCTTGTCTTCGCCGGCAACTCCGGCACCGGCAAAAGCCATATCGCCAAAGCTCTCCTCCTCATCGGTTGCCGGCAAAACTACCGCTGCCGCTACGTTACCGCTGCCGGAATGCTCAAAGAACTCCTCGCCGGCCGTGCCGACAATAGCTTGGACAAAAAGCTTAGATCTTTTCTCACCCCGGAAATCCTCCTCATCGACGAAGTCGGCTTCGACCGCCTGGAACAGCATGATGCCGCCAATGCCTGTCTCTTCCATAAGGTCATCGATGGCCGCTACTGCAAGGGTTCGACGATTATTACTACCAATATCGACTTCAAACAGCTCGGCGATTATCTCGGTGACCCCGTCATTACCACCGCAACCGTCGACAGAATGATCCACCACTCGATTATTATCTCTATCGAGGGGCCGTCTTGGCGTCTCCACGAATCTCGACAGCTCAACTCCGCCAAGTAACCCAACTCGACCGACCCGAAAGGCGTAAGGGCCGCGGCCCTTACGCC
>JBBQVT010000234.1:0-4028 GCA_038211245.1 Desulfobulbales bacterium | reverse complement strand
TCTCCGGGTTCTCGGTGATACCATGAAAATGGAGAGGGCAACCCTGCTGATCTTTGACCGGGTCAGACAGAAGCTGGCAATCAAGGCCTCCTGCGGCCTCTCCGATGAGGAGGAGATGCGCGGCGTATATCGACCGGACGAGGGTGTCTGCGGCCAAATCTTTCAGAGCTGTTCGCCCTTTGTCGTCCCGGATATCAACAGCGAACCGCTGTTTCTTAACCGCACCGGGGCGCGGTCCAAAGTCCGAAAAAATAAGATCTCTTTCCTCGGCGTGCCGGTGGTGGTGCAGGGCAAGCCGGAGGGGGTGCTGACGGTGGACCGCTTGTTTGGTGATGATATCAGTTTCGAAGAGGACATCCGATTCCTCAGCGTACTCGCCACCCTCATTGCCCAGTTTTTTACCCTGCACCGGGAGATTGCCAAGAAAGAGGCCAAGCTGATCGAAGAAAATGCCTCGCTTAAGGCCCGTCTGCACCAGGTGCACGGCGATCATTTTATTATCGGCCATTCCAAGCCGATGCAGGAGGTGTTCAGTATCATCGACAAGATCGCCAGCAGCAAGGTGACCGCTTTGCTCCTCGGCGAATCGGGGACCGGCAAGGAGCTGGTGGCGAGGGCCATCCACGAGGGTGGCAATCGCCAGGACAAGCCGCTTATTAAGGTGAACTGCGCGGCCCTGCCGGAAACCCTCCTGGAAAGCGAGCTGTTCGGCCATGAACGGGGCGCCTTCACCGGTGCCCATGCCTCGCGGCCGGGGCGCTTTGAACTGGCCGATTGCGGCACTATCTTTCTTGATGAAATCGGCGAACTGCCGCTGTCGCTGCAGGCGAAGATGCTCCGAGTCCTGCAAGAAAAGCAGTTTGAGCGGATCGGCGGGTCAAAGACCTTCACCGTCGATGTCAGGATCGTCGCGGCGACCAACGTCAGCCTTGAGGACGCCGTCGCCCAGGGCCGGTTTCGCGCCGATCTTTACTACCGCTTGAACGTTGTCCCCATCGTTTTGCCGCCGCTTCGTGATAGAAAGGAGGACATTCCTCTGCTGTTCAGCCACTTTCTCACCAAAAGCAACGAACGCAACGGCAAGAAGGTGCAAATCACCTCCGAGCTGCTCGATTTTCTCATCAGTTACCCATGGCCGGGAAATATCCGTGAGATGCAGAACCTGGTGGAAAGGATGGTCATCCTCGCTGAGGGCGATCGACTCACCCTGCATGACCTGCCTCCCAATCTTTTTGTAAGCCACCGATCGGTTGCGGCCGAAGGGCAGGGCAGTGGCCATGTCGCCAAGGCCAGTCACCCGGTGATTCCGAAATCGCTCTACGACATCGAGCGTTTGGAAATCGAGGCATCGCTCCGCCGCAATGGCTGGGTACAGATTCGGGCGGCGCGGGAACTTGGGCTCACCGAGCGGCAAATCGGCTACCGCATTAAGAAGTATGGCCTAAATCGTTACGATTCCTTTCGTTTGGAATAAAGCGAGGTTGTAATGTTTTGATATCCTTTTTGCCCTCCGGCCGGTAGCTTTCGTTGCTCCGGCCACTGCTTCTCGCTATAAAATCCACCTGGAATTTCTGCAATCGATACTTTTTCCCTCTGTTTTTTCAATTCGTCCTGCATTTCCATGAACAGCAGGGCGCGGAGCGGGCGAAGTATGGGGAAGCAACGCTTCTTGATCTGGCAGTAGTGCTGACGAATGAGTTCGGAAGAGGGTTTTCTCTGACCAACCTGAAACTCAAACGCCAGTTCAACTCCGGCCTCTATGAACGTCCGGCCCTCAGTCGGGATAAAGACGGTATCCGCAAGCTGGCGGCGGAAGGGCAGATCATCAACCGTCCCGAAGACCTCCGTACCTCGGAACGGCGTTTTTACCAGAAGATTACCGATATCTACGCCACCAGTATCGACTACGACCCGACGCTTTCATTCACTCGGAATAAGGAGTGCTGCGATCTGAAAGTGCGAGCAGCCGGCGCACTTCGAGGTCGCTTAGAGGGCGGCGCAGGGCTGTGGCTTCTGCGCGAACCCTTTGTACCGCATTTTCAGGGAGATTCTTCACCAGTGTATGATCCAGTCCTTTCAGGTGCGCGATAATCGCCCGCCTTCCGCATTTCGGCCCGAGCAGCAGCTTACGTTCGGCACCGACCTTCTCGGGGGCAAAGGGCTCATAGGTTCGCGGGTCGTTGCGGAGACCCTGGAGGTGCAAGCCGGTTTCGCAGGTAAAGATATCCTCCCCGACAATCGGTCGGTTGCCTTCGATGCTTCGGCCGGTAATTTCCGCCACGTAGCGGGCAAGAGGTTTGAGTTGCCCGGTCTGCAACCGGGTATCACCCTTGATCAGGCTGAGATAGGCGACGATTTCTTCAAGCCTGGCACAGCCGGTCCGTTCCCCGAGGCCGAGCACCACGGTGTCGACAGAACGAGCGCCGGCCTCAAGAGCGGCTACGGCGTTGGCGGTGGCCATGCCGAAATCGTTGTGGGTGTGCACCGCCAAATGGCTTGTGGTAAGGCCTTTACCAAGGTCTGTCACCAGCCGGGCCATTTGTCCCGGCGAGGCAATGCCGACCGTGTCGGCAAGGCGAATGCGCACCGCTCCCAGCTGTTCCGCAACTCGGACCATCTTCATTAAGAATCTCCGGTCGCTGCGGCTGGCATCCTCAAAGCCGATGGACAGCGTCATCCCTCTCTCTCCGGCAAAATTCATGGCGCTGCACATCGTCGCTAGAGCCCAGCCACGATCCTTGCCCAAACGTTTTTCCAGATGCATATCGGAGACCGGAATGGAAAGCGACAGCAGATCGGGGCGAAGTTCCGCGGCGACGGCGATATCTTCATTTTTACATCGGCTCCACATGGACAGTTTGAGGTGCGGGTGGTTGTTCCGACAATGCACCATGAGCGGGCCGATGCAGGGGTGAAAAGATGATGAAATCCCCAATTCCACCTCGCCAACCCCGACATGCACCAGACCGTCGACGATCCGCTTTTTCTCATCAAGAGAAAAGAGTACTCCGGGGGTCTGTTCTCCTTCCCGCAGGGTGGTATCAATAATTGCAAATTCTCGGCGCATGGCGTTGTCCTCGTGGGTTCTTTGTAATGGTTAATGCAAGAAAGCTGCCACAAGGAAGAGATTGTTGTAGGAGGAAATAATTCCATTTCTAAATCAAGATGGGAACGAGCAGGCAAGCGAGCAGCGACGAGACAGTACAAAGAAGTACGGCGAGGAGCCGCACAGCGCAGCCGCCGAAGTGAACGCTTGATTTAGAAATGGAATAAACCGCCTGAAACGGCGGTTTGTCGGCAAGGTGGCAGGAGCGCGGGTTTCTGCGCCCCTACAAAAGCGTAGGGTTCCGACCCTGCCGGTGTCGCGGGGACACGGCCGAAAAAAGAAATCGAGGCGGTCGACCGGAAATTGCCCTTGAGATCAGTATTTCAGGAGTTGTGGCTGCCGCCATGCTGTATCAAGCCCCAGGTCGGCGAGGATGGCGATACCCTTTTCCATATTCAATCCGACATTGCCGACGCCGTGCGAATCATCGCCGGGGACTACGGCTATACCCATGTCTTTCGCCATCTGCAGAATTACCCGGGAGATATACGGTTCGTCGGCGCCTTTCAGCAGCGAGCGCAGGTTGAAATCCATAATCAGATCGAGTTCCTTGATGAGCGCCAGGTTCCTCTTGATTCTCGCCAGTATCTCCGGCTGCAACAGTCGTTCCTTGTAGCCGGGATCAAAGATGCGAATGAGGTCGAAATGGCCGACCACGGACGGTTTGAGGAACTGAATCATTGCATACTGCAGGTCAAAATAGCGGCAATACAGTTGCTCCTTACCGCCGGCGACTTCAGCCGTTTGGTCATATTGCGCCTGGGAATAGTCAAAGCCCAGGTCGTCGACGAAATGGACCGAGCCGACAACATAATCAGGCTGGAAGGTGCTGATCAGATAGGGCATGAATTCCCGGTAGCCGCTGTAGGTCTCGCTCTCAATGGCGGCGAAGATCTTGATCTGTGAACGGTATTTCTCTTGA
>JBBQVT010000233.1:0-4044 GCA_038211245.1 Desulfobulbales bacterium | reverse complement strand
CTGCAGCTGATGGGGGTCGGCGGGGCGGCGCTTAACCCGGAAGTGGAACAGTTTCTCCACGAAGCCAAGTTTCCCTATCTGGTCGGCTACGGGATGACCGAGTCGGCACCGCTCATCGCCGGCGGGCCGGCGGGAGACCCTACGATCACCGTCGGCTCGACCGGTAAACCTATCCCCGGGGTTCAGGTGAAAATCGCTGCTCCCGATCCGCAGACGGGGATCGGCGAAATCACCGTCTGCGGGCCGAATGTCATGCGCGGTTATTACAACGATGCCGAGGCGACCGAGGCGGTCCTGACCGCCGACGGCTGGCTTTCCACCGGCGATCTCGGGGTCTTTGATAAGGGTGGCAATCTGCACGTCCGCGGCCGGTCAAAAAACGTCATTATCCTGGCCAGCGGAGAGAACGTCTATCCGGAGGCCATCGAGCACAAGATCAATACCTTCCCTTGGGTTGTTGAAAGCCTAGTTCTTGAAAATAGCGGCCAGGTCGAGGCGTGGATCTACCCCGATTATGAGTTCATTGACGAGCAGACCTCCGGCGGTTCGCGCATAGATCGACGCGCCTACATTGAGGGCCTGCTTGATTCCCTGCGGATTCAACTAAATGAGCAGTTGTCCAAATCCTCACGGCTGGCCAAAGTCTTTGAACGTCGTGAGCCCTTCATCAAAACCGCCACGCATAAGATCAAGCGGTTTCTCTATAACGGAACCGCCATGGTCGATTAAAGGAGCGCAACATTCTGGAGAAGAAAAAAACCATCTGTCCCCTCGACTGCCCGGACAGCTGCGGCATGGTTGCCACCGTCGTCGACGGCCGGGTGACCAGCCTCAGTGGCGATACGGAACATCCCTCTACCAACGGTTTTATCTGCCGCAAGATGCGCCGCTATCCGGAGCGGCTGTATGGTGAACACCGGGTGCTCTACCCGCAACTGCGAGTTGGCCAAAAAGGCGAGGGGAAGTTTCGCCGCATTGGTTGGGACGAGGCGTTGGAAATCCTCGCCGACCGTTTGGCCGATACGCGCAACCGTTTCGGCGGCGAGGCGATTCTGCCCTACTCCTATGCGGGCAATATGGGGGCGGTGAACAGGTTTGCCGGCTATCCGCTGTTTCATCGCCTCGGCACCACCCAACTCAACCAGACCATCTGCTCCGCTGCCGCTGGGGCCGGGTGGTCGCACCAATGTGGCGATATCCCCGGATGTCCACCGGAAAACGCCGGCGATGCCGAGCTGATTGTCGCCTGGGGCATTAACATCAGGGTCACCAATATTCATTTCTGGCAATATGTTGCCGCTGCCAGAAAAAGAGGTGGCCGCCTGCTAGTGATCGACCCCTATCGTAATGAGACGGCCAAGGCTGCGGATATGCATCTTGCGGTATTGCCAGGGGGCGATCTGGCTTTGGCCCTTGGGGTGATGAAGGTTCTCCTGGAGGACGATCTCCTTGACCGGGAGTTTATAGCACGAAAAACCGAGGGTTTTGACCATTTGGCTGAAAGCCTGGAAAATCAGGACTGGTCCGAGTTGACAGGGGAGAGCGGCGTATTGCGGCAGGCCATGGCAGAAGTTGCGACCTTACTTGCCCGGTCGCCAAAAACCTTTATTCGCATCGGTATCGGCCTTTCCCGGCACAGTCGGGGCGGCATGGCTGTGCGGGCGATTACTTCCCTGGCTGCTGCCCTCGGACTTTTTGAGGGTGGCCCGGGCCGTGGCGTCCTCCTTTCGGCCGGGGCCTTTCGCGGCGATAAGGCAAAACTCACCTGGCCTTCTCTTGCCCCTGGAAAAACCAGAATCGTCAATATGATCCATCTGGGCCACGCCCTGACTGCCCTGCAGCCGCCGGTGCACGCCCTTTTTGTTTATAACGCCAACCCCTGCAGCGTCAACCCCGATGGGGCCTCGGTTCGCCAGGGTCTGGTGCGAGATGATCTGTTCACCGTCGTGCACGAACAGGTGATGACGCCGACGGCGCGCTATGCCGACCTGCTTCTCCCCGCCACAACCTTTCTTGAAAACCACGACATCTACACCGCCTACGGCCATTTTTATCTCGGGGTGGCCCATCAGGTCATCGAACCGGTTGCCGAGGCGAAAAGCAATTTCGATTTGTTCCAAGGCCTGGCACTGAAAATGGGCTTTACCGACCGGGCCTTTTACCAAACCTGCGAGGAACGGATTGCCGACTATCTGCAAAATATGCAGGGGTTGCCGGAAGGACTCGATATCACCGAGGTGCTGGCCGGCCATTTGGTACATTCCGTCAACAGTTGCAGTGACGGCAGGGCGCTCGCTCGCGGTCACTCGAGATTCTCTTTTACCAGTAAAACGGTCGGATCGCTGCCACAGGTTCCCTGTCTCACTCGCGCCGGCGAGTTTGACGACCATGACCTCCTGGCCAGATTTCCCTTGCGGTTGATTGTTCCACCGCACGCCGATCTGTTAAACAGCACCTTCGGTGAACGGTATCCGGGGCGGCAAGGCGAGGTGCTTATTCATCCGGACGATGCGACCAGATGGGGTGTCCGGGACGGTGCAAAAGTGATTCTCAAGAATCATCGGGGCAGGGTAACGAGGATTGCCCGGCTGACGGCTGACACCCGGCTAGGGGTGCTGGTCGCCGAAGGAATTTTTTGGCCGGTTGACACGGATGACACCGGCGTCAACGACCTCACCTCGCAAAAACTAACGGATATGGGTGGCGGCGCGACTTTTCACGAGACCTTGGTAACAATTGCCGAGGAGGGAGGTTTGAAAACCTAGTAGTTCGAACATCTTAAAGTTTCAGATATAGTCGTTTCAGTTTGATTCTGTAAAAAGTCATCAAACTCTTCTTGCCCATCCTATTCTCGGACCAATAAGGAAACCTCCCAGGAGAAGAGATGTGCCTTGCCAATCTTAACAATTTAAGCAAAGCTGCAACATAATTCCTGTTATGTGCTTTGCCTGCACCAGTAGTTAAACATTCATTTTGGGAACTGGTAGGAAAATAGTACCTTCGATTTGCCAACATTAACCGTACAACTTGGACCGGAGTCAGTTCCCATCAAAAGTAATTTTTTAGAGAAAAAATGGAAGCAAAGTTTGGTTTCCACTTTTTTCAACCTACCTCAAAACTTTTTTCTCAGGCAATAATTCAGGTGATATGTTTATAGCGTTGGTGCAGCGCCCAAAGCAAAAACTGCGCATAAACCTGCCAGACATCATCTCCGTAGCCGCCGGCCATCAGGAACACGGCTGGGATATTGCGATCTTTAAGCCAGATGTAGAGTAGCCGATCACGCTCGAACATCTGAATCAGGGAAAGCTTCAGGGGAATTGTTGAGGGCAACGCATCTTTTTCATACGGGTCAGCCCCGGAGACGACGATAGCAAGATCAGCCGCACCCCCCTCTTCAAGTTTCCGAAGACCACCGCCAAGTCTTTCCAGATAATATGGTTCTTCACCGCTTTCGATGGGGATATCAATATCACTCGGGATAAAAGAAGGGTTGGGTCTGCCGTCGGCAAGCAAGGCAGGACAATCCAGCGGCCAGCCTCTTGCCATATGCACGCTCAAGGTTCGGATGGAATCGTCGCCTGCAGTGAGAGCAGCTGTACCATCCCCTTTGTGGGCATCGACATCAATGATCCAAACTCTGTCAACCTTCTTTTCGAACTGCAGCTTGCGAGAAGCGATGACGATATCGTTCAGCAGACAGAAACCATTGCCGAAATCGTGCTGGGCGTGGTGGGCACCACCTGCAAAGAAAAAGCAGAACCCATGCTGCAGCGCGAGTCGAGAGGCCTGTACTGTCCCGGCAGCCTTAATCACCTGAAAATCGGATAAAGCGAACACTTTAACCCCACAACACAACTCCATGTGCACGATTTAGTTGAAAACCCGTGTTTTTTTTCTTGTTTTTTAAGATGTGCGTATTATTTTAATACGTACATCTTAAAGGGAGTTTATGCGTGGCTAAACCAATAACAGGAAAAACTCACGTCGGCGAACGTCGTGAAAAGCGTCCAAATGGCGATATTTACGTCTATGAACGGATTA
>JBBQVT010000232.1:0-4109 GCA_038211245.1 Desulfobulbales bacterium | reverse complement strand
CGACCTGATAGCCGGCAAAGGCGTCAAGTGTCGGCTTCCGGCTGCCTTCGGCCATTTTCAATTCGGCTTCAGCAACTTGGAACATGGCTTCAATCTTTTGTAATTCATGGCGATTCCGGTAGTCTACAGTACCCGGTAGTTGCAGTGTCCGGCCACCGGCCGGATCGATTTGAACGTTGCCTTGCTGTAAGCCTAAAAGATTGAGAAAACTGCGCTTACTCAACTCCAGGGTGTGCCGGCTCTGGATCAGATTTTCACTGGCGCGGGATTGTTGCAACTCAAGGTTGAGCAGATCCTGGCGGAGGAGATCTCCTGCCTCATATCTCGCTCTACCGACGTCTAAGGATGTAGTTATTGCCGACAACTCCTCAAGGCGAACCGCCACCATCTTCTCTGCTTGAACAATGGCCTGAAAGGTTTTCACCACTTCGAAACCAAGTTGTTGATGAACGGCAACAAGATCACTTTCCGAGGCACCTATGCGGGCGGCTGACGCCGCATGTTCAGCTTGATCTTGGCCACCGTTATAGATGCGGTAGTTGACCACGGCCTTCAGCTGGAGATTATCGGTTATGCCGGGATTATTGAAGTTGATGGAGTTATTAAAAGTGCCCTGGTTGAGAATATTGCCGAAGGAATACATGGGGCTGTTGGTTTGGCCGTATTCGGCGGAGACATTGATAAGCGGGTAGTCGGTCGCTCTGGCAAGCATCGCCGCAGCTTGTGCTTCCTCAATGCGTTTCCTGGCGATAGTGTTGTCCGGGTTGCCGGCAATGGCAAAGGTGACGGCCTCTTCTGCTGTCCAGATTTTCGGGGTTTCTTCGGCGGTCCCCATGGTATCCAGTGCGGCCATTGGCGCAGGAGGCCAGACAAGAAGTCCGAGAACGATAAGTGGCAGCAATATTTTCATTGGAACCTCTGAAGGATGCGGAAACTCGCGGTTTATAGATAAAGTATTTAATGATATGGTTAAAGAGAGTAACTCCTTCTCTTCTCGTTGTCAAAGTGTAATGTCACTCAGGAGGGATTGGATGCCAGTTTTTGCAGGAGATTCTCAAGCTTTTTGATATCAACCGGTTTGGCCAGGTAACTGGTCATACCCGCAGCCAGACATATATCTTTATCACCTGCCATCGCATAGGCTGTAAGGGCGATGATCGGAATGCTGTGGATACGAGAGAATTCTTTTGCGGTTCTGATTATTTTGGTGGTTTCCAAGCCGTCCATCCCGGGCATCTGCACGTCCATGAGAACGATATCGAAATGATCGGAGAGAAGGAGATCAAGGGCCACATAACCATTCTCGGCAATAGTCGTCCGATGGCCAAGTTTATTAAGGATAGCCTGAAGAATCCGCTGGTTGATGTGTTCATCTTCAACCACCAGGGTGGAAAGGCGGCGATGCGGGCTGGTTAGAATGGGTGTGGGTGCAAATACTGGGTTGGGCTCGGCCTGGAGGAGTCCTTTCTCTGCCGTCAAAGTGAAGGTGACCGTCGTGCCGTCCGCCTCATTACGTTCCATATGCACAGTTCCGTTCATCTGCATAACCAGCAGTTTAACGATGCTGAGGCCAAGCCCGGTGCCCTGAATTTTTTTCTTGCGCTGGGTCGCAATTTGGGTAAAGGGCTCGAAAAGTTCGTTGCCGATATCAAAAGGAACACCGATCCCGGTATCGGCCACGCTGCATTCCAGCATGACTTGCGTGGCGCCGATGCTGTTAATGCATCGCATGTTGACGCTGATGTTGCCTTGATCGGTAAATTTAATGGCATTGCCCACCAGATTGTAGAGAATTTGCCGAATGCGAACATGGTCGGCAATGAGGGTCTCAGGGACTTCTGGGCTAACAAAAGAGTCGAGTTTGACTTTATGCGGGTTGATAGCCGTTTTGAAGGAGGCTATCAGAGTTTTTACCATGTCTCTTACCCTGAATGCCTCCGGCGTCATCTGCAGTTTTCCCGCCTCAATTTTTGAGTAATCGAGGATATCGTTGATAATGGTCAGCAGGCTTTTCCCGGATTCCATGGCGGTCGTGACGTAGTCGAGTTGCTCGTCATCAAGTGCTGTCATTTTCAGCAGTTGCAGCATGCCCAGGACACCGTTCATCGGTGTTCGCACCTCATGGCTCATGTTGGCAAGAAACTCCGATTTAGTTCTGCTGGCGGCGAAGGCTTGATCCTTAGCCGTCTCGAGTTCCTGGATAATCCTTTTTGTTTCAGTAATGTCGCGGGCGATTGCCATATAGAGTTCCTTGCCGTCGATGGTCAGGCGGAGGGCATTGACCTCGACCGGCAGCAGGGTGCCGTCTTTTTTGATGTAAGTCGTCTCGAAAGTGGCACATCCCTCACGGCTCAGGCGAATGACCAGTTGGCTGTTGTACTCAAAATCTTTGCCGTCGCTGATGTCGAAAGGTGTCATGGTCAGTAACTCTTCCCGAGTATAGCCAAGTCGTTTACAAGCGACATTGTTGACGTCGGAAAATAGTCCGTAATTTTCGCTATTCCGATCGAGGGAGATAACAAACATCGCATCATTGGCATAATTGAAAAGCTTGCGATATTTGTTACGGCTGAGGACCAGCTCTTCTCCTTGCGAGGCGGAAAGGCAAGGGTTGAGCGCGGTGGTGAGGACTGGATCGGGTTGTTCGGAGAGGATTTTTTCGAGGTCGGAAATACGCCTTTGTGCTGCCAGCAATTGCATTTGGAGTTCGGCAAGGGTTTGTGTGGACATGGTCGGTAACAGGGCTCAAAGGCAGGCAACAAAAAGAGCAAAGCCGTTATAAAAATAACATGACCGGAGGAATGCTCGGAACGAGTAACATCCAACATGATGTTACTGATTTGTCGGCAAAGAGTCAAATCGAAACGAAAAAAGATTGCGAATCGTCACATTCGACCGGTGCGATAGAAATTGCAATGCGCTATTGTGTAGCATTACAGCGAGATTACAGAGCGGATGCTCCGCTACAATCGCACGTTACTTGAATCCGCCGGAGACACCTGGGCAGTCAAAGAGAAGGGGGCACTCAGTTTAGCCGAGCCCCCTTTTGTGGCTGATTGGGCGCGAATATGAGGGGGGTTACTGTGATTGGCGTGAGCAAAGGTGCTCAAGCCCCGGCGCCGGGAATTTGCTGCAAAGCTCCTTTACCTCTTCTGCGGTTTGTTGCAGGAGCCGTTCATTATCCGGATCGGCAATGACCTTCTCGATGAAATCACTGACGAGAAGCATCTCTTTTTCCTTGAAACCCCTGGAGGTTAAGGCCGGAGTGCCGAGGCGAATGCCGCTCGGGTCGAATGGCTTGCGTTTGTCGAAGGGGATGGCATTGTAATTGACAACAATGCCGGCTTTATCAAGAGCCTTGGCGGCCCTTTTTCCGGAGATGTTTTTATTGGTAAGATCAACCAGCATTAAGTGATTGTCGGTGCCATTGGTGATGAGGGTGAAACCCTTAACCATGAGTTTTTCGGCAAGGGTCTTGGCATTTTTCAGTATTTGGCAGGCATATTCTTTGAATGCTTCAGATGTCGCCTCCTTCAGAGCCACGGCAATCGCTGCCGTGGTGTTGTCGTGCGGTCCGCCCTGGATGCCGGGGAAGACGGCTTTATCGATGGCCTGCGCGTATTTTGCCTTGCAGAGAATCATAGCCCCACGCGGGCCTCTTAGAGACTTATGCGTTGTGGTGGTAACCACATCGGCATAAGGCACAGGGGAAGGATGAACGCCACCAGCGACAAGACCGGCAAAGTGCGCCATATCCACCATGAGAATGGCGCCGATCTCATCGGCGATGGCCCTGAACCTGGCAAAGTCAAGAATTCTCGGATAGGCAGAATGACCGGCGATAAGAATTTTCGGTCGTACGGCCAGAGCCTTTTCGCGGATTGTATCATAATTGAGTAATCCGGTAACTGTATCGAGTGTGTACGACTGGGCATCAAAATACCTGCCTGAAATGGATACCTGGGCACCGTGGGTAAGATGTCCGCCATGTGGCAGGGCCATCCCGAGGATAGTGTCGCCCGGGTTGAGGAAGGCAAGGTATACTGCGATGTTGGAGTGAACCGCGACTCGTCCCCATTCCTCGGTGAAACTGTCGATCCCGACGCGCG
>JBBQVT010000231.1:0-4124 GCA_038211245.1 Desulfobulbales bacterium | reverse complement strand
ACTATAGAGTTCATAGTGTTCTGCAACTATTTTCCCGGTTTCATGCGTGAAATTCTCTCCTAGAAAGGCCGGTCCCATCAATTCGGCAATTATGTCCGGTTCTGACTGGAGAAGTACAAGCATGGAGTTCCAAATCGTTTTCTCCCTGGCAAGATAAAGATAATTCATCTGCTTCTGGCGAAATTTCGCATTCAACAGCTCGAAAATCGAAGGAGACAAAAGTTTTTGATAAATCTGCAAAGATTTTTCATGTTGTTTGTCTCCCCACAATAATCTTGCAAGTATGAGCAATTCATCAATGTTTTCAGTCGATTTAAGCTCGGAGATGGCATTATCAACACTCTTCATTCCTCCATTTTTTTGTTCAAACAGTGCCAATCCCTTGCCGTAATTGCCTCTTCGGACTTCAATCTCGACGCGCTTTTTAGAAAAATAAGATTCTTCCGGAAATAAATCGCTTAATTGGATAAGTGGTGCCGCTGCTTCACTGAATCTTCCACGGGCAAAAAGCAGTTTTGCCCAAAGAATTCTGCCAACAACAGACGCAGGGTAACGTTTCAATATCTTCTGTATATGGCGCTCAGCATCATCGTACTCTTGGTACGCAAGATCAATTTCAATAATTGCCGGCAAGTGGCTGATTCTCTGGCTCAACCTGACCGACAGAGGGTCATTCTCAACATCTTCTTGTATTGGCTGTTTGAGCTTTTTCCGGAGAAGGCTTCGAAGAACCAGGATCTCCGGGTCAAAAATACCGGTATCGGCACGTTTTTCCAAATGACTCAAGGCAGCCTTATAGTCACCAAGATAAAATCTCAACCAACAACGCTCTTTCTCAAGATCGGCCAGTAAGGGGGCAAATTCATTACCCGATTGATTTTTCGGTCCGCTAGCCAAAAAACGTTGGATTACATTATCGGCGGTCTCATATTCACCCTCAGCTTTTGTAATTCTGACTTTGAGGAGAAGACGCCGATAGTCGTCAAGGCTATATGGAAAATCCGAATTTTCGGATATGTTGTTTTTGACCAAGACACCAAACCATACCTTGGCAGTTGTAATGTTTTTGTCGATTAAGGCATTCTCGGAAAGCATATAAAGGACTTCATTGACGGAACGGTTGTCTGTCAGTAGCTGCCGAAGAAGTTGTTCAGCTTTTCTGGTTTTCCCTTCTTGCCGTAGGACTTTCGCAGACTGCAGATCTATCCTATCAAGTGTTTTCATATCACGAGAATAATTACCCCGATATCGATTGCTTATGAGTTCATATTCGTGAAACAGATAATTCCTAGCCAACTGGCTTAAATAACAAAAAAATAACTCTTTATCAGGTGATTGCCTACCAGGCCTCATCCCCGCTTCAAACAATATCTTGAGTTTTGCAGTATTACCAAGGGAACCAGCTAACTCCATAGACGACTTTCTGACTGCAAAATCATCGGCATCAATTTGCAAAGCGGCCTCATAGGAGGCTAAGGCCTCTCCTTCTCGATCCAATCCAATCTCAACCTTAGCCCTTAACAGAAAATAATTTTTTGTCCTATTGCCTTTCTGTACTATCTGATCAAGCGAGTTAAGGGCATTCGCATACTGCTTAATGTCTGAATATTTTTGCGCCAGACGCATGGCGATAATTTCGTCATCAGGGTGGTGGGTATGAATAATTGAAAGAATATCAAGTTCCTCCTTAATCGTCCCTTTTCCCTCCAACAAATCAGCCATTTGTAGATAGATAGCTTCTCGATTCGGTGTCACTTTGGCAAGATCACGCCACAACAGCCACGCTCCATCATTCTCAACGATGGAAAGAAAATCGTTGGCAAGAATGTATTGAATATTCGCTATTGTTTGTTTGATTTCTTGCGAATCGGGATGCTTTTGAAAATATCTTTCAAAATAAATCAGTGCCTTATCCGGCCTTCCTAATTGATAAAGATAGACTGTCCCGGCTTTCTGGAGGAGGATATCATTGTCTTGCAGGTGATCAATGAGGTATACAAGATGCTCAAGAGCGGCATCATACTGGTTGTTGGTCAGGTAGTAATCGACAAGTTTATGTCGAAACGGCAGATATTCGGGGTGTCGTTTGGTGTATTTTTCTAAAAAAATACTGTTTTCTTTTTCATTTCCCGGGATATCAAAGACTTTGCCAGCCTGAAAAAGAACTCTGTCATCAACATCTTGCTTATCTAATAATTTTTTATACAGCTGTCGAGCTTTCTCATTCTGCCCCGTATTAATGGCATCCAGGGCTATTTCCTCAAGTAATTTGAAATTTTCTGGTTGTCGACAAAGGAGGTTCTCAGCAAGGGGTAAAGCAAACTCCTTTTTCCCCATATTTCTAAGACTGCCGACAATGCCTTCAAGGGCAGCAACGGAAAGGTCCCCTGTCGGATCTTTTTCAAGGACTCGTCCATAATACCTGGCTGCCATTTCCCAATCTTTGGCTTGGGCCGCAGCCTGACCTCCAGCGAGAAGATATTCAATTTTATGAGAATTTTTTTGTAGCAGAATGGAAATGATTTTTGCAACAGTTTTAAAATCTCCCGTTTTCAGAAGGACTTTGCAATATTCCCAGTTTGCCTGTTCGATATTAGGCTTGTTTTTGATGAGTTCGGAGTAAACGGATGCTGCCTGGAGAAATTTCTCTGCCCCAACGAGAGTCCTTCCCTTATCCCAATGAAGCTTCCATTCCGGAACTCCTTGTTCAACGCCAACCACAGAGATGTTCCTCTCTGGTGCAATCCCCTCTCGGGCTATACTGGGGAGGGCCACCACCCCGATGAGGATAAAACAAACTAACAAGAGGCGACTAATTACGACTGTTTTCAGTCCAATAAAAGTCATGGCAGCCAAACGATGTGTCAAAAGAGATACTCTTCTCAACCGAGCCAGGAGCACCCGGTTGTTCAAAGTGAGTCAGTGGTGTTTTTCTGTTTCAAGGTGAAAGACATTTGCTAATACAGCTCTATAGAAGCAGAAAAGACAAAAGGACAAAATATATTGTACACCTCAGCCATTGCTCATGCTCACCATTTAACTGTAAAATTGCACTATTTTTTCAACAACATATGATTGCATGTTGGTGGTAAGCTCCGGATAGATCGGCAAGGCAAGAGTTTCCTCTGCCGCTTTTTCAGCTTCTGGACAATGTGTTTCTCTTGCCGATAAACCTAAACATTGCTGTTTGTGCAAAGGTACCGGATAATATATTTCACAACCAATGTCGTTTTTTGCTAACCACAGGATCAATTCATCACGTCTCTCAACTCGCAGTACATATTGGTTATAAATATGCACATTTCGCGCAGCATTTCCTCCTTCCGAACCGTTAGAGAAAACACTTGTCGGAAGTTGCAGTTTTCGCTTGGCAATGAGGCTTGTTTCCATGAAGAGACGATTGTAATACTTGGCATTCTCTGCCCGCTGCTTGTGCCATCTTTCAAGATAAGGGAGTTTGACCCGTAATGCTGCGGCTTGAATAGGATCGAGTCGAAAATTTCCACCTACCAATTTATGGTAATATTTGGGGTGAGCTCCATGGTTGCGCAAAAGTATCAGTTGCTCGGCAATGGCCTTTTCCTGGGTAATGACCATCCCACCGTCTCCAATTCCCCCAAGGTTTTTACTTGGAAAAAAAGAAAAACACCCAGCTGTTCCCATGGAACCGGCCCTTTTAAATTCAACTTTTCCGTTTTGTACCATCGGACATTCTGCGCCGATAGCCTGTGCCGCATCCTCAATGACCGGCAGCTGGTAGTGTTCGGCCAATTTCATTATTGCTGTCATGTCGGCACACTGGCCATATAAATGTACAGGAATAATAGCTTTGATTTTTCGCTCGGTATCAGCAGCCAGAAGTTCGCCCATTTTTGCAGGATCGATGTTATAGCTGACCGGATCGATATCGGCAAAAACAGGTGTTGCACCTACCCTCAGAATGACCCCCATGGTAGCGAAAAATGAGTAGGGTGTGGTTAAAACCTTATCTCCCGGTCCAATCCCCAACCCCATCAAACATACCAGCAACGCGTCTGTGCCACTGGTAACTCCAATTGCAAACGCCGCACCGGAATATTCGGCAATTTCTTTTTCAAGTCCTTCGACTTCCGGGCCCTGAATAT
>JBBQVT010000230.1:0-4130 GCA_038211245.1 Desulfobulbales bacterium | reverse complement strand
TTAGGTCGCCTGCCTTTGCGAATTACAGATGGGACAGGCCTGCATGCGCAGGGGTTTTTCCAGATGACTTGCCGCGAGGAGATTGATATCCTGAAAGATGGCTACGGTCGGCCCATCGGCCATGATCTTGCCCTCGTGAATGACGATGGTTCGCTCGCAGAGGTCGAGAACCATGTCGAGATCATGGGTGGCGATAATCTTGGTGTGTTGAAAACCGCTCAACAGCTCAATCAGCGCCCGCCGCGCCTTCGGGTCGAGATTTGAGGTTGGTTCGTCCATGACCAGGATGTCCGGGCTCATGGAGAGCACGGTGGCAATGGCCACGGCCCGCTTTTCCCCGCCGGAGAGTTTGTAGGGCGGGCGTTCTCGCAGATGCGCCACATTGGTGCGGCTGAGGGCGTCGACCACCCGCTGCTCTACCTCTTCCGGCGGCAGACCGAGGTTCTGCGGCCCGAAGGCGACATCCTCGTATACCGTCGGCATGAAAAGCTGGTCGTCGGGATTCTGAAAAATCATCCCGACAGTTTTGCGGATATTGACAACCGTTGCCTTGGTCAACGGAAAATCCCCTATGCGTACCGTCCCGGTTTGCGGGGTCAGATAGCCGTTGAGATGCAGGAGCAAGGTCGATTTTCCGGCGCCATTGGCTCCGACCACGGCCACCGATTCGCCGTGATGGATGCGAAAGGAGATGCCGCGCACCGCCTTGGTGCCGTCCGGGTAGGTATGGTTGAGGTCCTGGACCTCGACGATGTGGTGGCTCATGATGTCAATCCTGTAACAAACCGGCCAAGCATCTCCGGCAAATCATAGTAACGCATAATGAAAAAGAGGCCGGTGCAACCGGCCAGGGCAAGGAGGTCGGTGGCTTTAATACAAAGAATTTGGCGGATACGGATGGTGCCGTCAAAACCCCGACAGAGCATGGCCAGGTGAATCCGTTGGGCGCGGTCAAGAGTTCGCAAAAGCAGTTGCCCAACCAGATGGGCAAAGGTCTTGAGACTCATGGCCCGCCGCTGAAACGATCGCAGGGTTCGGGCGCGGTGCATGCACAGACCCTCGTCGATGAGGACAAAGATATAGCGGTAAAGGATGAGCAGCTGGACTGCAAAAATCTTCGGCATGCCCATTTTTACCATGGCCATACAGATCGCGTTGAAACCGGTGGTGGCAATGAGAATCAGCACCGCGCTGACGGTAAGGGTAAAGCGCAGAAGGATGGAGAAAAAGGAGACCCAGCCGCCGGTGACGGTAATGGTGGCGAGCTGCAGCAGTGGCTGTTGGTCGAGAAAGGGGTTGAAGATACCGACCATGATCGCAAAAGGTGAAACAAGCAGGAGCTTTTTTCCGAGATATCCGGCCGGGATGTCCGCGAGCCCCATGATGACAACAAGAAAGAGGCCGAAGGGCAGCATGGCCGAGATGATGTATTTGTCGAAGGAAACGACGCAAACCATGAAGATTGCGGCCGTAAGTACCTTTATCCGCGGATCGAGGCGATGGATGGCCGAGTTGCCACCGGCCAGAGTTTCAAGGTAGCTCAGATCAAAAAAAGCGGATTCGATTTTTGCCACAAGCGGCTCCTTGACGCGGGTCTTGACATAACAACGGGCAGCGGTGGCACACTCCCACCGCTGCCCGGAGATGTTTAGCTGACAAGCTTTACGTACAGCTCAAGCGGTTTGCCGGCGTTTTCTCAGGAGCATGCCGATTATAAGGGCGAGGACCAAGGTCAGTGTGCCGCCGACAAGGCCGGAAGTAGTTTTTCCGCTGTCGACAGCAGGCCATTTTGGGGAATCCGCTTCGTCGGTGGTTTCAGGGGCGTAAGACTTGAAGCCATAATCAGGCAGGAAGGCAATTTTTTTCTGCAGGGCGGCAAGACTGTGATGAATACCCTTTTCCGGACCTTCCAATTCTGCCTTGCCGGACACCTTGGCCATCGACCATTCCAGCCCGTCCGGAGAGGATGAGGCGAACCAGGACAAAGCCCCGCCGATGACCACTGCAGCAATTGCTATTGCTGCAACAATCTTGCCCATGGCCAGATTGCCGAGAGGCTTTGAGTTGGCCGTCAGCTCGATAATCTCCGGCCGTGCCCGCCAGATAAAGGTGACGACAGCCGTGGTAACAAGACCTTCCACTACACCGATGGCCAGATGGATGGGCAGCATAACCGAGATAAAGGCCGAGAGCGGCAGTTCGGAAATCCCGGACGCTACGGTCTCAAAGACCACTCCCAGAGCCCCAAGTTGCAGACCGATAATTGCCGCGATGCTTGCTCCAAGGCTTATCCGTAGAGGGGTATGCTTTTTTCCGGCAAGAGGTTTATAGATCAGGGGGTAAGCAATAAAACAAGGAAATATCCCAAGGTTGAAGATATTGCAGCCGAGGGCCAAAAGGCCGCCATCGGCGAAAAACAGGGCCTGGACGGTAAGCACCGAGGCAATAGTCAAAAATGCCGCATAGGGGCCGAGGAGTATGGCGAGAATCATCCCCCCACCCAGATGACCGGAGGAACCGGTTGCCGGAATGGAAAAATTGATCATCTGGGCGGCAAAGATGAATGCGCCGAGCACGCCCATCAGGGGTATCTTGCGATCATCAAGCTCCCTTTGGACCTTTTTCGCACAATAGGCGATGGTGCCGGCAGTAGCGACCCACATGGTGCCGCCAACAGCGGGGGAGAGAAGGGCGTCGGCCATATGCATGATCTTTTCCTCCGGAAAATAATAAGTTTTGTCGGAGAGTTTCCATGTGACAGTGTGGTGGCTGCGGAAATGCTCCGGGACTAATCGTGTTATTTTATCCAGCTTTGTAACATTTAGTGTATTACAGAATTTTCGATTGTATGTCAAAAGGAAAATGCTGTTGAGGACTATATAGCATTCAATTGTTGTTTGCGGGTAGTTGGGGAGAAGTCCTCTTATCGCTATCCCGATTTGGAAGGGTGTAGTTGCATTGAGTAATATTCCCCCGTTGAGTAGACCTCTTGTCGACTGTTGCAGAAGTGTTCAGGGGGCAGGGGCGTAGACATATAAAAGAATGGCAAAAAAGTGCATCACACTGCCGGCCAGAACAAAGATATGCCAGACGGCGTGGTTATAGGTGAGTTTCTCCCAGGCATAAAAGATTACACCAAGCGAGTAGAACAGCCCCCCGACAACAAGAAGAATGAGGCCCCCAGTTGCCAGAGAGGCCAGCAGCGGTTTGGCAGCAAGGACGATCAACCAGCCCATCCCCAGATAGAGGATAATGGAGAGCCAGCCAATTCTCCGCGGCAGAACCACCTCCAGCACCAGACCAAAGAGGGCCATGCCCCACACCAGGCCAAAGATGGTCCACCCCCATCCGCCGCGTAGAGTCACCAAGGTGAGAGGGGTGTAGGTGCCGGCAATAAGAATATAGATCATTGAATGATCAAGCTTCTGGAAAATCCGTTTAATACCGGGGTGGGAAATCAAGTGATAGAGGGTTGAGGCCAGGTAGAGCAGGATAAGGCTGCTGCCGTAGACCGCCGCACTGACGATGTTCAGGCTGTCTCCATATCGAATGGCGGCGATCAGGAGAAAGACCATGCCGACGATGGCCAGTCCAGCCCCTATCCCATGGCTGATGCCGTGGGCAAGTTCTTCGCGAAAGGAATATTTGGAGGATTGCTCGGGAGTGACCATAGGATTATCGGTGCGATGTGCCAAAGAAGAGAATAACGAACAAACGAGGTTTTTTATAGAACTGCCGTTATAAAGCATATTTACCCAAAGATTGCTGAGTAAATGAGAAGATAATTTTTCTCTAACGAACCTCAACGAACTTCAATCATCCTCTTGGCATCGATCCCGTAGCGTTTCATTCGGTTCCAGATAGTCACCCGGGAAACCCCGAGGATTTCGGCGGCCTTGGACTGATTGCCACCGGTTCGTTCGAGGATTTCCAGCAGTTCCTGCTTTTCAATAGCCTGGAGATTGAAAGCGGCTTTTTTCGGAACAGTGGCCTGTTGCGCGGATTTCGGCCGCAAAATGGTCTCCGGCAGATGGCAGGGTCGAATTATTTCCTCATGACAGGTGACAAAGGCGTACTCAAATGCCCCCTTTAATTCCCTGACATTGCCGGGCCAGGTGTGATTGACAAGG
>JBBQVT010000229.1:0-4294 GCA_038211245.1 Desulfobulbales bacterium | reverse complement strand
TTCAAGCTGTGAGAGCAAACAAAAATCCCTTTTGACACCGGTAAGTAAAGATGCTTTGGGCAATGGGTCATGCAGGCGATACTGATGGAGTGAGAAAATTCCATCGGCATCGCCGTTAAAGATGTCAATATTGGCCATGTTATTATTTCACAATGGCTTAATTGAGAGGAACTCCAAAGGGGGTTCCGATGTTTGCCAGATTGAATAACACAACAAATGCGGTGTCTATCGGTGTATACTTGGTTTCAAAGGTCACTGACCAGCAATTTGCCAAATAGGTGAGGGAGCCGTTGGCCTTAATTGTTTGGTCCTGTGACAAGGAGTGCTCAACCCCAGCACCGGCAATCCAACTGTTGATGAATGGCAAAGGTGAACGGAAATTCGCGTTAATTTGTTGTATTTCTTCGGTTAAACCGACTGAATCAAGGTCACTTATGTCAGTGTAACCTTTTTCCTTGAAACTATAATCAAGTCCAAACTGGTCACCCCGGCTGTTGCGGTATTCGCCGCCGAAGGTATGGCTGGTGAAGTTGCTGTCGTAGACATCATAGGAGGATCTGTAGAGAACTCTGGCAAAAGGAACCGGCGCCCAGCCGAGTCTTGCAAAAATTGCCGAGAGTGGTTCGTCAGATGGATTTTTGTGGAGATTCCAAGCTTGTTCCACTCGTAGAGTGGCGGCATCCCATACCGCTCCCTGATTCAGGCCTGGAGGGGATAAGGCGTTGAAAGCGTTATCCATGCCATAGATAATGGCATTTCTCGATAGAATTTGGTCAATATCGTCCCATTGGGGAAAAATTGTCTGATCGAGGCTCGGTATATGGTCATACTTAACGAATGGCCGAACCTGATGGGTAAAACCATCCAACGCACCGTCTCCGGTGAGAAAATTTCGTTCGAGCGTGGTTGCTACTTCGATCTTGTATTCCGGTAAAAATCTATTCTGGGACTCATCCTGGTTCCATACAGCATCGCCATAGGCTTGGACATAATAGAAAGTGTCACGCAGGGCAACCGTTGCCAAAGTTTCCAGATATGGGCTGATAGGAATCGGGGCAGAAATTGCTGGTTTAAGATCGATTCGTTGGCCGCCGGTACCGTCCTTTCGCCAATAATTTACGTAGGAGCTGCTCCAATCGAAATAGGAAGTGGTTTCGCCTATCGGCAATGCACCGGAAAAACCGACTCCGGGTAATTTCCAAAGGGGGGTGTTTGTGCCACTGGTATTGGTTCGGGTATCGTCAATTGCCAACAGATTAGCTTCAAGGGACATGCCTTTGAAGCTGCGAAGGGTTTTTAAGGAATTCTGGCGATTGGTATCAGTTTGATTTTGGAACCCGCGGCCAAAGCCCTCAAGATAACGATCATATGTGCTTTTGAAACCGGTAACACCGGAATTAAACTCGTTGAGATAATCCTGGTCGGAAACGATATCGAGATCGAGGCGGGATTGCCATACATCACCGAAGGTATGGTTGGCTTTACCGCGAATCCAATATCGGTCGCTGTTGTCGTGGGTATATCCGGTATCGTTGTAATAACCGGTCACCGAGGGATCCGAGAGTTCGTCCTTGAGAAAACTTGCCGTGAACATGCCCTTGTTGGTGACGCTTGATACATAGCGAAATTCAGCCCCTGGCATGAAACCGCGGTTTGCATAGTATTCGGGAAAAAATGTGGCATCCGCCGAATCTGAAATATTGAGAAAAAATGGGACATTGATGCCAGCGCCACTAATTTTCGAAGTGGAAAGATAGGGAAAAAGGAGGCCGCTTTGTCGGGTATTTTTTGCCGGCAAAATCATATATGGCGAGTAGAAGATGGGCACATCCTTGATGTTGAAGCGTGCATGTTTCAGCAGCGCGTAGCCACCTTTCGTGATTTCAGTATTGGCACTGGAGAAGCTCCAGGGAGGTGTTTCGCCTTCTGCCAGTTTACAGGTGATGACCCAACCATCATCAATGCGATAGGTGTCGAATCCGGTTTTTTCAATTGATTTCCCTTCAAGATGCAGGGACAGTTCATTGCGGAGAATAGTTGCATCGGTAAATTTGCCGGTTTCTTTGGTGAGATTGAGTGTTACTTCCTTGGCGAAAAGCTGTTCCTCTTTGTTCGTTACCTGAACATTGCCTTTGGCCTTTATGGATTCAAGTTCTACATCATAAACCATCCAGTCGGCTTTTATGGTTACCGTTGTATGATATTCCGGCGTGTTGGTTTTCTCGATTTGCTCGGCACGAACCGGCGGTGTTTTGACTTGTTCTTCGAGAAGCTCCGACCAGGCAGTAGTTTTTAGTTCATGTTGGGGTCTGGGGGTAACTTTTTCGTTTTTTTCAAGAATAACATTACCTTGGGCAACGATACTGTTGGGGTTTTCATAGCGGTTCACCTTGTCGGCGGAAATATTCCACTTATCGGTAGCCACCTTTTCACCAAAAACGTCTTGCGGAACGCCGTTCGCCAGTTGAAAAGAGAGGAGGAGCATCAGGCGCAGACCGGATATTTGAGGCAGACGGAGGGACACGATAGACTCCTTTCGAGAGATTATTGTGGCGAAAGTAAAGATCTTGCAGATTACCACAGGGAGCAACAATATAACAGATCCTGGTGAAAATTCATCATGCATGTAAGCCTGAAAGTGAAGGCAAAGCGAGATGCCGATCATTGAAAAGCGGTAAAAATGGAAATGTACGGTTCTCAGAGAACACTGTCAAGTTTAAAGTCATTGAGAGGATCTATGATATATTTAATATCTTTCCCATATAACTAAAGAAAGCATAATCGGTGGAGAAGATCAAATAATCTTTATGAACTGGGGGAGAATATGAAGAAAAAACTTCAGCATGTTTCTGAAAATAAATAATATTTGTGTTTCACTGCAATTGACAGTACTAATGTCTCGGGGAGCAAAGGAGAGTGCTCCGCTGGGATAGAATCCAGGCAGTCATGGAATCCAGGTACCCCCGCCGATTTGTGGAAAAACCTGATTGTTCCTGCAGTCAAAATGGAGGTACGTGTTCAGCAAGTTTGCGCATTTTCAGCCTGTTACACATTGTATGAGTTGTGGTCTGCAGCCTTATCTCTGTAGCCATTTGCTGAAATTGACCTTGCGGAATGCGTGCCGGTAGAATTGGAAAACAAAAAGCGGTGATTGTAGCATTGTTTGGCTAATCGATTCGCCTGCAATGTATATGATTACAAAAAAATGTAAATGTTCCGGATATCTTCAGGGAAATGTTGATAGTCGGAGAAGAGGTGAATATGACTGAAAATAAAGAAAATACTACCGAAAAAAAGATTGTTCAGATAAAAGCAACAACCGGTGCGTGGTGGAAGAGTACTGCACCATCTGAACCAGTTTCGGTGGTCGCGGAAACAACCGAGCCCAAAAAAACGCCGGCTAGGAAAAGGTTGCCGCGCCGGAAAGATTCCCTTTCAAAACAAACAGAGGCAAACGAAGCTGTTGCACCTGCAGCCGTCGAGAAAGAAGTGTTGGATAACGACCAAACGAGTGGGCAGGAACGGGTAACAGGGTTATTGCCGGCAAAACCTGCAAGGAAAAGATCGCCGAGAAAACGTCAGGCGGCAAAAGATCTCAAGCCCGAGGAGAGGATCGCTCCCCCAAGCGAGGAAGCTGTTGCTGCAGGAGGCGGGGAAGGTATTGAAATAGTCGGAACTACGACCAAAGACGAGGAAGAAGGAGGCTCGCGAGGCCGGCGAAAAGCAAAGAGCGGTCGCGGCAGAAGAGGCAGAAGAGGTGGCAAAAAACCGATTGTGCATGAAACGCCAAGCCTGGAAACAGCAGATGATAGCCCCGAGGGGGCTGGTCCTGAAGGGCATGTCGCTTCGGACAGACATAAGCGTAATACTTACGAAGATCATGGCGACCAACAGTACGATGAAGATGACTTGATGGACGACGAGTCGGAAGAAGACGAGCCGGTAGATGAAACGCCCCATGAAGAAGTGAAAAGAGTCTGCAAGCTTTTGATTAATGCCGAAGAGCCGGAGGAGTGCCGATTGGCGCTACTCGAAGATGGAAGACTTGAATCCATCCATGTCTCGACAATTTCCAGAACCCAGACCAAGACTAATATCTATAAGGCCCGAATAGTGGCAATAGAGCCCAGTCTGCAGGCAGCATTCGTTGACTACGGTACTGAGAAGAACGGGTTTCTGCCATTCAGCGAAATTCATCCCGAATACTATAAGCAGGAACTCAGTAACGATATACTTCATTTGGTGGAGACGCATCAGTGGAAAAAACTCAGCATTCTCGATGTTATTGAAAAGG
>JBBQVT010000228.1:0-4405 GCA_038211245.1 Desulfobulbales bacterium | reverse complement strand
ATCCTCGATTTTCACCAGGGAGACCATCTCTCCGCCGATCTTCACAAAGCGTTTCAAGCGGCCGACATGCCAAAGATAGCCGTCTTGGTCAAGATTGCCCATATCGCCGGTATCGTACCAGCCGTGGCGAATGTGCAGGGAGGTCTGCTCAAAATCATTGAAATAGCCCTTCATGACGCTGTCGCCCTTGACCAGGATGCGGCCATCTGCGCCAAGAGCGCATTCTTCGCCGGTTTGGTAATTTTCAATCCGCACCAGAAGGCCGGGAACCGGTTTGCCGACGCTGCCCGGCCGGTTATATTCCGGGGTGTTGACGGAAATAACCGGCGAACACTCGGTTGCTCCGTAGCTCTCGTAGAGGGTGATGTTGTGTTTGGTCTTAAAGCCCTCGCGCAGGGCATCGGAACATTTGTCGGCACCGGTCATGGCAATGCGCAGGGAGGCGAAATCGCCGTCCTCGGATTTGCGCAGATAGCCCCAGAAGAACGACGGGGTGCCGACTATGAAGGTGGCTTTATGCTCCCTGATTATGCTGCAAACCTTTTTAAAATCAAGGGGGTTGGCGTAGGTCAGCATGGTCATGCCATGGGAGATCGGCAGCCAGAAGGTGGTCATCAAGCCGAAGACGTGAAAATAGGGCAGGGTGCACATGAACGTGTCTTCACTGCGAAAATTGAAAATCGGCGACACCGAGGCGATATTGGTCAGGAGGTTTTTGTGGGTAAGCTGCACCGCCTTGGGGTCTTTTTCGCTGCCGCTGGTGAAGAGTATCACCGCCGTGTCGTCTTCCAGGCCCCGATGGATCAGCATCTTGATTACCGCGGCGGGCAGGGCGGCGATGGCAGCGGCCCGGAGTTTTTGCCCGGAGCTGATGCCGGCCATGATGTCTTCGATATACAGCATGCCGTCGACATGGGGGCACTCGATCTTCTCCAGGAGTGCTCTGGAGGTGATGATGGTTGTAAAGTCGCACTTTTGCTGGGCGTATCTGGCGTTATGCTGCGCCCCGGTCGAGTAGTTGATCATCACCGGGATACGGCCGCTCATCAGCACCCCGATCTTGGAAAGGATACAGCCGGCGGAGGTCGGCAGCATGATGCCGGTGAATCCCGGATCGAGTTTCTTGAAAATTTGTGCGAGGATCAGGCTGGCGATCAGGGATCTTGCATAGGTGAGTTCCCGGCTGGTGGTAAAATCGTGGATTGCCGGTTTCTTCCCGAACTGCTTGGCGATGTCGATAAAAGTGTGATGTAACAGCACCGGCGCCTCCGAACTCATGAATGGGGTTGGCGATTGTTCAGGCCGCTCACTGCCGATGGCAGGCAGCCGAGATGAAAAGCATCAGGTCCAACTACCATCTTTTAGAAGACTTAGCAACTGCAACAGCACCAATGTCTTCGATCCGCCTGCCGGAGGGTGCAATGCATGCACCAGCTGTTCTGAAAAAGGTCAATGCACCCTCTTCAAAGGAGCTCTCCTGGTGCGGACAAGGGCGCGCTTTCCGGCTGGCAATCAGCAATATCGGTGATCGATTTCGGCAGCTCTTTTTTAATCTGCACCCCCAGCTCCCGCAGCTGTTCGGCATGGGCGATCAGATTGCCGCGGCCACGGGTCAGTTTCAGAAAGGCGGTGTCGTAGGTGGCATGGCAGGTGGCCAGTTGCTTGCCGATCTTTTCCATCTCCTCGGCAAAACTGCGGAACTTGTCATACATGATGCCCGCGCGCCTGGCGATTTCCTGGGAGTTCTTGCTTTGCTGCTCATATTTCCAGATATTTTCAATGGTTCGCAGCGTTGCCAGCAGGGTAGTGGGGGTGACGATGACCACATTGCCGGCCAGGGCCTCGGTAAAGATGTTGTCATCCTGCTGAAAGATGGCGGAAAAGGCCGACTCGATGGGCATGAACATGAGGACGAAATCGAGGGAATGAATGCCGGCAAGGCCCGGATAGTTTTTGCCGCCGAGGCTGGCAACATGGTCGCGCACCGCTCGTACATGCTGTGTCAGGTGACCGGCTCGTTCGCCCTCGTCGTCGCAGGTGACATAGCGCTCCCAGCTGAGCAGCGACACCTTCGAGTCGACGATAATATCCCGGCCTTCCGGCAAATGGATAATGACATCCGGTTTCAGCAAGCGGTTGCCGTCGTCGCGAAAACCGCCCTGGGTATGGTATTCCTGGCCGAGACGCAGGCCGGACTTTTCCAGCACCCGGTTCAGAACCAGCTCGCCCCAGTTCCCCTGGACCTTGGTGTCGCTTTTCAGGGCGCGGGTCAGGTTCATCGCCTCGCGGTTGATCTGTTGGTTGAGATCGCGCAGCTGGAGAATTTCGCCCTTCAGCGACAGTCGTTCGCGGCTGTCGCTGCGGTAGATTTCGTTGATCTCCTGCTTGAAGGCGACCAGTTGGCGATTAAAAGGCAGGAGGATCGATTCCAGGCGATCCTTGTTCAGTTCACTGAAGCGGGCGCTTTTTTCATCGAAGATCTGTTGCGCCAAATTAGCAAAGCGCAGGCTCATTTCCTCGCGGGCATCCTGGAGGAGGTTGAGTTTTTCCAGCGCGTGTTTCCGTTCGTTTTTCAGCAAGGTGATGAGTTTTGCGGCGCGAATTTCCTGATGCGCGCCACGTTGTTCGGCGACGGCAAGTTTGCGCAGGGCTTCGCGCAGCCGCCGGTTTTGCCCGAGGAGATAGACCATCCCGGCAAGCGTCGTAAAAAGCAGCACGACAAAACCGCCGGCAAAGAGCAGGAGAAGGGTTGGCGGAGGAAGGGCCTGCGGCAGAATTTTTGTCAAGACAGCGGTTATGTCCGAGGCAAACTCATTCATAGTCCCGCCTGACTGCATCAAAAACCGGCACCGCGTAGGGTGCATTCCATGCACCATCTGTTATAAAGGTGCATGGAATGTACCCTACCGCATTAACAATCATCGACATCTCAGCCGAGGGCCACATCAAGGGTCATCATGATGGCAAAACCGATCATGACGCCGATGGTCGGAATATCCGAATGTTTGTCGGCCCGTGATTCGGGGATCAGTTCTTCGGCGACCACATAGATCATTGCCCCGGCGGCAAACGAAAGGGCATAGGGCAGGATAGGCTGCATATAGATTACAGCGGCGGCGCCGATGACTCCGGCGATGGGTTCGACTAAGCCGGAAGACTGACCGTACATGAAACTTTTAAACCGGGACATCCCCTCCCGGCGGAGCGGCACGGAAACTGCCGCACCTTCCGGGAAATTCTGGATGCCGATACCGACCGCAAGAGCGATGGCCGCACCCAGAGATGCCGCCGGATGCCCTGCCGCCGCTGCGCCAAAGGCAACTCCCACCGCCAACCCTTCTGGGATGTTATGCAGGGTGATGGCCAATACAAGGAGGACCGAACGCTGCCAACTGGTTTTTATCCCCTCTGCGTCTTTCTCAGGAAAGCCAGGGTGCAGATGCGGGAGAATCCTGTCTACTCCCCAGAGGAATAAACCACCGCTGAGAAAGCCCACCAGCGGCGGCAGCCAGGGTATACCGCCGGAGGTTTCCACCATCTCGATGGCCGGAGCCAGCAGCGACCAGAAACTTGCGGCAATCATAACTCCGGCGGCAAACCCGAGCATGCCGTCCAATACTTTACGGTCGATAGTTTTAAAGAAAAAGACCAGACCTGCGCCGAGAGCCGTCACCAACCAGGTGAAGCTCGTTCCGCAAAGGGCCTGCATTATCGGTGAGAGTTGTGTAAACCACTGTTCCATTCTGATTTTTCCTTGTTGGCGATGGGCCTGTCTTCAAATACTTCGTTCGTTTGGTGGCGGGTCTTACCGCTAAAGTTACATTGGCCAGGGCTTTTCCCGGCCGCCGATGATGTGCAGATGGATATGGAACACCACCTGCCCGGCCTTTGTGCCGTTATTGAAGATCACCCGGAAGCCGTCAGCCACCCCATTTTCTTTGGCCAATTGGCCGCCGATACGAATGAGCTTGCCGATCAGCCGGTCATCTTCTTCGAGAACATCTACCGGGGCGGCGATATGCTTTTTGGGAATGACCAGGAAATGGATCGGCGCCTGCGGGGAAATATCCCAGAAGGCCAATACGTCATCATCTTCATAGAGTTTTTTCGCGGGAATCTGGCCCGCGACAATTTTACAAAAGATACAATCGTTCATTGCCTGTCCTCCTTGTTGGGTTGTCGCTCCGGCACTTGGTGCGGGAACGGGATAAGGAATGCACAAAGTCGTTATATACAATACTGCAAGGGTTTCGTAAACGACTTGTGGCGGGAAGGCTGTCGGCATGGAGGCACATACTCTGAGGCCGGGGCATAACATTGACAACGATTGGTATCCCTTCGTAAATCAGGTCAGTTTGGTCAAACTTATTGAGTTGAATATATATAGTGTCCCCATATTTCTGCC
>JBBQVT010000227.1:0-4407 GCA_038211245.1 Desulfobulbales bacterium | reverse complement strand
TCGTTTGCCATATTACACCCCCTATGCCTTCCGGACGTTGACCATGAAGGCCTTCGACTCGGGTATCATTGTGTTCGCGTCACCCACGTTCGGTGTAAGCAGGTTGGCGCTGTCATACCCGCTGCCGTCTTCCGGGAACTGCCAACCGAAATGCCAGGGCATACCGACCTGGTGGACGGTCGAGTCGGCTATCTTGAAGGGTTTGAACCGTTCGGAGACCATCGCAACCGCTTTCACCTCGCCGCGGGCGGAAGAGACGACCACAGTATCGCCATTGTTGATCTTCAGATCTTTGGCCAGTTCAATGCTCATCTCCACAAAGTTCTGGGGCTGCATTTCCAGGAGCCAGGAACAGTGCCGTGTCATGCAACCGGTCTGCCAGTGCTCCGACACCCGGTAGGTTGTCCCGACAAAGGGGAAGCGCATGTCGCAGGTAGCAAAGGCATCCATCTTGTCGCCGAAAATCTTGATGGTTGGGTTGATCCGCTGTCCGGACATCGAATTCTTCTCGACCGGACATTCCAGTGCCTCGTAGTGCTCCGGGAAAGGGCCTTCCGCAAGACCCGGTCCGAAGATCGAGGCGATACCATCGGCTTTCATGATGAAGGGTAACTTGCCACCCGTCAATCCCGGCGGTGGTCCACCACCATCAACGACATCCCCTTCCCAAGTGGATTTCTCCTTATTCCATTTGAGCAACGGCCGTTTTGGATCCCAGGGTTGTCCCTGGGGGTCAACCGAGGCCCGGTTGTAAATAACCTTCCTGTTTACCGGCCAGGCCCATGCCCAATTTGGATAGAGCCCAAGCCCGGTTGGGTCCTCTTTGCCGCGCCGTGCCATCATGTTGACCGGTTTGCCGTCCTTTAAGATGTAGGAGTTGCAATAGATCCAGTTGCCGCATGAGGTTGTGCCATCGGCCTGCAGAGCCGGGAAGCTGGTGACCAGATCGCCCTTTTTACCGAGGAGTTTCGGCGGATCGACTTTCTTGTCGTAGACATCTTCCAGCCAGTAGCCGTTGATTTCCTTGGCAATGGCGTGAACATCCACGTGTTTGACCTTGCCGGCGGCGTCTTTTTCACCGTAGTTCCAGCTCAGGTTGAGGATCGGGTCGGGGAAGGCACCACCCTCTTTCTTGTAAAGCTCGCGAACCTTGAAGAACAGTTCGTTGGCAATCTCGGCGTCGGGCTTTGATTGGCCAAGCGGTTCAACGGCCTTATAACGCCACTGCGCCAAGCGTCCGGAGTTAGCGATACTGCCTTCTTTTTCCATGGAGGAACAGCAGGGCAAAAAGAATACCTCGGTCTGAATATCCTTGGCTTTCAAGCCGGGACTGCGCCAGAAGGAGCCGGTCTCATTGTCAAAAAGATTGACATTTACCAGCCACTTGAGTTTGGTCATGGCCTCGCGGGTTTTGTTGGAGTTGGCCCCGGAGCAGGCCGGGTTTTGGCCCCAGGCAAAGAACCCTTCAAAATCGCCTTTCAACATCTTGTCAAAGATCATCAGCCACGAGGCGTTCTGGCCGACATCGGTCTTCGGCAGCCAGGAATACCCGAAATCGTTTTCCTTGGTTGCCGCGTCGCCGTAAACGGCCTTGAGGTAGCTGACGATGTATTTATTACGATTGGCCCACCAGTTGACGCTTTGCGGCTCCTTGGTGGTCGGGGTGTTTTTTTCGATGTAGGTTGCAAGATCGGGCCAGGCAGCGTTGGGCGTCGGGTTGTAACCGGGCAGGATATGGAAGAGGAGACCGTAGTCGGTTGAACCCTGCACGTTGGCCTCACCGCGCATGGCGTTGATACCGCCGCCGGCCATGCCCATGTTGCCGAGCAGTACCTGGATGATGGTCATCGCCCGGATATTCTGGGTGCCGACCGTGTGCTGGGTCCAGCCCATGGCGTAACACTCGGTGCCGACTCGGTCCGGTTTGCCGGTGGAGCCGTAAATTTCGTAGACTGCCAGCAATTTGTCTTTGGGAGTTCCGGTGATGCTTACCACCTTGTCGACGGTATAGCGGGCATAATGTTTTTTCAGAAGCTGGAACACGCAGTTGGGATCTTGCAGGGTTGGATCCTTTAGGGCGATGCCATCTGCACCTTTCTGGAAAGACCAGGTGGTTTTATCGTAATTTTTCTTTTCCAGGTTATAGCCGGAGAACAAACCGTCGAGGTCTGCCGGTCCCTTATAATCGGGGGATACCAGGAAGGCGGCATTGGTATAGTTGACAACGTATTCTTTAAAGAACAGTTCCTTTTCCAGGATATAATTGATCATACCGCCAAGAAAGGCGATATCGGTCCCGGAACGAAGAGGGGCATAAAGATCCGCTTTCGCGGCTGTCTGGGTAAAACGGGGGTCTACGCAAATCAGCTTTGCGCCCTTCTCCTGGGCCCGTTTGATCCATTTCATGGAGATGGGATGGTTTGAAGCAGGATTGGAACCCATTGCCAAGATTACATCGGCGTTTTTCAGGTCAATCCAGTGGTTGGTCATTGCACCGCGTCCGAACGACTCTGCCAGAGCCGCAACAGTTGCACTGTGTCAGATACGCGCCTGGTGCTCTATATGCACCAGGCCCCAGGACCGAATCATTTTTTGCAGGATATAGCACTCCTCGTTGTCCAGAGCGGCGCTGCCGATGTGGGCGATGGCGTCGGTGCGGTTAACGACGAATTCTTTTTCAACATCGAGCATCGTGCCGTCGGCCTGCTTCTCTTTGACTTTGGCCTTGCTGGTTTTCTTGAAGCTTTTATCCCGAGCGTCTTTGACCAGGCGGGCGATTCTGTCCAAGGCCCAGTCCCATTCCACTTCTTTCCAAGCCGCCCCGCCGGGTTCGCGGTACATCGGCTTTTTGACACGGGTGTCGTTGTTGACGAGCTGGCTCACGGAAGAGCCCTTGGCGCAAAGTGTCCCCTCACTGATCGGATGATCGGAATCACCCTCGGTGTTGATGATCTTGCCGTTCTCTACGTAGACAATTATGCCGCACCCTACGGAGCAGTACGGACAGATCGTCGTCGTCTGCTTGGCATTTTTGATCCGCAAATCCTTGGCAAAGGCCTTTGCCGGATCGAGGTTCACGCCAAGCGTTGCCACCAGAACGGTGCCGCCTGACAGTTTAAGAAAATCCCGCCTTGATACTCCCATTTAAGACTCCTTTCTTGCTTATCACAAGTGAGGTAAGAAGTGTGAAGTTCGGCACTTAGAAAGCCGAACCGTGTCCCGTATGTAGTCGCGCCATCCACCTCCTTGCCATTCCGGCACAAGGAAACCGGGAAAAGCGCGCTCGTCATGGCCGTATAAAAAAGTCTCCCACATGACGAGGAAATCAGGGGAACCGTCTCTCGGTAGACGAAAGAGAAGATTCTCTAAATGTTATCAGCTACTATAGAGGAATGAGGGTGAGAAGAAAATCAGCCGATTGCTTTTTTATAGGTAGGAAAAATGCGGAGAAATGCGTAGGAGTAATGCTTAAAAAAGAGTAGGGCGAAAGCTTAAAAAAATGTAAGGAAAAACCTTAGAAAATATGCGGAATTCGCACATTGCTTGTGAGTGACATAGATAAACTTTCGAGGAATGGCTGTCAATGCGGAAAAATAGATAAATCCAAAATAACCAGAACCGACAGGGGTGATTCAGGCGCGAGGAGGACGAAGAATCGTTCTTTGCAGCCGCATTGGCGGCGTTGATTTTTATCTTTTCCGGCGCGTATTCCGGTTCCAGTGATTCTTGCAACGAGTTCGTCGTCGATGCATTTGCCGGAAGCTCTTCCTGCCTCTGTCGGCTCACTACCGACAGCGCAGGTTTGCAGGGTGATGCCGCGGGCAGCACTGATTGCCTGGAGTGTGCGGATAAGGTCGATCCGTTCTTCAATCGATGGGTGTTTGAGCATCAGCCCTTTCATGTTTCGCGCGCATTTCTTGTACATCTCGACAAAACTGACGATACATTTTTCGGTAAAACCGGCAATTCTGATATTGGCGGTGCTCAGCTTGAAGGCATTACGAAGTTCCTGCAGATATTTCGGTTCTGTCTTGCTCCCTCACAAACGATCAACACAACATCATATGGCTCGCGCTTCTGCGCCTCCCGGCGCAGTTCATCGGCTCTCTTGGCTCTTCTCCGATGAAAGAGTTGGCCCGCCATCAGTGGTTTGCCTCACTGGTATAAGGCAAAGCACCGTAACGGCCGCTGAGATAACCTTTCTGCAGGGCTTCTCCTGCCCTGGGTTTGAAGTCGGTGAGCGGATAGAGCTGGCTGGCATTGGATTTATCTTTTTCGACAAACCAGACCTGATCCCGCCGAACTAAATCCTGATCCAAGAGAGAAGTGTCGTGGGTAGTGAAGATTAACTGCCCATTTTTCGGGTTGGTTTTATCGTTATGAAACATGGAAAGCAGATATCGCATG
>JBBQVT010000226.1:0-4470 GCA_038211245.1 Desulfobulbales bacterium | reverse complement strand
CTTGCCGCCGGCGTAATCGAATGTGGTCTCGACATAGGTAAAACCGTTGATCCGCGAGATAATCTTGGCGGCGTCCTTGCCGAGCCCATTGAGAATAACCCGCAGCGGATTGGTGCGTACCCGGTTGGCCGATCTGGCGATACCGATTGCCCCTTCGGCAGCGGCAAACGATTCATGTCCGGCCAAAAAGGCAAAGCAGGATGTGCCTTCGTTCAGCAGCATGGCAGCGAGATTGCCGTGTCCGATGCCGACCTTGCGGTCATCGGCGACCGAGCCGGGAATGCAGAAGGCCTGCAACCCTTCGCCGAGGGTTGCGGCGATCTCCGCCGCCTTTTTCTGACCCTTTTTGATGGCTATGGCAGCGCCTAAGGTGTAGGCCCAGGCCGCATTGTCAAAGCAGATGGGCTGGATACCGCGGACGATGGCCGCAACATCGACCCCGTATTTGCTGCAGACTTCGCCTGCCTCTTCCAGGGATTTCATCCCGTATTTTTCCAGGACCGGAATAATCTGGCCTATCCGCCTGTCGTAACTTTCAAACAGTGCCATGGTTCTTCCCCCTATTCCTTTCTTGGATCGATGGTTTTAACAGCTTCGGCAAAGCGGCCGTAGGTTCCCGATGCGTCTTTCAGTGCCTGGTTGGCGTCCACACCTTTTTTGATGGCAGCCATCATCTTGCCGAGACCGACGAATTTGTAGCCGATGATTTCGTCGTTATTATCAAGAGCAATTTCAGTAACGTAGCCTTCGGCCATTTCCAGATAACGTGGGCCCTTGGCGACGGTGCCGTACATGGTACCGATAACCGAACGTAAGCCCTTGCCGAGGTCCTCTAAGCCTGCGCCGATAGGCAGGCCGCCTTCCGAAAAGGCAGACTGGCTGCGACCGTAAACGATCTGCAGGAAAAGTTCGCGCATCGCCACGTTGATGGCATCGCACACCAGGTCGGTATTGAGCGCCTCAAGGATGGTCTTGCCGGGCAGGATCTCCGAGGCCATGGCCGCCGAATGGGTCATGCCGGTGCAGCCGATGGTCTCGATCAGGGCCTCTTCGATGATGCCGTTTTTGATGTTGAGGGTCAACTTGCAGGCACCCTGTTGCGGGGCGCACCAGCCGACGCCATGGGTCAGGCCACAAATGTCGCTGATTTCTTTTATTTTTGTCCATGCGCCTTCTTGAGGAATGGGTGCAGGGCCATGATTGGCTCCCTGCGCCACCCGGCACATTTCCATGACTTCAGAAGAGTAGATCATCCTGTTCTCCTTGGAAAGTTGTTGTTTTGATTGAGGGGTATTTTAACTACAATTCAATAATGGTATCGAAAAGCGCTCCGGCAGCCTCGATCTTGCTTCTGTTGCCGATAATCGCCCGATGGCTGTTCGCCGTCATGGCGGCGAAGGCCGGGGCAAAGCTGCGCAGATCGGCAAGGGTGGTGGCGGTGATTTCGGTCAGCCGCTGTTGCTTATACAGGGCGTCAATGCCGTTCAAATAGTCGTTTCTGGCGGTGGCCCCTTTGGCTGCGGCGCTCTGCAGCGGATCGAAATTGCCATAGGTGCCGATGATCAACTGTTCGAGAACCTTATCCGGAAGGGTAAGAGCAGCGACGACATTCGGCACGCCGTTGTAGGCGTCATAGGTCTTTTTCACCTGCGGGTCGCGGTAGCTGACATAGGCCAGGTTACCGCTCAGTTGCCCGAACTGGATGAAGCAGCCATAGGCGCCACCCATTTGCCGCACGGTATTCCAAAGATAATCGCGGGACAGATACGTCTTTAATACCTCGAAGTGGCCGTTATAGCCGTCGGCGTTTTTTAGCAGATTGCCGCCCTGGACGGCGAAGACCACCTCGGCTGAGGTGATGAAGGCCTCATGGTCTGCAAGTTGCAATGGTGGCAGGGTGTAAGTGACCCGCGGCTCGGAACTGAGGGCATCGACGATGCAGCCGCCGACCTGCATGAGGTGGCCGAGCTCGCGGCTGTCGGCGGTTGTGGCGAGGAGCAGGTTGTTGCTGTTGAAGAGCAAGGTGGCGATTTGCCCCAGGGAGGCGAGAAAACTTTCCTCTTTTGCCGCATAGCCCTGGGCCAGCTCTTTGAGGGCCAGGTAGGAAGTCACCCCGTTGACTATCTCATTGTAGTGTCCGGCGGTGCTCAGATGGGCAAAAACCCGGGTAGCCGGAAGATTGTACCCTTCACTCTGGGCGGCATGTTCGGCCCAGGCGAATTCTCGGTCGACGATCTCGCGAATCCTCGCCCTATCGGCAAAAGAGACCGAAGAAAAGACCTCGGCGAGGAGCTGCAGCGCTTGCTCCAGATACTCCGGCAAACATTTCAGGTGCACCCAGAACACCGGTCTGGTTACCTCCCCTTGCAGGCGGTGGGTGTAGGTGGTCAGGGTGTGGGCAAAGGATCCGGTGCAGGTGGCGACTTCCTTGGCAAACTGCTGGTAGCTCAGTCTTTTCGTGCCGATTTCGGTGACAATGGTGCCGAAGAGATCAAGGAGCGGCAGGAGTTCCGGCGGTAGGCAGGAAAAATCAAACCCAACATCGAGATAGGTAATATGGTTGGTGGCAAGCTCGCTGACGAGTACCTGCCGGCCAAACATCTCGGTCGGCACAACGCTCGGAAAATCAACCTTGGTTGTCAGGTCGGCAAGCGACAGCTGCGGCAGAAGCGAGAGTGTCTCGACGCTGTTCGGTTGCAGCTGCTCCTCCATCAATTCCCTAGTATGCTTGATTCGGGCGTTTCTATCGTCTTCGGAAATTGCCGCATCGTGGGCGGCTAAGCGTTGTTGCTCCTCAGCCTGGGTCCTTTTTTGTTTTTCCGGGTCGGGGACCAGGGTGACGACCACCGGTGCCGGGTTGTCGAGCAGATAGTGTCGGATAAGCTCTTCAAAGTAGCCTTCGTTCAAAGCCTTGTGCCGCAGAGAAACTATCAGTTCCTCGCTCATCAGATTGTCAATTGGGTCGGTACCGTATTTAAGGCCGGTCATTGCTTTGCTGATGAGGTCAAGACCGCGCTGGGCCTTGCTGGCCTCTTCCCGGACGTTGAATTCAAATTTATTCAGCTCGGCCAGCACCAGATCCCGATCAAGGCCCTCCTGCACCATTTTTGCCAGAGAGGTCTTGTAGAGATCAAGGAAGGTGTCGCGATGCTGCTCTTCACTGCCGACCAAATAGGTGATCATCAGAGTTTTGCTGGACGAGGTGGCCATGAAAAAACCGCCGAAATCCTTGCACAGCCCACTCCCGACAATGGCGTTCTTCAGCGGTGAGCCGTCGGAGTTGAAAAGGATGTTGGCAATGATCTGAAAGGCGGTGTTCTCGCGGCGCATGGCGATGGTTGCCACACTTGTACCGACGGCGAGAAAGGTTTTGCCGGCGATATCACTGCTGTCGACGGCATAGGTTTCGGTGATGAATACCGGCTGCGAAGGCGATTGACCCTCTTCAATACCGGCTTGTTTGCCCGGGGTGGTAAAAGCTGATAGAAATTTGTTCTGAAGATAATGGAGTTCGTCTGCCAGGGGGGCATCACCATACACGAGGAACATGCCGTTACTGGGATGATAATGATCGGCATGGAAGCGGCAGAATTGTTCATAACTGAGATCGGGAATGTCCTTCGGATCGCCGCCGGATTCGTGGGCATAGGTGGAGCCGGGCATAAGACCTGAAAAAATGTTGTGAAATATATGGCGAATCGGATCGGAGAAGGCGCCCTTCATCTCATTATAGACGACCCCCTGAAACTCAAGCGGACTGTCCGGTCCTTCCTGGTGATAGTGCCAGCCTTCCTGCTCGAAGGTGCTTTTTGCCAGCAGCGGATTGAAAACCACATCGCAATAGACATCCATGATATTGAAATATTCCTTGAGGTTGCGGGTGGCAAAAGGATAGTAGGTAATGTCGGCGCCGGTCATGGCGTTGAGAAAGGTGGTGAGCCCTCCTTTGTTTATCTCGCCGAAGACATCCTTGATCGGATATTTTTTCGACCCCATGAGCACCGAATGTTCAAGGATATGAGCAACTCCGGTCGAATCGGTGGGGACGGTATTGAAGGCTGCCGTGAAGGTCTTGTTCGAATCGCTGTTTTTAATCGCCAGAAGTGGGCATTTCAACAGTTCATGCTCGAATATATAGACATCCGAGTTGATTTCCCGGACAAAGGTATGATTCTTGAGGGCAAAACCGGCATAGGTGGAACCTGGGCTAAAGGTCATTGAATATCCTTATTAAAAGTTTTTTTCCGAGTCAAGGAGGATGGTGACCGGCCCGTCATTGACAAGATCGACGGCCATTTCGGCCTGAAAGGTGCCGGTGGTCACAGGGATTCTCCGTCTTCGCACTTCTTCGATAAATTGATTGTATAAAGGTTCGGCGATTTCCGGAGGGGCTGCTGTTGAAAATCCCGGCCTTCTGCCTTTGCGACAATCGCCATAGAGCGTGAATTGGGAGATAATAAGCATCTCGCC
>JBBQVT010000225.1:0-4528 GCA_038211245.1 Desulfobulbales bacterium | reverse complement strand
ATGATTATAGCCGAATTGGGGCCAACAAAACCGGCCGTCGGAGTGATGGTTGCAAGACCGGCAATAGCACCGGAAGCGGCGCCGAGAGTCGTCACCTTTTTTCGAGTAAGCCATTCCATCACCACCCACAGCAACATCCCCGCCATTCCACCAAGGTGGGTTGCGACAAAAGCGGTGGCGGCAATTTCATCGGCGGCCAAAGCCGAACCACCGTTAAATCCAAACCAGCCAAACCACAACAAACCGGTGCCGAGCATGGTCATCGGCAGGTTGTGCGGCATGAAACTGGTCCTGCCGTATCCCTTGCGCGGGCCAAGGACGAGAATCCCGGCCAAAGCAGCAGCGCCGCACGTCGCATGGACCACCAAACCACCGGCAAAATCGAGCACCCCGATACTCCCCAACCATCCTCCTTTCCCCCATACCCAGTGGCACACAGGATTATAAACAAGAATCGCCCAGCATATTGAAAATACCAGAAAAGGCACAAATCGAACACGCTCGGCAAAGGCCCCGGTGATAAGCGCCGGGGTAATGATGGCAAACATGCACTGATAAATCATAAAGACTGTTTGCGGAATGGTTTTGGCATAATCCGGGCTTGGCGCATTGGTGACGCCACTCAGAGCAAACCACGACAGATCGCCGACGACACCCCCGACATCGGGACCAAAGGACATGGAATAACCAAGATATACCCACTCAATTGAGATAAGGGAGATGAGAATCAGGCTCTGCAATATCGTGCCGAGCACATTCTTTTTTCTCACCATCCCCCCATAAAAGAGTGCCAACCCCGGGGTCATCAGCAGCACCAACCCGGCGGCGGCCAGGACAAATGCAGTATCTGCCTTATTCATCTTCTTCTCCTCAATACACGTTGCGGTTGTCGACGGACCGACCAATATTCTCAACTGCAGGAAATTGCCCATGACAACATAATTGTAATAATCAACCGCCTGTGACTACTTGGACACTCGACCTCTTACAACCACCGTGCCAAACCTACATTTTTTGCTTAACAACATGATTAAAGGTGTTTTTATTGAAAAGATCATTTGTTGAATATACATATTCACTACATATTTGTCATGTTGACCATTAATTATTACAATTTTGTCGAATACATCAAACTGTTGCTTTACCTCCCGGCAAACACCATTTTTCAAGGCATGCCGAGGTTTACAATCTTTTGGCAAAAGAGTATGCTCAAGCTCTTAGGAACATTCACGACTTTCAGCGACCACTATTATTATCTACGCACCACAGCTATGAACTACAACGGCACACACTACCGAACTATCTGGCCCGATCCGCACAACAAGCAACAGATCTGTATCATCGATCAAAGAAAACTGCCCCATAACTTTATCGTTGAGAGGATTGCCAGCGCCGAAGAGATGATCAGCGCCATCCGGGACATGCACGTCCGCGGCGCCGGGCTCATCGGTGCCGCCGCCGGTTTCGGCATGTATCTTGCGGCCCTGCAGGCGCCGGATACGTCATTCGACACATACATGACAGATGCCGCCCGACGTTTTGACGCCAGTCGGCCGACGGCTCGCAATCTCATGTGGGCCGTTGAACGTATCTTGCAAATGATTGGGAAAAGCCCGGATCCCGACGAAAAAAGGGCGATAGCCTTCGCGGTCGCCTGCACCATTGCCGACGAAGACGCGCACTTCTGCCGACGCATCGGCGAGCATGGCCTGAAGATTATAGAAGAAATCAGCGGCAAAAAGAACGGCGCGCCGGTCAACATCCTCACCCACTGCAACGCCGGCTGGCTGGCCTTCGTCGACCATGGCAGCGCCACCGCGCCGATCTACGCGGCACGCGATGCGGGGCTGCCCGTGCATGTCTGGGTGGACGAAACCAGACCGTGGAACCAAGGCTCGCGACTCACCGCTTGGGAACTTCAGCAAGAAGGCATCCCCAACACCCTGATCTGCGACAATGCCGGTGGCCATCTCATGCAGCTCGGACAGGTCGACATGGTTATTGTCGGTGCCGACCGGGTCACCCACACCGGCGATGTGGTCAATAAAATCGGTACCTACCTCAAGGCGCTGGCGGCAAAGGACAACGATGTGCCGTTTTTTGTCGCACTTCCTTCATCTACTTTTGATTGGAAGCTTGACAACGGCATGGAAATTCCGATAGAACAAAGATCAGGGGAAGAAATTACCACTCTTACCGGCAAGGATACTCACGGCGCAATGAGGACGATACTTCTGGCCGGCGAAGAAACGAAGGCGGCAAACTACAGTTTTGATGTCACTCCGGCAAGGCTGGTGACCAGCCTCATTACCGAAAGAGGTATTGTCAGACCGGAACGAAACGCCATTCATCAGCTCTTTCCGGAAAAAGGTCGTCTCGGGTGAGCAAGACTTCAGGACAGATTATGAAACGACGAGAGCACAGAAAATTTATCCGTTACGACGCCCTACACCTTCTTGATTATCTTGTCTTGGATGAGGATGGCAAGGCAGGCATATACTCGATGGGCCGAACCATCGACGTCAGCATTGACGGCCTAAAGCTGGAAACAATTTATCCCCTTGAGGCCAGCACCCGCCTGCTGCTCACCATCGGCCTGGAAGACGACCTCATTAACCTGGAAGGCCGGACTACCCACGCCGCGCCCTGCGACGGGCGTTTTATTTCCGGAGTCACCTTTCTGAAAATCACTAAAAACGGCAGAAGGATCCTCGCCAAATACGTCGAGGCCTTTCGCAAGCGTAAAATGGAACTTGCAAAAGAGGAGCCTGAAGCCACTCAATAAAGAAGCTTCGGGAGCGACATTCCCTTTCAGCCCTCACCCTGCCGCCCATAGACATCCTCGAACCGCACAATATCGTCTTCTCCCAAATAGCTGCCGATCTGTACCTCAATCAACTCAAGCGGGATAACCCCCGGGTTTTCCAAGCGGTGCTTGGTCCCCGCCGGGATATAGGTTGACTGGTTTTCATAAAGGAGTACTTCTTCATCGCCGTTTGTCACCTTAGCGGTGCCGGCAACGATAACCCAATGCTCGTGCCGATGGTGATGCATCTGTAAAGAAAGTTTCGCCCCGGGATTAACGGTAATCCGCTTGATTTGAAAGCGCGGCAGTTCCTCAAGAACCGTGTAACTGCCCCATGGTCGAAATACGGTGGTGTGCAGGCTGAACTCTTTGCGGGCACTGGCCTTAAGCCTGGCGACAACCTTTTTCACGTCCTGGGATCTCGATAAAGGGGCGACAAGGATCGCATCGGCGGTCTCAACAATCAGGGTATCCTCCATACCCACCGCCGCCACCAGGACATTTTCCGATTTGACCAGGCAGTTTCTGGTATCTTCAAGCATTACATCGCCCTGGGCCACATTGCCATTTTCATCCTTGCCAAGAACGTCCCATAAGGCTTTCCAGGAGCCGATATCACTCCAGCCCAGGTCTGCCGCCACAACTGCGCCGTTGGCGGTCTTCTCCAGCAACACATAGTCGATCGAGTCGCTCGGACAGGCGGCCATGGCCTCGGCATCAAGGCGAAAGAATCGCCCGTCGGCTACACCCTTGCGTACCGCCTCTTGCATGTACGCCAGCATCGCCGGGGCAAATTCTTCCATCTCCCGCAAAAATGTCCGAACGGAAAAGGCAAACATACCACTGTTCCACAGGTAGTTACCGGCCGCCACATATTCCTTGGCAACCGTCTGATCCGGTTTTTCCTTAAAAGAGGCTATCCTCGTGCCCTCGCCTTGCTCAATATAGCCGTATCCGGTTTCCGGTCCGGTCGGCTCAATGCCGAAGGTCACCACCGCTCCGGCCTCGGCAAGGACAGCCGCCTGGCGGACCGCCTCGGCAAATTTTTCCGGCTGAAGGACGACATGGTCGGCGGGCAACACCAAGAGGATGATATCATCACCAAGATTGCGGCAGAATTCGGCAGCGGCGCAGATCGCCGGTGCCGTATTGCGGCCCATCGGTTCAAGAAGGATGGTGTAGTTGGCAAAACCGCCTAACTCCTCAATCTGGGTTAAGGTAATAAACCGGTGCACTTCTCCGACCACAATCAGAGGCGGCAACACTCCCGGCAACTTCGCAACCCGCACGAGGGTCGTCTGCAGCAACGAGTTGTGATTGGTCAGTCGCAGGAGCTGTTTAGGATAGAGCTCCCGGGAGAGGGGCCAGAGCCTTGAGCCGGTCCCGCCGGCGAGAATAATCGGTTGTATTTTTGCCACCTTGTCTCCTTTTCTTCGACGATCCAAAAACGATAATTAACGAATAAGGGTGAGCAACTCGTCGGTCTTCTGCCGCATCAGCTTCGCATCTCCCCGACTTTCAACGTTTAAACGGAGGAGCGGCTCGGTGTTTGATTTGCGGATATTGAAACGGTAACGATCGTAGGTAACAGACAGACCGTCGGTATAATCCTTTTCCCCGTCCCGGTATGTATCTTCAATTCGGGCAATGACTGCATCCGGATCCGCAACCCGACTATTAATTTCCCCGGAAACCGGATAGGCGGCCATCCGGTCGGCTACC
>JBBQVT010000224.1:0-4580 GCA_038211245.1 Desulfobulbales bacterium | reverse complement strand
GAGCGGGGATCCGAGAACACCGCCCCCACGGTTAATTTCCTCAACTGCCATCTGTACCCCGAATACAGCCGGGTGATTGGAATTTTTTGCCTTGCCGGAGAGGGCGAAGATAGCTCCAATCTTGATCGGTTCGACGCTTGCCGCAAATCCAGGCATCAAAAACAGGAGGCACAGGCAGGCAAGGGTAGCAAAACCTTCATGTCGGATGCAGCTCATGGCGGGTTTCCATTCCGGCTTCATGGCAATCCTCCCGTCAGAGGGGTAATAACATTGCGGAAAAGCCGTTTGCCACCTCGGAATTCGATGATGATAATCGCTTTATTCAGTGGATCGCCATTGGCATCAAAGGTAATCGGTCCCGTAGCCCCTGGAAAATTGACGGTTGTCGCCAGGGCATCGCGGATCGCTCGACGGTTGATGCTGCCGGCGCGGGTGATTGCCCCGGCGAGGAGCATAACGGCATCGTAGGCCAGCGGAGCGCTGATATTTTCAATATCCTTGCCATAGCCGGCGGCAAAGATTTTTTTCATATTCTCACTTTCCGGAAAAGGGACTTCCGGATGCCACGGGGCCGACTGGAAACTGCCTTCGATACTCGTCCCGGCATATTTCTCTATCTCATCCCAGGCGTCACCGCCGAGAAAGATTGCTTTCAGCCCCATTTTAGCTGACTGCTTGATGAATAGGCCACTGTCACGGGTGTAGCCGGGCAGATAGATAACCTCCGGATTTTTGAAGGCGATCTCCTTGATGATTGCCGAGAAATCGGTGGCGGTTCCCCGGTAGCCGATTTCGCTGACTACCCGACCGCCGGACTCTTTAAAGGCGGTGCTGAAAAACTGTCCGAGCATGATGCTGTAGTCCTCATCGATATTGGTAACCACCGCAGCGGTTTTGGCGTGGAGTTCATGGACGGCGAATTTGGCCATAGCCAGCCCCTGGAAGGAATCGATAAAACAGGCCCGGAAGATATAGTCTTTTCCTAGGGTTACTTCCGGGTTTGTCGACCCCGGAGTGATCATCGGAACGCCGGCCTCCTGCAGGATCGGTGCCATAACCAGGGAATGGGAACTCCAGTGGGCGCCGATGACAGCCGTGACGTTTGCCGCTATTGCTTTTTGGGCGGCCAGGGCTGAGCCGATCGGCGTGCTGCTGTTATCAAGGAGGAGCAGCTGCAGCGGTCGCCCCAGCAGACCTCCTTGACTATTGATGTGCTCAATCGCCAACCTTGTCATATTAATGAGGGGCAGGTTATGCGGCGCGGCAATACCGGTTTCCGAGAAAATGGCGGCAATCCGGATAGGCTCTTCCTTGGCACAAGGTGCGCTTGGCATGCCAAGACATGTCAACAACTGGAGGCCAAATAACAGGAGGAGCAGCGGCAGCCGCATAAAGAGCAAAGGGGAAAAGAGAGGGGAAATGGTTTTGCAGCAGGAGGTCTCTTCTTCCATAGTTGACTTTTCTCCTTGGAATTTTCAAAAAATGAGACGGAAAAAACATAAGGGTAGCTTCTGGGAACCTCATCGAGCCGACAGCTTTCAGCTGTTGGTGCGTTTGTTTATTATATACATAGAATGGTGAAAAATAAAAGGAAGTGGTCGGCAATAAAGGTTTTCCCTTTTAGAGACCGTTAAGAAACACCCCATATGGCATTGTTCCCCTCCCATCGCCGGCGACAATGCTTATCGTCAAACAAATATTGAGGCGCCGGCAGTGAAGGTGTTGTAAAAAATAACTCGACCAGAGAAATGGCCGGAACGGCATAAGGGTCCGTAACGAAATGGATAAAAATGGTCCATATTTGGTAACGGCTCCTAAGCTCAGAAACTCATACGTGCAAGAATTCAAATATCGTGAAACCAACCCGGAAATTTCATGATTGGTTCGTCTCCTTTACCCTTGCGGCAGTATTGCATCTCCTCATTATCCAGACCTCAACTTTACCTCCCGGCAACTATTTTTTTCCATTTATTGGAGGAATGGAGCAACACGTCGAGCAGATGCAAGAAAACCAAGGGCTAGCACATATAACCGGCGGTGCAGGAGGAGTTGCGAAGAGTTTGCCGACCGAGCAGGTTGCCGGGGACACCGGTGATGCTGTGGCTGCCATTCCTTACATTCCTTATCAACGTGCAGTGCACTCTCGATCGCCAGGAGCGGGCTTGACTCAATCTGCCGCAGCCATGGTGCCCCGGCCGCCCCTGTTGGTCTCGGAGAAGGCCGGATACCGGTCGTTGGTACGGCAAACCGAAGTTCCAAAGCTTGCGCCCCCCCGGTTTTCCAACTCGACCATTCCCCTGAGGCCGGAAAAGAGCATGGGGCAGGAGGTGGACGAGGACGCCGAGGCGATTCTTCTCGGCAATGTTTTTCAGGACGCCATCCCGGCGACCTCGGGCTACGCCGCTATGCTGCACGCTGAAGCCGGGTTTCTTAAGGCTTTGCGCGAGGATATTGTGGATGGTCGGCTGGACATGCCTTTTGCAAGCTTTATCATTTCCGCCGAATATTACCACCTCAGTCGGGCTATGATGCCCCTCGGGCAGCAACCTTCCTTTTCCCTGGAGGAAGCGATGGCCAGATATAACCAGCGCCTGCAAAGGGTTGGCGAGGGATTGCCGAAGGAAATCGATGCCTACTGGCTGGTGATGCTGTTGCAAAGGTATGCCGAAAATAAATTTTATCCCGGCAACGGCAGCGGCATGCTTCTTGATTCCCTGTTTCACTCGCAAAACGACTGTGAGGGCGGCACCAAGGAGATCCTTGCCTACCTGCAGGCCCTTTATCCGACACTGAGCCTCGGATCAAACCGAGGCATGCTGCAAACGACGGGCGGCGAGCTGATAGGTCATATGCAGGCCTTTATCGGCCCCGGTCCGGCGAGCAGGAAAATCATAGACAACGACCGGGGGCTGATAGTTGAGACGACCAGGGTAAGCCACGACTCCGTCCTGCCGTACGGTTCGGGGGATGTCTTTCCGCTGGAGGATTTTGTTGTTCGCTATTATCCGGAGATTGTCGCCGGTACGCCGCTTGCCGACAGCTTGTCGAACGCTGTGCAGTTGGGTGAGGATACGGCAAACCGTATTGTCGGGACCAGCGACCATCCCCTGAAGATGAACTACGGGGCAAGTTCTACCCTCCTGGCCGAGCAGTTTTACGATCTTGCCAATATCCGTACCCAAAGGATAGAAAATGAGTTCCTGCGCAGCAATATCCCAAGCTGCAACCCGCGGATAGATCCGACCAAGATTGACAGAACCAACCTGTTTAGTAATTTCGTCGCCATCGACCGCAAGTTGCGGAAGAGTCTCATCGGCCATTATCTTGCCGACCTGCAGTACTGGGATAATCAGGTCATGCCGCAGTGGCGACAACCGGAATTTCTCGCCACCTATGACGATCTGGTGGGCAGTCTGCTTGACGAAAAGAGCGACGCGTCCGGCTATCTTCAGGTCGATGCCGAAAACTCGGTGCCCACCCGGAGTCTGCAAAGCCACGGTCGCTTTCTTCATGGTCGGCGGGATGCTGCGGAGCAGGCCAAAAACGGGTATTTAGGGACAGGACGGCAGGAATGTGCCGGACGAGCTGTGCTTGACGACCGCCTCCTCGGATTTCTATTCACGTCACCCGTGGGGCCGGGCGTGTTTTTTTTACCAATGCCTGATGCAAGAATCCTGCGGACGGATTTCCTCGGTGCGGTACTCAATGATTGTCTGGCAGTGCCGGTGCAAGATGGCGAGCGTACCCTGCTCGGAACGTTGGCGCAAGAAATGGTCGGCCGGCAAACCTCGTTGCGCAAAGAATTGTATGATCGAGCACGGTTGCGAAGTCTTATTCCTAATGCGGCGGAGCATCGCCTGGAGGCAACGGTTTTGGCCCTGGCTGGGGTGGTAGCTGGAAACGACAAAGACCCCGGCGCGTTCAGCATCTTAGCAAAGAGACAATCGTCGGAGAGTAGGGCGGAGGACCCGAGTGTTCAGGAGACACTTGCGGAATTCGGCAGAACCGGGATCAATAGCGGACTGGTGTGGGATATTGCCGATTTCCTGGGGCCGACGCAAGTCGGCAGTCTGTTCCTGCAATACGGTAAACGAACCGATCTGCACCTGACGGTTCCCCGCGCCCAGGAACTGGTGGGTCAGATTGTGACCAGCCGAGGTGTTGGCGAGATGCCGGAATTCCTCGCTGAACTGCTCAGAACAGCCAATGACGGAACCCTGCGACTTGCTGCTGCCATAAATCTTGCCAAGTTGCAGGGGCGGCCGGTAACCGAAATTTCCAGCATGGCCCTTGCCTATCTTCAAAGCAGTGAGGTTTTTCGGGCGGAAAAACTCATTGCATTGTTGCACTACGGCCTCCTCCCTGAAGATGCCCTTACCTTTATCCGCACCCGAGTGGATGCCCTCCTTGCCCAACTACCGAAGTTAGGGGGCGGTAGTGCCGTTGCCGATTCGCAGCCGGAACCGTTTGGCGAACTCGTGGAGATTGTCCAAACCTTGAAGTATCTCCCCGACCAAGAGACCCGAGCGACCCTGCATGGCGGTCTCAGCAGCAGTTTGCTGACCGATTTCAGCAGCAAG
>JBBQVT010000223.1:0-4701 GCA_038211245.1 Desulfobulbales bacterium | reverse complement strand
TCAAGCATCAAAAACAACAGGCATCGCGCCAAACCATCAACCCCGTGAGCTGACGATGGATTCCAGCAGATTAAAAGGCCGCCCGTCTTTTCCTTTTGAAACCATTGCCGTGGCTGTGGCTTTTTCACCAAAACTTGAGGCGATCATGCACGAGGCCAGGCAGCTGGCCGACAACTTCAAGGCCAAACTGCTCCTGATCCACGTCGGCACGCACACTGCCGAAAAAGAGGCAAGCCTCGCGGCAATCTGCACCAATTTAAAGATAAACCGAGAGGTTCGAACGGTATGGGCCGGGGGTGACACGGTGAGCACCCTGCTGGAAACCTGCAAGCAGCACATGGTCGATCTCCTCATCCTCAGCGCCCGGAGGCGTGAAAATGTCTTCCGCTATTATCTCGGCTCGGTGGCCCGGGGCCTCAGTCGTCGGGCCAAGTGTTCGCTGTTGCTGCTTACCGAACCGAAGGTGACCGGCACCAGCTTTCGGAAAATCGTCGTCGACTGTGTTGAGCACCCAAAAACCATCCATGCCCTGAACACCGCCTTTTATTTTGCCGAGGGGGTGAAATCCCTTGATATTATGGCGATCCGTGAGGTCGACCAATCGGGTCTCGCCATGGCCATGTCGGACGACAGCACCTCCGGAGAACGCACCCGGGTAAAAGAGCAGCTGATAATCGATGCGCAAGAAAAACTGCATGAACTCACCTCCGGCCGAAGCAGCGAAAAACCGGCGGTGCAGACCGCAGCTCTTTCCGGCCGACCGGGTTTCACCATCCGCAAGTACGCCGAAGAGTGCGGTGCCGACCTCCTGGTCATCCATTCACCGGACGGCAGGTACCGGCTCATGGATCGGATTTTCACCCACGATTTGGAACACATCCTGGAACATCTGCCATGCAATATGCTTATTGTCCACGCCCGAATCGGCGATGCCACCTGACTCTCTAAAAAGCGTGCACCATGGCTAAACTCCAACCAAACGACCTGGTTACCCTGCTGCTGGCCATCAGCATCATCCTGATTTTATCGCGCATTGCCTCGGAGATTGGTAAAAAGATTGGCCTTCCCATGGTCATGGGCGAACTGATTATCGGAGTCATTCTCGGCCCGACCCTGCTCGGGACAATCGCCCCGGAGTTTTACCGAACGCTTTTCCCCTTTGCCGAAAACAGCAATTTTTCCCTGGCCCTCGACGCCATTTTCTCCCTGTCGGTGATCCTCCTGCTGTTTGTCGCCGGTCTTGAGCTGCGCTTCTCCCTTTTTCTCCGCCATGGCCGGGTGGCGATTTCCACCGGTATCGGCAGCATGGTCCTGCCCTTTGCCTCGGGCTTTGCCCTGGCCTGGTTTTTTCCGCAGTGGTTTTCGGTGACCGGAGGAGGACCGACCCATCTGCTCTTTGCCCTTTTTCTCGGTACCGCCATGGCCATTTCGGCCCTGCCGGTCATCGCCAGGATTCTCCTCGACATGAAACTCCTGAAGACCGAGATCGGCGCCGTCATCATTGCCTCGGCGGTCCTCAACGATGTCATCGGCTGGATCGTCTTCTCCTTCATCCTGTCGATGGTCGGCCAGAATAACGGCCATGGCAGCGTTGTGCTGAGCATCGTCTCCATCGCCGCCTTTGCCACCTTCATGCTGGTCTTCGGCCGCTTCGTCATCAATCGCATCCTGCCGTGGATCCAGACCAAACTGTCCTGGCCCGGCGGGGTTCTGGCTCTCAGCCTCGGCCTGTGCCTGCTGTCCGCCGCCTTCACCGAATACATCCATATTCACGCCATCCTCGGGGCCTTTATCGCCGGCCTGGCGATCGGTGATTCTGTGTATTTGCGCGAACAGGCGCGGGAAATCATGCATCAGTTCGTCACCAATTTCTTTGCCCCGTTATTCTTTGTGTCCATCGGCCTGAAGGTCAATTTCATTGAAAACTTCGACCTGACCATCGTAACCCTGGTTTTGGTGCTGGCTTTTGCCGGTAAGGTAGTCGGTGCCGGCATCGGCGCCCGGCTGGGCGGCATGTCCAGACGCCATGCTCTGGCTGTCGGCTTCGGCCTCAATGCCAGGGGAGCGATGGAAATCATCCTCGGCAGCCTGGCCTATGAAGCGGGATTAATCAACCACGCGGTGTTTGTCGCGCTGATCGTCATGGCCCTGGTCACCAGTATCTCCAGTGCCCCGCTGATGCGGCTGTTTCTTGAAAAAAAATGAACCACGGCCGGGTATGGCGGGCGGCAAAAGGAGTCGACCCTTGCCGCCGCCATCGATCATCCAAACGTAGCGTATCGACTCCTGAAAGCACACCTGACATGGCCGATATCGTCCAGAGTATCAGGCCCTATGTCGATGAGATCCACAAGCAATACGTTCTGCATATCGATGTCGGATTGATCCAGAACAACAACATCTACCCGGTCTACCGCCGCGAGTCGAAGGATACCCTGGCTTTTCTCCACTTTACCACCGCCGGCGACCTGCACAACCTGGCCACCGGCAAGGCGGCCATGGCCTTTATGGATGATGCGCAACTGACCGGCTTTCTTGATCGCCCGGGCCTGCAGCCGGAACACGACCGCAGCACCATTGACCGCCGCAAAATCGAGCAGGAATTACAGGAAACTCGGGACCGCGGCTATTCCCTCAACAAAGAGACTTTTCTGCCCGGCCTGATCGCCATCGGCGCCCGGATCTTCAATCTGCGCACAGGTAAAGTCATCGGTGGGTAAGCTTCGATTCCTCCACCGCCCGCTGCAGCATGGACGCTTTCGAGAAGCAGTACGCCACGTTGCTGGTCGAGCCGGCCAAGAAGATTTCTGCGGCTCTTTCTGTTTGATTTTATAAAATTATTTTCCGACATACTTTCCAGAGTGTGTTTTATCTCAATTCAAAAGGAAAATCCCTTCCCTATAACCGCCCTCATCCTGCCAACAGACACCTGAACCCTGTTAGCCATCGATAGCTATTGCCTCCTAACACAAAACTTGGTAGTCTCCCCAGCATTGCAATGAACTGGACACATTATTACTTCAGGTAGATACATCTCCCGACCAGCCGAACACTTTGCAGATAAAAAGTTTTTCATGCTCGGTATTTCGGCAGGAGTGATGGGCAATCTATTCAAGGAGGCGGGAGATGTCGGATCGCCAGCAATTTGAACGCGTGTCGTGGTTCCATGGCCTGATCAAGGCCGGGAAATTTCCAAATTCCCGCCACCTGGTTGAAGAATTCGAAATCTCCGGGCGCACTGCCCATCGCATCATCGAGTATCTGCGCGAGCGCATCCAGGCGCCACTTGCATACGATCACGGGCGAAGAGGCTTTTACTACTCCGATACAGCCTATGAAATCCCCGGCCACTGGATCAGCGAGACCAACATCCTCGCCCTGTCGCTTGCCGTCCGCCTGGCCTCAACCATCCCCGACCCGGCCTTAAAAGACGACCTCTGCCGAATGATCAACCGGGTCACCGGTATCGCCGGCAAAAATAACCGGGCCTGCCTGCAGCAGGTGGACAGCATCGTATCGGTGAAAAATATCGAATACGCCATGGTCAACACCGGGATCTTCCGGCAATGTGTCGAGTCGCTGTTTGCCGGCCGGGCCCTACGCATCACCTACCACTCGCCACATCGGGGCAGCACCTCGACACGCTCCATCCAGCCCCTCCACCTCATGCACTATATGGGCAGCTGGCACCTCATCGCCTGGTGCACCAAACGCCTAAAACTGCGCGATTTCGCCCTGGCCCGCATCCGCGAGATCGCGCAGGCGGATGAAACAATTGCCGTCCCCGCCGACCTGCCGGACATCAAGGAATATACCCGCAAACATTTCGGCATCATGCAAAGCGGCACGACCAGCCGGGTGGTGTTGCAGTTCTCTCCAACAATATCGCCATGGATAGCCGAACAAAGCTGGCACCCCGAGCAAAAGGCCGACAACGGCCCGGACGGCTCCCTCCGCCTGGAATTCCCGGTTGCCGACTTCCGCGAACTGGTGCGCACCATCCTCAGCCACGGCGCCGAGGTCAGTGTTGTCGAACCGGAGGAGTTGAGAAACCTTGTGGGTAAAGAAATTGCCAAGATGGCGAAGAATTATTTCTTGCGTTGACACGCCCTGGCAGGGTGGGTGTGGTAAGGTGGTCGGAGCAACTTGAAAAAACCTTGAGCACGAGGGGCACGATATGCAGAGATCTGATGACAAAACAACTTCTGTTGTGACAATAATCAACCAGTTCACAAAGGTCTGGACCCTTCTCCTGCAATACGACGAGGACAGTCTGGCGCGACCGAAAGGTCTGCATCTCTCACAAAATAGCCTTGATTACCAGAAGGCGACAAAGGCCATCGCCATCCTCAAGACCGAGCTGACCAAGCGCGGCGAGGCCGGCGATTTGTTCGGCCAGGAACGGGATCATCAACTTCAGGGAATCCTCGGCAATATCAGCCAAACCTTCGACGGCAAGGAACTTTATCCAAGTGCTGAAGAAAAGGCCGCCAGCCTTCTTTACTTTGTTATCAAGGATCATCCTTTCTCTGACGGTAATAAACGGATTGGTTCTTTTTTGTTTTTGTTGTTTTTAGAGGAGAACGGGTTGCTGGAAAAAGCTGGAATGAATGCGAATGGGCTTGTGACTTTGGCGCTGTTGATTGCCGAGAGTGATCCGCGGCAGAAGGATTTGCTGGTCCGGTTGGTTTTGAATTTACT
>JBBQVT010000222.1:0-4925 GCA_038211245.1 Desulfobulbales bacterium | reverse complement strand
TCCTACGGTCTGTCGCCTGGCAAAATCTGCCCCAGGAACTACCATGGCTAGATCGAGCAAAATTGAGCTTGCAGTTCAACTGATATAACTATGTTAATGTTAGCGGCTGTGTCGGTTATACGCTACGCGAAAATCGCTGATTAATAGAAAAATGAATTTCCCCTCTGGGAAATCAATATCACCCAGCCTCCCCTGACAATTGTAAGGAATTTGGCGCAGTGCTGGGCGTAGGTCTTGCCAGAATCGGTGCCCTCGACCTCCGGGTCGTCCTCAATATCGTCATCTCCCGGCTGGTGACCTTCCATCCGGAACCGGCTGGACACCCCGCCGTTTACTGCTGGTGCATGGCCAACATAAAGTCGCGCCAGATCGGGGCTGCAGCCGCGCCACCACTCTCCCCTGTACCCATCGGTTCATTACCATCGTTGCCCACCCACACCCCGGCTGTATAGGTGTTGTCATAGCCTATAAACCAGGCGTCACGATATTCATCAGTGGTCCCGGTCTTGCCGCCACCCACCCCCGGCACTTCAGCCGCCAACTTGCCGGTACCCTCCATGACCACCGCCCGCAACATGCTGCGCATTTGCGCGAGAACATCAGCAGTCAATACCGTCCGTCGTTTTCTGGCCCTTTCAGGGTGCAGCTGGATGCCGTCGGCAAGGACGATTCTGTCAATAAATGACGGCTCAATATAGGTGCCGTTGCCGGCAAAGGGGATATACGCTGCGGTCATTTGCAGTATCGATACCTCGGTTGCCCCCAGGGCCAAAGAAAGGTTGGCCGGCAAATTCGGGCCGAGGCCGGCGCTTTTGGCAATCCTATGCACCTCTTTATAGCCGACAACCTGCATCAAGCGGACGGTGGCGGTATTCAGCGAATGGGTTAAGGCATCGCCAAGTGTGGTCTGCCCGTGATAGCGGCCGGAGTAGTTATGCGGACTCCAGGGTTTACCATCTTTACCGCTGATCGTCAGAGGACTGTCCTCAATCGGTGAGCCGGACGACCAACCCTGACTGAGGGCCGCCGCATAAACAAAAGGTTTGAAGGTCGATCCGGCCTGCCGTCTTGCCTGGGTGGCACGGTCAAAGGGGCTGAGGGAATAGGAAGTGCCGCCAACGGTCGCCAAGACTTTGCCGGTGGCCGTTTCCATACAGACAAGACCGCCCTGGAGGTGGGTATCCACGTCTTTTCCGGCGATGGCCCGCCGAGCAAAACTCGCCTTCACCCCGCGGCGAACCGCCTCGGCCCCCGCCTCTTGCAGGGTTGAGTCAAGATGGGTATAGATCCGTGCCCCGGCTGTTTGTAACGGTACGCCGAGGATGGCCCGGGCCTCCTTTTTCACTACCTCCAGATAATAGCCGGTATCGTCGGTCGCCTGCTGACTGCGGGTATTCAACAAAATCTTTGCTTCATAGGCTAACCGTGCTACCTCGCTGCCGACATAGTCGTCGGCGACCATCCGGTTGAGGACATATTTCTGCCTCTCAACGGCCCTGTCCAGGTGATCAAACAGGGAATATCTGCTCGGTGCCTGGGGCAGTCCGGCCAAGAGCGCACACTCACCGAGGCTGAGACGGGACGAACTCTTGCCGAAATAGATCTGGGCCGCCGCCTCAACTCCGTAGGCCCCTTCGCCGAGATAGATCTGGTTGAGGTAAATGTGGAGGATCTCATCCTTAGTCATGAGCTTGTCGATGCGCCAGGCGAGAATGGCTTCCTTGAATTTTCGAATGTAGGTTTTTTCCGGAGTCAAAAGTAACGACTTGATAACCTGCTGGGTGATCGTCGAACCGCCCTGACTCTTCGCCCCATCCATAAGATTTTTGCTTGCCGCACGCAGAACGGAAAAAAAATCGAGCCCCGGGTGCTCATAGAAACGGCCGTCCTCGGCGGCAACAAAGGCCTTGGCCAATAAAGGCGCCATTGCCGAAAGAGCAATGACGGTTCTATCCTCAATAAACATACGGTCGACAATCCGCCCGTGCCGATCGTAAATGATCGTTGCCTGCGACGGATTGTAACTGGCGACGGCACTGATATCGGGAATTTTCAGGCTGATGAGAAAATGGAGCATCCAGCCGAGAAAGGCAGTCTGCAGCAAACAGACAAGGATTAAAAAGATCGAGATGTGCTTTTCCGAATAGACGTTACGGCTAACTGCCGCAGTGTCGGACGGTTTGTTCTCGGGGTCGTTTAGTTTTGCTGGTGACACTTTTGCAACACTCATGGTAATATTTCGCCTCTGCAGAAGGCATGGGCTTACCAGCCGCACTCTAACATCTGACCATCAACTATCAACAAGAAACTCTGAATCATGGCAAAAATCCGTATTCTTCCCGAGCAACTGGCCAATCAGATCGCTGCCGGTGAGGTAGTAGAAAGACCGGCCTCGGTGGTCAAGGAACTGCTCGAGAACTGTCTCGATGCCGGGGCGAACCGCATAGAGGTCGAGATTGAAGGGGGTGGCACCCGCCTCATCCGCGTCATCGACAACGGTTGCGGCATGGATGAAGACGACCTCCTCCTCTGTCTCGAACGTCATGGCACCTCGAAACTGGTAACGAAAGAAGACCTGGAAGCCATAGCCACCCTCGGTTTTCGCGGCGAGGCCATTCCCTCCATCGGCTCGGTTTCGCAACTCACTCTTACCTCAAGGCCGGCCGAGGCACCACTCGGCACAAGGGTTGTCCTGCACTACGGCAAACTGCTCAAAGCCCATGAAATCGGTTGCAGCTACGGCACAACCTGCGAGATCCGCAACCTCTTCGGCAATACCCCGGCGCGCCGTAAATTCCTCCGAACCGTGCGTACTGAACTGGGTCACATTGAGGATGTTATTAAAAATTATGCCCTTTGCGCTCCCAACACCACCTTTATCCTGAGGGTCGACGGCCGCGACAGCCTTTCGCTTGACCGATCCCATTCCACAGCAGAACGTCTGGGACTGATTATCCATTACGACGGACCCTTGATTGAGCTCGGCAATGCGGTAAAATCGGCCGACGGCAGAGAAATAACCGGCTTTCTCATTCCGCCGGAAAAGGTTACCCTCGGTCCCGCCAGATTACGGGTCTTTGTCAACGGCCGGGTTATCAGGGATAGAATGATCATCCATGCGGTAACCGAAGGCATGCGCAGCTTCCTTATGAAGGGCAAAAACCCCTCAGGCCTCATCCATCTTGCCATTCCGCCGGCTGAAGTCGACGTCAACGTCCATCCGGCCAAGCATGAAGTGCGTTTCCGCAACTCCCGGGAAGTTCATGAATTGATCAGAGAGACTGTTGCCAGGGCCATACAGGACCAGCAGGGGGCCATGAAGATGGCCATTTTCAGCATGCAGCGCAGTATTGAGACGACAGCTATTCCTCTTGATTCAGAGCCGGTTGATGAACCCCCAGAATACGAACCAGTTGCCCTGCCGCCCCCTCCCGCTGCCGCGGAGGACACCCCGTCGCCACCATCAATTGCAACCTCGGTAAAACAGCAAGCCCCAAGCCCTGTGGCTGCTAAGATATTTCGCCCGCAGTCTCTTTTGACCACGGCGGAACCACTGCCGAACCCCATGGCCCGGCAAAGTAAGCAAACTTCACCCCTTGAAAAGGTGAGAGAAGAAGACCTCCTCCCCGTTCACAACCTCCAGGTTATTGGCCAATATGACAATTTGTATATTTTTTGCCGCAACAGCGATGGACTTCTGATAATTGACCAACATGCCGCCCATGAGCGGCTGCTGTATGAAAAATTTCGCAAACAGTATCAGGCGGCGACAATCGCTCGCCAGATGCTGATGTTTCCGGTGACGGTCGAGCTCTCCCTTTTCCAGACCCAGTTGATGGAAAAAAACGGCGAAGAAATCGATCGCATGGGGTTTTCCATAAGAGATTTTGGCGGCAACACCTTCATAATTTCGGCCATTCCTGCCCTTGCCGGCAGCACCAATCCCCGAGATCTTTTCTTAGATATTCTCGATCAATTCGGCAGTGAAAGCAGCAGCGACGGAGGTGGTTGTCTTGATACCGTCCTGGCAACGATGGCCTGCAAGGCCGCGGTAAAGGCCGGAACACCCCTCAGCCCTCCGGAAATAGACAAACTCCTGAGCGAGATGGCCAAAGCCGATCTCTTCTCGCATTGTCCCCATGGTCGGCCGGTTGTAAAACAGTTCAGCCGCGATGAGGTTAAAAGGTGGTTTTATCGAACCTGAACCTCCTTAAAAATCTCATCTTCATCACAATCAGCAGCAGGAGAACCTTTCCATGAACAAAGCGTTACCAGCCATCATTTTCGCGCTCTGCCTTGTAATCCCCTACAAAGCTTTTGCCCTTACCATTCCAGAGACCTCAAAACCTCCCGTGCCGGCACTCATCTACGCACCAAAAAACACTGAAATCCTGGTTTTCCATGGCACAGTGCAACAGACAGAAGATGGTGACGGCACCGTCCTGCGCACCGAGAAAGCTGTCTATCCCCTCCTGGGAGGGGATTTCGCGATGATCATCGGCGAAGAAGTGAACGTCATCGGAAAAATGGTGCGAGAGGACAACATCGAAAAAATCATCGTCGCCCGGGTACAATTCGAGAGAGAATAATCCGCCCTCATCCATTTTATTTCCTATTCGCCAAAAGGGAAACGTGTTACCGTCAACAGCGAAAAATGCTCCAGCCGACTCGCGCCTTCAGCCTCGGAAGGATTATTTAAAACATTCGCTTAGCTGCAACACATGCTCCGCCAGCCCACTCTCAACCTCCTGCACTTTCTTGCCGTCCATCAACGGTTAAGGCTCTTTCCCCTTCTGCTGTTACTCCTTCTTGGCACCGCCTGTGCCAAACCGACAACAACCAAGGTCATGGAAACCACAGCCTACTGCGGCTGCGCCATTTGCTGCAACTGGGAAAGGGGCAGCTGGCTCTGGCTGAAACTTGAT
>JBBQVT010000221.1:0-4949 GCA_038211245.1 Desulfobulbales bacterium | reverse complement strand
CTCAAGGTCGATCAGACTAAGATTGATCGTTTGATGAATTTGATCGGTGAAATGGTGGTGGCCAAGAATGCCCTGCCCTATCTGGCCGGACGAGCGGAAACAGTTTTCGGTGTACGCGAGCTTTCCCGTGAAATCAAGGCTCAGTATGCTGTGATCAATCGTATTGCCGAAGAGATGCAGGATTCGATCATGCAGGTCCGAATGATGCCGGTGTCCTTTGTATTTCAGCGGTTTCCCCGTCTCGTTCGCGATATCTCACATCGGCTTGGGAAAGAAGTGCATCTTGTGCTTGAAGGCGAAGACACCGAGGCTGACAAAAATATCATCGAATCCCTCGGTGATCCGTTGATTCACATCGTCAGAAACAGCCTGGATCATGGCATTGAACAGCCCGACATCCGCCGTGCGTCGGGAAAACCACCGGCCGGCACGCTGACAATCCGCGCCAGCCAGGAATCAGCCCGGGTGATCATTGAGATCAAGGACGACGGCAAAGGAATTGATCCCGAAGTTATCAAGCGCAAAGCCTATGAAAATGGACTTATCGATGAGGAAAGGCTTGATCGCATCACTGATCACGAGGCCATACAACTGGTCTTTGCCGCCGGATTTACAACCGCTGAGGCAGTATCCGACCTTTCCGGCCGGGGGGTCGGCATGGATGTGGTGCGATCAGCCATGGAAAAAATTAACGGTACCATTCTTCTTGAAAGTGAAAAGAACAAAGGCACAACTCTTCGACTGTCTCTACCTCTTTCCATGGCAGTAACCAATGTCATGATGGTCGAATCCAACAACCAGATTTTCGGGATACCTATGGAAATAGTGCTGGAAACCGTGAGGGTTTCGCGAAAAGATATCCGCTTCATCAAGAAGGTCGAGACCACTATCCTGCGAGGACGCATTGTACCTCTAAAAGGGCTGAATGCTATGCTTGGCCTGGGCACACCTCCACAGGCGAACGCCGAGGACGAATTAGCAGTTATCGTTATCCATCATGGCGATGAACCTGTTGGTATCATCGTCGACGATTTTCGTGAAACCGTGGATATCATCCTGAAACCTATGGCGGGTGTACTAGCGGAGCTTGCAGCCTATTCCGGTTCAGCGCTCTTGGGCGATGGATCAGTGTTGATGGTGCTCAATGTAAAGGAGATACTCTAATGGCCATTGTGCTCAAAAAAAACATAGCAGTTCTCAAGGATATAATCGGAGTTGAAGAGGCGGAAATCCTGTTGGAATGGTTGAATAAACACCCAAAAGGCAAGGTTGATCTTTCCGCCTGTACGCACCTCCATGCAGCGAATCTGCAGGTGTTGATGGCCGCTAAACCGACAATCGTCGCTCAACCGGGCGATACATCTCTGGCAGAATGGCTCGACTCAGCATTCAATCAGCAATAGGGAGCAAGTTTCAGTATGGCAAAGACAATCATGATAATAGACGACTCGGCAACCATGCGTATGAGTCTCAAGGCAAGTCTTGAGTTGAGCGGCTTTAAGGTAGATACTGCCGACGACGGCAAACAAGCACTTAACAAGCTCAAAGACGGAATAAAACCCGATCTTATCATTACAGATATCAATATGCCCAATATGGGTGGACTGGAGTTCATTAAAACTGTTCGCGCCCTCCCCTCCTTTCGTTTCACACCTATTCTCGCGCTTACCACGGAAAGTCAGCAGGCAAAAAGGGATGAGGCGAAAAAGAGCGGTGCAACAGGATGGTTGGTAAAACCAGTTCCCGGCCCTGAATTGATAAAGGTTATCAAGCAGGTTCTGCCCGGAGCTTGAGGGTAATTGGAGAATCATCATGAAGATCGATCTGAAATATCCGGGCAAGATATTTGACCCCCAGGAACTACCGGCCAGCCTCATAAAAAAGACTGCAATGATCATCATTTTCCTCTCGGTTTGTAGTTATTTTGCTTATCCTTGGCTCCATAAATGGATCGGTTTGTCCAGCCAGCTTGAAGTTGCCCTGACAGGGGCGATAGTCTCAATTCTGGTTCTTGCCGGATCGGTGAATATACTGAAAATATATCTGGCGAAAGCCAATACCGTACACGATTCCCACAGGCTTTGTTCGGCTCAGTCAAAGTGCATCAGAGAGGCATACCACCAGACCGTCTCGGATATCACCCAGTATAACGCCGTGCTTGGCAGTCAGTTGCGGGAGGCGATCGTGCAGACTGAAGCAGCGGTACTGGGAGTAATCGAAAGAATAGCCAATATTCATCATCAAACCTGCTCCCAGATGGAACGTATTGGCTCGTCTTCTAATACAAGCTCGGAATTGATAGCTGTTACGCAGGATCACATACACAAAAATCAACAGGTCGTTCAGGCGCTAAATATTTTTTCAAGCAGTCAGGTCGCCCAACTGACAGATAATCTTCTTCGGATTCAAAAACTCTCGGAAGGGATGGATGAGATGCGGCCGCTGGTGGATGACATTTCAAGTATTGCGGATCGGACCAAGCTGCTGGCGCTCAACGCCAAGATTGAAGCGGCCCGTGCCGGAGAAGCCGGGAGAGGATTTGCGGTTGTGGCTGAGGAAGTGCGCAACCTTTCCGAGCAGACCAACGCATTGGTGCGGGAGATTACCGACAGAATCACACAGGTCGCGGGACAGGCACTGATTGAAACCGAAAATGCCAGGCAGAAGCTGAAAAGCAATGAAGAAGCGGCTAAATTTCAAAGTCTGGCGGGCGGCATGGCGACCCTTGAAAAACGCTTCGAGGCTTCCTCTATCCAACTTGAAGAGATTATTAAAAGTGTTGACGAAGCCAACAGGGTGATTGTCGAAGAGGTTTCAGTGGTGCTGGGTGAAATCCAATTTCAAGATGTGTTGCGGCAGCGTCTGGAAAATGTCGACACTGGTTTGGAAACCCTGAATGGGTTTGCCCAGGAGGTTCAGCTCTGGCTGGAAGGCCGGGGGGAATCTCCAGCCAAAGGGTTGGATGCGTATCTTGATGAGTTGAAAGGAAAGTATGTGATGCAGGATCAACGGACGACGCACAATGCGGCATTGGGCGTACAGGCGCATGCTGCGGGAGACTCTGGCAAAAAAATTGAACTTTTCTGATGCCGTGCAACATATTGACAAAATTACAAAGAGAGAAATCTGATGAAAAGTCTGATAGTTGAGGACGATCCCATTTCCAGCCAGGTGATAGGGGAAATGATTTCAGGGTATGGTCCCATTGATGTCGTTGATAACGGCTGGCAGGCCGTCGACAAGTTCCGGCAAGCCCATGAATCCCAGAAGCCGTATGATCTGATCGTAATGGATATAATGATGCCTGAAGTCGATGGATTACAATCGGTCCTGGCAATGCGCGAAATGGAAACACGCATGAATATCTCCGTAATGCTCAAGGTGAAGATCATCATGACGACTGCTCTGGATGATCCCCGCACCATTATGAAGGCATTATACGAGTCAGATGCTAATTCATATCTCGTCAAGCCGATCAGGCTGCAGAAGCTTGTCCATGAGCTGCAGGTGCTGAAATTGATACCTTGAATTATTCACTCTCAATCCCCCATCGGGCATAGCCGCACGACGAGCGATGAATTTTGTCATTGTACGTTTATCAAATTAAATAATTTTTGGATACATATGGTTAAGGCGAAGCTGCTTGTGGTTGACGATGAGAGAGTACTTCTCGGTTTAATGACAAGAAAGTTGGAGAGACTATCCTATGAGGTGAAGACGGCCGATTCGGGAATGGAGGCTTTGGAAATCCTTCAAAGCCAGGATATTGACGTACTTATAACTGATTTTCAAATGCCGGGTATGACTGGGTCTGAATTAATCGCTAGAGCCATAAAAATGGACCCTATACTTCAGAGCATTGTTGTGACCGGTTATAGCGATCTTAAAACCGCCATAGATGTGATGGGGGCAGGGGCCTTTAACTATCTGTCAAAACCTGTTGATTTTAATGAGTTGGATGTTGCCATCCAAAAAGGTCTTGAAAAAAGGCAACTGCTCCAGGATATCCAGAATAAACAGAAACAACTGGAAGAATACCGCCACCATTTAGAAGAGCTGGTGGATAAACGGACCAGTGCACTCATGGAAACAAACCAGGCCCTTGAAGGGGAAATTGAGGAACGAAAACAACTGGAAATTTCCCTGCGGGAGGCAAAGGTGCTTGCCGAAAATGCCAACACGGCCAAGAGCGAGTTTCTTGCAAATATGAGTCACGAAATTCGCACCCCTTTGAACGGCGTCATCGGCATGACCGAACTCTTGAAGATGACAGGTCTGACCGACAAGCAGGAAAAATATGTGAAGGGACTTGAGGTGTCCGGTAACAACCTTTTGTCCCTGATCAATGATATCCTTGACCTGTCAAAAATCGAGGCTAACAAGGTCAAAATTGAAGTCGAAAAATTTAACCTGCATCGCAGTATCAACGATGTCACCCTCATGCAGCTGTTTGTCCTCCATGAAAAAGGGCTTGTTCTCGAGGTGGATGTGGCTGCGAATGTACCCCCTGTGCTTGCTGGTGATCAGCTGCGGTTTAAGCAGATACTCATTAACCTGCTGGGGAACGCCGTAAAGTTCACGGCACAGGGAATCATCACCATTTCGGTGCAAGTTCTCGAACGGCATGGTGACACTGTGCTCCTGCAGATTTCAGTACGCGACACCGGCATCGGCATTGCAACCGAAGCTGTTGACAAGATCTTTGAACCCTTTGTCCAGGAAAACAGTTCTACAACCCGACAGTTCGGCGGCACAGGTCTTGGTTTGAGCATCAGCCACCGCTTGGCGAAGCTTATGAACGGGAGCATTTCCGTTGAAAGCACGCAAGGCATCGGCAGCTGTTTTAGCCTGGTCCTTCCTTTCCTCGTTACTCGACAGGATGTCGCTGAGGACGGTGCCCAGGCAGAAACGACGGTTGCGTGGAATGGTCCGCCGCTGCATATATTGTT
>JBBQVT010000220.1:0-5009 GCA_038211245.1 Desulfobulbales bacterium | reverse complement strand
TCCCTGCACATTCGCCACGGCTGGTACGATACCGGCGATATGGGCAATCTTGACCAAGACGGCTATCTTTGGCATGTCGGCCGCTTGAAACGCTTTGTGAAGATCGGCGGAGAGATGGTCTCCCTGGTGAAAATCGAGGATATCCTGGAAAAATTCCTGCCCAAGGACAGCCATTGCTGTGTGGTCGAGACCCCGGACGCCATCAAAGGCACGAGAATCGTCGCGGTGGTGACGACGCCGCTCGACGAAAAAACGGTCCTCAAACAGATGGCCAAACATCTGCCGGCGATTTCCCTGCCGAAGATCTTTCTGGTATGGGAAAATCTGCCAAAGATGGGCAGCGGCAAGATTGATTTTCGGACCATCTCGGAAATGGCCCGGGAGCAACTCAGTCGCAAAAACCTTTCGTAGCCCGCGCTTACCCGGAAACCAGTCTTAGCCTGGGACTTTGTCCCGAGATGACCGGACAGAACTTCAAGATGAAAGGACAACAAACCTCTCCACCCGGCCGCAGCGCATGGCAGGTTTTTTGCTGCTCGCGAACTGCTGCCCTGCTGCAGTTTTTCCTGCTGATCGTAGGCCTCGCCTGGCTGATTGTGCAAAGCGCCGACAATATCGGTTACAACTGGCAGTGGTACCGGATTCCCCACTATCTCTTTACAAAAAACGCTGCCGGGCTTGTCGCCGGCCCCCTGCTACAGGGGTTGAAGATTACCCTGATTATCTCCCTGGCCGGTTTATTTTTTGCCCTCATCATCGGCACCCTCACCGCAGTTTTACGACTTTCGCATTCCTTCGTCGGCCGAGGACTCGCGGTACTGTATCTGGAGATCAGCCGTAACACCCCGCTACTCATCCAGATTTTTTGCATCTACTTCGTCCTTGGCCCGGCCCTTGGTCTGGAACGACTACCGGCGGCAATCCTCGCCCTCAGTCTCTTTGAAGGTGCTTATACCTCGGAAATCCTCCGTGCCGGTATCCAGTCGGTGGCGGCGGGGCAGGTCGAGGCGGCCCGCAGCCTGGGGCTTACCACCTTTGCCACCTACCGGCATATTATCCTGCCCCAGGCCCTGCGCACCGTGTTGCCGCCACTTACCAGTCAAGCCATTTCTCTCATTAAGGATTCGGCCCTGGTCAGCACCATCGCCATCTATGACCTGACCATGCAGGCCCAGGCGATCATCGCCGAAACCTATCTGACCTTTGAAATCTGGTTTACCGTGGCAGCGATGTACTTCGCCATTACCTTTCTTGTATCACTTTTTGTTGGCATTCTCGAAAAACGTCTTAAGTTGCCATGATGTAGTGCGGCAATTCAAATTTCATAAAACCCATCACAGGAGCTCGCCATGAAAACACCTCGATCGGTCCTCCACCTCGCTCTCCTTACCTTTCTGCTCCTCTCCCTCGGCACGGCAGGTTATGCGGCCACGACCCAACAGGATGTGGCGGGCCGCAGCACCATTGAGACCATCAAGAAGAAGGGCATCCTCAAGGTCGGCATGGACATCTTTCAGCCCTGGGCGATGAAGGATAAAACCGGCAACTTCATCGGCTTTGAGATCGATGTCGCCACCCGTCTCGCAGCCGATATGGGGGTTGCGGTCGAATTTGTTCCCACCGCCTGGTCGGGAATCATCCCGGCACTGTTGACCGGCAAATTCGACGTCATCATCGGCGGCATGGGAATTACCGCACAACGCGCCCTGCAGGTAAATTTTTCCAACCCCTACGATTATTCGGGCATGGGCATTGTCGCCCACAAGGGCCTGGCCGCAGGCTTTACTTCTCTTGAAAGCTTCAACCGCCCGGATGTGCAGATTGCCGTAAAACTCGGCACCACCGCCGTCACCGCCGCCAAAAAGTTCCTGCCAAAAGCGACGCTCAGGATGTTCGACACCGAGCCACAGGCCTACCAGGAACTGCGTAACGGCAAGGTGCATGCAGTGGTCGGCATGGCTCCCCGCCCGACTTACGAGGCGGTAGAGTACGGCGACTCACTGTTTCTGCCGATACAGGGCACCTTCACCCAGGAGCCGATCGGCTTTGCACTGCGCAAGGGCGATCCCGATACTCTGGCATTTTTCAACAGCTGGATTACCATCGTCGGCCTCGAAGGCTGGTTGAAGGAACGGCACGATTATTGGTTCAGCACCAAGGAGTGGGCGGGGATGGTTGAATAATTCCATTTCTAAATCAAGCGTTAACTTCAGCGACTGCGCTGTGCGGCTCCTCGCCGTACTTCTTTGTACTGTCTCATCGCTGCTCGCTTGCCTTTTCGTTTCCATCTTGATTTAGAAATAGAATAAGTCGGACGACTCGCGGCGGGAACAGCAAGAACCCCGCCGCTATCGACCCGGCTGCGGGCTATCCAAGGAACAGCAAACTTTCCAGTCGGGCCTTTTTCCATGCAAGCGAAAAAATCACCCATTACCACCCTCGACGTCCTTCTCCTGATTGTCGTTCTCGGATTTTTCGCTTTCATCGCCTATCGACTGTTTTTTGCCCTGAATTATAAATGGAACTGGGCGATCATCCCGACCTATCTCGTGCGCTTCGACGCCGAAAAACAGCGCTGGACGGCCAATGTCCTCCTTGAGGGTTTTCTCACCACCATTAAGCTCAGCCTGTGGGGAACTTTTTTGGCGGCGCTGTTCGGCTTTTTCATCGGCCTGAGCCGGATTTCACCGCGGTTTTTTCTTCGCCTGGTCGGCCGAACCTATGTCGAATCGATCCGCAATACGCCGCCGCTGGTACTGGTCTTTATCTTCTACTATTTTATCAGCGACCAACTTCTGGCCGCAGTCGGCATGGAGGAGCTGTTTCGCGCCTCGACAGGGACAACGCGGGCGGTGCTTACCTTTTTCTTTGCCGAAGCAAATCTGGTCAATCAGTTTCTGTCCGGCGTCCTGACCCTGGCCCTTTTCCAGGGCGCCTATATCGCCGAGATCGTCCGCGCCGGTATCCAGGCGGTCGACATCGGCCAGTGGGAGGCCGGCAAATCCTTAGGCCTAACCAATCGGCAACTGCTGCGGCACATCATCCTGCCCCAGGCAACGCGAATCATGCTACCGCCGCTGGCAGGCGAATTTATCAACACCATCAAATGGTCGTCCATCGTTTCCATTATCTCCATCCAGGAACTGACCTTTCAAGGCTTGCAGGTCATGGCCTCGACCCAGGCAACTATCGAGGTATGGCTGACCATTTCCGCTATGTATCTCGCCCTCTGTCTCAGTCTTTCGCTTTTGGTGCGGCGGCTGGAAAAGGTTTTTTCCCGAACCGACGCGGCGACGCAAGTTGCGCCGCAATTCCCGCAATATTAATGGTGTAAGGAATGTTCCTTTTATCTTTCGAGTTTGCATCTTCCCCCTCAGGCGATGTATATTGATCTTATATACAAAAAGAGGAAAGCTATGACAGAAACCCAAATACGCGCGGCGGCCATTAATATTCGTGCCCTTCCCACCCAACGTTGCCTAATCGATCTGGCAGCCGCCGCTCTTCACAAAAGCCGGTCGGATTTCATGCCCTTTCAAGCAAGGCGAAATCGTTTTATCTCCGCTTCGGCTTTGTCGCATCTCCGATGAACGACATGACATTGATGCTTGGGTTGAAGGGAATTCGGGCTCACCCCCTGCCGCAAGGGGGTGGGGACTTTGTCAATAGTACTGAATAGATACAATCGGAACAATCCAGGCAACAAATCAATTCACCGACTTTATTCAGTTCCTTCACAAAATGGCCGACCATCCCACAAGAGTGCCCAGACCCATGAAGGGCGATTTCAAATTTTAAGGCAGTATTTAAAAGAGCCATACAAACGTAAAGCTGCGCCTGGAGAAAACGTCAACATTGGGGTCAGGCCTTGATGTTGATAAGTTGAGTCAAAAGTTATACCGGAGAATACGCTTTGCAAATCTTACTTTCCACCGGGTCACCACAACCCTCTGTCCATTTCCCTCCATATTGACCGAAGTCTCTCTTTTCTTTTGCCAAGGGCTCAAGCATAATTACCATGTAACAATACCGAACACAGGCTGGGGAGCAGACCCGCCAGTCGGCGCAATTCAACAGGAAACCTGTCATGTCACCCGCAACTTCACCCTTTTCCATCCCTAACATCCGGCTGTTCATCGCCTTTCGCGTCTTTTTCAACGCGCGCTTTTACTATCCGGTCTTTACCATTCTCTTTCTCGATTACGGCCTGACCATCGAGCAGTTCGCCCTCCTCAATACCGTTTGGGCAATCACCATAGTTTGCGCGGAAGTACCGTCCGGAGCCCTGGCCGATATCCTTGGCCGTAAATATCTGCTGGTCACCACCTCTCTTTTGATGGTCGCCGAGATGAGCCTTCTGGCCTTTGTACCGCTCGGTAACAGCACACTTGTTTTCTCGGTCTTTCTTGTCAACCGTGTCCTCAGCGGCCTCGCCGAGGCCCTGGCCAGCGGCGCCGATGAGGCCATCGCCTACGACTCGCTGGTAGAAGAAAGCATGCAGGAGCACTGGCCGCAGGTGCTCAGTGTGCAGATGCGGCTGCGCTCCATCGGTTCAATCATCACCATGACCATCGGCGCACTGGTGTATGATCCGAGTATGGTTAATCGCTTCCTTACCTGGGTAGGTTCAGACCTCAGTGTCACCCAGCAGGTCAGCATGCGTTTTCCCATTTATTTGACCTTCATTCTCTCGCTTTTGGCCACCGGTTGCGCCTTCAGTATGCGGGAAAAGCCGGCGAAGCGGACGGTCGGCCAAGGCTCCACATCCCGCGCCGCCCTGCGAAAGACCTTGCAGGCCGGCGCCTGGCTGGCGAAAACGCCCTTTGCCCTGGCGATCATCCTCTTCGGCACCCTCTATGATCACATCCTCCGCATGATTGTCACCATGACCAGCCAATATTTTCGCCTCATCGACCTGCCGGAGGCCAGTTTCGGACTCATCGGCTCGGCCATGGCCGTCCTTGGCCTTGTCACCCCGAAAATTGCCGAGCGGATGGTCGCAAAAAACT
>JBBQVT010000219.1:0-5072 GCA_038211245.1 Desulfobulbales bacterium | reverse complement strand
TTCCGCCACCGGGCGCGGTGGTGCAATGGCGATTTTTCTTGAAAAGAGCTGTTGTTGATTGAGGGCCTGCGATTTTTGCATGGCAACAGTGTAGAAGGTGAACGGATCAATTTCGGCAGGACCCCAGTAGGCGGCATCCTTTAAGATGGTTCTGGTATGCAGAAGATCGGCACCGGTCACCTCCAGCAAATAAAGGCTGCTGGTTCCAGGTGTTCCGACCGGTTCACGTTCAACCCGGAAGGCATCGAGGATATCCTGCCGGGTGAGTCCGCCCGATCGCCACTCTTGCCAAACCGAGCCGATGTTGACAAAGGCCGCGTCAATCCGCAGTTTTTGTGCAGCCGCCCGAGCAGCGATGAGGGCCATGGTGCGAGGCGACTGGTCTCTTTTGACCGCCGTCACCGTCTCATGGAGTTCTTGCTGATAGCTGCTGAGAATATTCGCCACCGCTTTGTTCATGCGCGCATCACCGTGGAGCGTTTTCGGGGTGTTGGCGACAAGTTGAAATTGGCTGGCGGCGATAGCCTTGTTTTCCAGGTTGTAGAACAGATCGTAGCGGCCGATATGCTCGGCTTGGGCGCCAACGTGAACGATGGCGGTATCCTTCACCCGCATGGATTTCTCCAGGGTAGTATGGCTATGGCCGCCAAGAATCAGGTTTATGCCGCTGGTTTGCTCGGCGACGGCGATATCATCGCTCAGGCCCATATGACTGACCAGTACCAGCACATCGACTTCCTGCCGGTATTTGGCAATAATCCGCTTGGCGATGCCGACAAAGTCGAAATCCATCTCCATCGCCGGAAGATCCGGATAAACCGGTCCATTGTGCTGTCCGCCATCAATCCCGTAGGGCCTGGCGGTGAGACCGAAAAAGCCTATCCTGACGCAACCCACGGTAAGAATGGTAAAATCGGTGAAACCGGCGGGGATGTCGCGTAGGGGACTTTCAAGCTGTCGATTTATTCGCGTGTTGGTTGACAGCACTGCCGCTCTGGGATCATTGCTGAAGAGCAATAATTCTTTGATACCCCAGGCAAAATCGTGGTTGCCGAGGGTACGGACGTCATAGCCCAGGGCCTGAACGACCTCTCGCGTTGAGCGGCCATGCGACAGTTCTTCGGCTATCGAGCCTTTTTCATAATCGTCACCGCTGTTGGTAAAGACGGTGAATGGATTGTCTTTTTTGACCGCCTCATAATAACCGTGAACGCGGCTCATTGGGCTAGTTCCGTCTGCGCCCGGATTATAATTGGCATGCATATCGGAAACATGCACAAACGAAATCTTTTGTACTGCCGATCGGCGGTCACAGGTGGGCCATTTTTGCTGTGGTGGAGGGGCCGTCTCGGCGCCGGCTAAAGGCGGATTCAGGATGCCGGCGAGAGTGAAGATCGCCCCGATAACCGGTAATCCGAGAGAATGCCGAGCACAACACAAAGCAATCAGCCATCCGATAAAGTCCATACTCATCTCCGGCAAAGGTTGTCCTCATCGGCGGGGGAAATCCAACTGGTGCCGCACGGCACTCTCGGACTGCCTCTTAGAGGGCGGCCTGGATTTCCTCACTTTACCAGCGCTTGAGGTGTCTACATCATGACCCATTAATATTTGGATGCTGTCAGCGAATGTTAAAAATTGTGTTAGCGTCTGCAGAGATTTGCCGGGAAAGGGGGAGGATGGATAAAGAATAGGGTGATCGGGATTGTCATCCGACAATGTTGTTCCCGATCACCGGTTTTTCATCTTTAATCGATAACCTTATTGAATGCGTAACTTTTTTGGCCACCGTTACCGGTGAGGGCCACGGTGTAGTTTTTACCCTCGGCGAAGACCTTCACTACCGAGTATTGGTTGTGATATGTGGCGTCATTGCCGTAGGCGGCATTGGCCTGAAGCACGATGTACTTAATGCCGTTGATCTCCTGATAACCACCGTCATGATAGTGACCGCTGAACACCGCCAAAACCTTCTTGCTACCTTCCAAAATTGTTCTAACTTCGGCCGCGTTACGGACCGAATGTTTTGGATCGTAAGCGGGATCAACGAGTTCCTGGTTGTTCAATAGCTGGTGGGTCAAAATGATAACCGGGGTTTTGGTTTTGGCCAGGTCGGATTTCAACCATTCAAGCTCGGCCGCAGGGATATTTGTGTCTTCCCAGTTGTACCCGGAACCCGGTGTTCCGGGAACACCGGAATAGGAAGCTCCATCGGCTTTAAAGCTCGAATCCAGGACCACGATATGCATGCCTTTGCTGTCAAAGCTATAATAGGTGGCCTTGGGATCGATACTGGTGTTGGTTACCTTGGAAAGGAAGTCCTCCTTGCCGGCCTGATCGGTGTCGTGATTTCCGAACACATGGTAGCGTGGCCCTTTAAAGAGGGCAAATTTCGCTTCAGCTGTCTCCATAAACTCCATGGCGGCCTTTTTCCGTTGGTCGACAGGCAGCTTGGCATCTTTTGGATTATCCGTATAATCGCCGAGCTCGGCAACGAAATCGGCTTCAATCTCGTTCATATTTTCGGCAAAAGCCGCAAGCTTTGCCGGGCCGCCGCTGAAATAGCGTGGGGCGGCGACGAGGGCAATGCTTTTTGATTGATCTGCCTTGTCACATACATGGGTGTCGCTGATCAGCCCGAAGGTGGCAAGGTTTGCTGCAGCGCTATACTCGGCAAAAGCAAATTGCGAGCAAAACAGCACGGTAATGAGAACATTCCAGAACTTTTTCATGGTTGATACTCCTTCTTAAGGTTGTTGGATTGCACTGATCTTTTTGGTTATGAAAGGCAATGTTTCCGGTATTCACTCCAGCAAGAGAATGATAAGACTATATCATTAACCACCAAAGTTTGGTTGCCGTCAGGGGATGGTAAGAATCGTATTAGGGTTGCACTTTTCACAACGCGCAAACTGTCGTTTAAAAGGGTGGCACTCTCAGGCTGAAATCATAACCGATTGCTAACACAAATTGAGTATTTGGGGTGGTAAAGAGTTGTCTAGGGATACCGGTTTAAAATCAACCTCAACACAAAGGAGTTTTTAAGATGCGAAAGAAAGTATTTAAGATGCGAAAGAAAGTATTGTTTTGCTCCCTGGCACTGCTGGCAGGTGCTGCCCTTGCACCCCATGCAGTACGCGCCGCCGATGCGGAAACCCTGGTATCAACCAACGATCCCATGGCCGCCTTCCTGGAAACCAGAGCCTATGCCGCGAAGATGGGGGCGACCGCCGAGTTCCGCAAGATGGAAGGCGTGGCTTACGACAAGGTCAATAACAAGATCTATATCGCCATGAGTGAAATCAGTAAAACCATGAGCGACCAGAAGGGCGATATCCAGTTGCCGGAGAATATTTGCGGTATCGTCTACGAGGCAAAACTCGACGCCGACAATAATATCGGCAAATTGGTCCCGGTGGTGGTCGGCAAGGTTGCCGATAAAAACGTGAAGTCCGCGTACGGCTCGGGTTTTGCTGATATCTGCGACGTAAACACCATTGCCAATCCGGACGGGCTCTATGCTGATAAGCACGGCAATCTATGGATCTCCGAGGATACCGACCGCCATACTAATAATATGCTGTGGAAATGGGATGGCAAAAAACTCACCCGTTTTGCCACCGTGCCTACTGGCGCGGAGATCACCGGTGTCCATGTCACCGCCCAGGATGACCTGCTCTTCAACGTCCAGCATCCCTCGGCGATGAGCAAACATCCCTATAACCGTGGTATCGTAGGTATAATGAATGGCTTTAAAAGCAACGCTCCTTTTGAGTCGGTGGCTGTTCCGAAAGGCGACGATGTTTTTGATGTGAAAACCGCCGCCGGCAAGTATCAGGTTTTGGCTCGGGTTGGGGAACCAATTCCGAACGACGGTGCCGGGCAACGCTTCGGTCAGATCGACACCCTTGCCGGTAAGTTGAAAGAGGTCTGTAACCATCCCGACGGCAATATGTTCCTGCCGATCACTGCCTCGGGTGACGAGGCCTATCTCTTCACCAACTATGAGTGTCGGCCCGGTACCATCGGCAAGGTCTATATGAAGAGAAATGCCAAGGGCTGGGATGTCATCGACGGCGAGAATGTTAACTTTGCAGCGGTTCAGGGTACCTGGAACAATTGCAACGCCAGTGTCACCCCCTGGAATACCGGGCTGTCCAGTGAGGAATATGAGCCGGTGGCCGGCAAATCCGGGTGGCAGGAAAATGTCAAAGAAATGACCACCTATCTCGGCAAACAGGCCAATCCCTATGACTACGGTTACCCTGTTGAATTGATCCCCGACAATAGCGGTGAAAGCATTGCCACTAAAGTGGTAAAACACTACAGCATGGGGCGATTGAGCTACGAAATGAGCGTTATCATGAAGGACAATAAAACCGCCTACAGCGGCGATGACGGAACTGCGGTGGTTCTCACCAAATTCATCGCCGACGAACCGGGAAAACTTTCCGCAGGGACCATCTATGCCGGAAAAATAAGTCAGGAAAAAGATGAGAGTCTGGCTATCAAGTGGCTGGAGCTCGGCCGAAGTACCGATGCCAAGGTGTATGAGGCGATCAGGGCTGTGAAACTCAACTGATTTCCAGTGTTCTGACCGGTGATGAAGGTCCGTTTCTCCCATCCGGGCCTTCATCATTTTTCTTTCAAATTCTATTGGTTAAACAATGAATGAATTGCCCTGACACACCGTCGTCATCTCTTTTTCGCCAAAAGCTTCAGCGTCGCGCCCTTCTTAAATATCTGTGGGCCATCCCCTTGGTGATGGTAGGCTTACAATTTCTCGGTATGGTGGAACGGTTCAGTTTTCCTCGAAAAAAATCGGGAACCTTGGGGGCGGTGATCGATCTCGGGCCGCTTGCCGAACTGCCCGAGGTGGGCGGCGGGCCGATCCATAACAGCAGGGGCCGATTCTGGTTGGTCAACAGCGATGAGGGGCTGGTTGCCATCTCCCATATCTGTAGCCATCTTGAATGCCTTTTTAATTGGGACAAAGAGGCTGGACGCTTTATCTGCCCCTGTCACGGTTCGCAATTCGACAGGTTCGGGAGAGTCCTGACCGGCCCGGCCGC
>JBBQVT010000218.1:0-5159 GCA_038211245.1 Desulfobulbales bacterium | reverse complement strand
GGGGAATTGATCGCTCTTTCGCAAACTATTTATTACCATTTCGTTATTTCCGGCAAGTACACAGAAGGCTCCCAATTACTGCCAAGAACCGAGGCCTTGTTGGAGAAAAACAAGGCTTCGCTCCCCTTACCAATAATTGTTATGACTGCCAGAAATCTCGCCTCCGGCTACTGTTTCTTTACCGGCGAAATGGATAAGGCTCGTCATTACATTCAGATGGCCAGCACCCTTGCCGCCCGACATGATCTTCGCAACTTCATAGCTTCCGTGCGTTTCATCCAGGGATATATTGAACTATTGAGCGGAAACCGCGCCAAGTATCTCCGCGAGGCTGAAGTCTGCTTCTCGCTCTTTAATGATCCGCTGGTTGGCGAGTCGAACAAACTGACCATGAGAATCATGAATCTCTGCTACCTATCAATGGTCGGTGATCACCATAATTTCCATACGCAACAACTGGCCTTGCAAAACTCTATCAACCATAATGTAATAGATCAAACGGTCGCAGCCCCCTACCTGTTTGTCTGGGGCAGCAGTAATCTCTTCTCTCTGGGCTACCCGAAACAGGCCCTTGAGCTGCTGGATAAAGGCTGGGACATCACCTCCACCGCCGCAACCGATCATATGCAGAGCCAACTTCTACAATGGCAGGCTTTTGGTTTGGCGCTTACCGGCTATGCCGTTGCGGCACTTGATAAAATCACCGAATCCATCCGGCTTCGCAATAATTCAGCCGGTCTTTTTTATATTGCCTTCAACGCCATCATTGCCGGAGCAGTGTACACCCGGCTCAAAAATTTTACTGAGGCTCTGCCATTGCTCGCAAAGGGCCTTGCCATCGCGCAATCCATTCCCTCAACCTATTTAACCATTTGCGCTCTTTTTAATATGAGCTATTGCAAATATGTGGCCGAGGGTGTGGACGCAGCCGTTGATGACCTTGAGGCCGGACTCTCCTTGATGAAAATCAACGGTTACAACCACTTTTGGAGTTTCGAACCGGTTATGATGACCGAACTTCTCGCCGTAGCGGTAAAAAGGGACATCGAGAAGAGTTTTGCCCAGGCTCTGGCCAGAACCCGCCTCCATCTGAATTTTTCCGATACCGGCAAGCCACTGCCCCTCCTGAAATTCACTCTCATGGATAATTTTGAGATCAGCATCTCCGGGAAGGTGCTTTTCCGGGCCAAGGATCTTACCCCCTTCCAGCGCGAATTGCTGGGATTGTTGATTACCGCCAAAGGCCAGCGCATTCCACAAGAAAAGATCCTCTTAGAACTCTGGCCCGAAAGCACACCGGCAAATGCCCGGAAAAGCTTTGACACCCTTTTGAGCAGACTGCGACAATTGCTGACTCCACACTTACCAACCTCGATTAAAGACTATCTTTTTATCCAGAAAGGAATTCTCTGCCTGACCAATTACGAAATAGATGCCCTGCAATTTCTGGAAACCGCGAGAACAGGATTATCCCACAGTAAAAACAGCGACTGGTTACAGGCACATAATGCCTTTCAAAATGCGCTGTCCCTGTGGAAAGGGGGAATGCCCGACGACACTTTTCAAAGCGAACAAGTTCTGGCCTTCAATGACACACTCACTCATCTTCTCGTTGAGATAGGTTCGATCTGGGCAACCAGTTTGGCGGAATCGAAAAGATTTGAAGAAGCCATAACCATCCTCGAACGTATTTTGCAACTCAATTACCTGGAGGAGAAATTGACACTTCTCCTCTACAAGCTTCATTGTTTGAACAACAACCCGCTTAAATCACGGGAGATCCTTGAGAGATACAAGAAAGCGCTGTTAAAAGCCGGCTACAGCGAAGATGAGGCTGCAGACTATATTGAGGAGATTGTCCAGTCAACAGCCGATTGACCGACTGCCGAGCCTCTTGCAAAATGGCCTTTTCGCCCAAACTCTGCGTTATGTTCAAAATTTTATCCTCGGAATATTAACTATATGCCTGCGGTAAAATTATTCACATGCCTTGGTTTTGAACGAAAATTCTCATTTTGCAAGAGGCTCTGCCTATAGAAAAATCGGTAATCGCAATTACCAAAACGGTATCGTCTGGGCAAATTGTGTCAGATCGCCCTGCAATGGAGAACCAAAAAATAGATCTATTGCACTGTAGTTAAAAGGTTATTACCTTTCATCAAAAGCCAGATTAGAAACTGGTGCGAGATTTGCTTTCTATGTCTTGTAAGTACTTTCATCCCCTTTACGGAGTTTCCTATGATCTCAGCATACCAGTCGGCCCTTTCAGCATTGCAGGGTTTTGGCACAAAAATCCAAGCCAACAGCAATAATATTGCTAATGCCAATACCGATGGCTTCAAGAAGACGAAAGTTACAATGGCTGAAGTCCTGCCACAAGGAGTAAAAGCCGAAGTTGGGAAAGTAACTACGCCCGGCACCAGTGTTTTTCAAGAAACCAGTGAGGGTCTCAACCTGGTCGAGCTTTCTAATGTTGAGCTGAGTTCGGAAATCCCGGAAATGAATATGAACAGTCAGTTTTACAAAGCCAACCTAAAAACTCTCGAGACCGTTGACCAGATGACCGGCACCCTCCTCGACCTCAAATCGTAAAACGAATGACGGATTAAAGAGTTAACCCCTGTAGCGGACATTGATCGCACAGGGGATTGGTTTTTTTACAATACGTAACTGCGACGCGGACAATGAGGGCGTGAAATTCATTGAATAGCCGCGCATCATGGGCCAGATTATTCATGAATACCTGCTGGATATCCTGATATTCGCTTTCTTCCATGAGCAGATTATGTCGACTGAAGACCCGGTGGGTATACATATCAACGACAAAAATTGGATGTCCGCAAGCATAGAGGAGTATCGAGTCGGCGGTCTCAGGTCCAATTCCCTTCACCCCGAGCAACTTGCATCTGGCTGTCGCCAATTCATCACTCAGAAACTGATCTAAATCCCCTGCATAACCATCACCTATCAGATCAAGGAGATTCCGCAACCTGCGGGCTTTTAGATTAAAATACCCAGATGGCCGAATAGAGGGGGCAATTTCGTCGGCACTGCAAAGCGACAGAGTTTCGTAGGAAAGCAGTCCACCATTCCTGAGATTATCTATGGCCTTCGTCACATTCGACCAGCTGGTGTTCTGGGTCAAAACAGCACCAACCATAACCTCGAACGGTGTTTCTCCCGGCCACCAGCCTTGCGGACCAAAATGGGCATACAGCAACCGGTATGCTTCCTCGTAGCTATTATTTTTCACCCCTTAGCTTCCCTGTTTGCTATATTGGTGCAACATCCCTGTCGCCAAGGCAGATGCCGATATCCCTGGCGGTAGTGATCTTGTCATTGTCTAAAGCAACCTTTTTTCGTTTTTTGATGGCGTCGGTGATTGGTACGGGAACCATTACTGAATTTTTCAGGGCCACCATGTGATCGAAAATCTTGTCTTCAGCCAAGCGTACGGCGGCAGCACCAAAACGTAATGCCAATAACCGATCAAAGGTTGTTGGCGATCCGCCGCGCTGCAAGTGGCCCAGAACCAGGGAACGGGTATCTTTTTCCGTCCGCTTTCTAATTTCCGAAGCGACCCATTCCCCTACTCCACCAAGAATTACCTCCTCCCGGCCAAGCTCGCCCATACCTTTATTGAAATTCCGCCCTTCCTTGGTAATTGCCCCTTCGGCGACAACGACAATCGAGTAATGCTTCTCATGGAGTTCATTGTCGCCAATTTTCTCACATACCGCTTCCATATCAAAAGGTATTTCCGGGATCAAAATGACATCGGCCCCTCCCGAAATACCCGAGTACAAAGCAATCCATCCGGAGTCACGGCCCATTACCTCAACCACCATGACCCGATTGTGCGACTTTGCCGTAGAGTGGAGCTTATCGAGGGCCTCGGTTGCCGTAGAAACAGCTGTATCAAACCCGAAGGTCCGGTCGGTTTCCTCCAGGTCATTATCTATAGTTTTCGGCACACCAATAACCGGCATGCCCTTTTGTGCAAACCGGTGCGCAATATCAAGACTGCCGTCACCACCGATGGCAATATGACAATCAAAGCCCATTCTGTTAAAATTCTTTATTATTTTATCGGACACATCAACAATCTGCACTTCGCCTGCCAGATTCTCAACGGGTTTTGCAAAAGGATTCCCTTTGTTTGTCGACCCCAAAATAGTTCCACCGGTCGAGTAAATACCTTCCACATCGCGAAGCGTCAGACGCACCATATCGTCGATGTCGATAAAACCGCCGTAACCATTCTTACTGCCGTAAACCTCCCAGCCTTTCCGATAACATGTATGCACCACCGCATAGATAACGGCATTCAGCCCCGGCGCATCCCCGCCACCTGTTGAAATAATAATTTTTTTCATGATAAATCTTAAACCTCATAAGACATTGTTGCATGCTTGCAGCCACCTGCCACCTGCCACCAAGGAGAGCAGCTTATGTGTGAAAAAGATGTCATCGGCGGCACGAACACGTTATTTGTTGTGATGTTGCACTCTTTCTCTTTTAGAAACTATATACAAAAAGGCCACCGGATATCCAATATTATCTTGACACGGTGGATTTTTTTCGTCCCCCTTGGCTTCAACAGTATCTTTATTTTCGGCCACCTACCATGGTACATAATAATTACAGGGGTATCTCTTACCCGGACAAAACATAAAGATCTTGCACCCTTGCCTTGCACCAACTATTTTGATTCGGTAAAGATTGACTATTCGTCCATCTCACCTTATTTTTCTCTAATAGTAATGCTTCTCTTCTGGACAAAGATCATAAAACGGAGAAGTTATTTTAGAAATAAACTTTAAGGAGGCTTTTCATGTCTGAACTCAATGTAACAGGACAAGCTGTTGCAAAACTCAAAGAATACATGCAGCCCACTGCGCCATGCCCATCCCCTGCCCGAAGCCGGCACGCTGCTGCTGATGCCGGCGGCCAACGCCACCCATTCGGGGGTGAAGATCGTCCATGTGGCGCCGGGCAACGCGGCCCGCGGCCTGCCGGCGGTCCATGCCGCCTACCTGCTTTCGGATGCGGTCACGGGCGCGCCCCTGGCCCTACTCGACGGCGGCGAACTGACTGACCGCCACACAGCGGCGACCTCGGTCCTCGCCGCCCGCTTCCTTGCGCGGCCGGATTCGCGG
>JBBQVT010000217.1:0-5229 GCA_038211245.1 Desulfobulbales bacterium | reverse complement strand
AGTAAATAATGACATCGTATGTATTTTTTTATATCGTATTTTCAGTTGGTTATATAATTGGTGATGGTAAAAGTTTACGAAAGGCTGATTTTACATTATCAATGTTTTCAGTAACTTAAAATTTGACCGGGAATTGCTGTGCGCTTGGCAAACGCTTTTGCAGGTACGAGGCTCTGAGAAAAATGCATCCCCCCATAAAAAAGCAGACCGACTGTCGGTTTTTCCGGACTGTGGCCCACCGCTTGACGATAAGCGCCCAAGGTGTCATAGAAACGATCGGACAATGGATCAAAGAGTCCATATTCGGGGTACTCTTGCGGTTTGGGTGGCTTGGCCAAAGGTATATCCAGATATTCACCGGCAGCAAAAGCCAGCAGATTCTTGATATTTTCTCCCCCTCCGTGCTGCCAGTAGCGCATCATCCGGGCCCAGTTATGAGCGTGTTTAAGCTTGCCGAAAGGTAGGATACTGCCGCTGGTTTCCACCATTTTCATCAATCGCTGCATGGCGGCGATATTCGGGCTGGCGGATACACTGTCGGCTTGCTTTCGGGCAGACTTTTCCAAGATGGTTTTCATGGAAAATGATCCCAGCCGAAGAAGCGCCATGATTTCCGGTGAACCTCCCAGCAGCAGGGCCACCGGTTGACGGGTGGTTGGAAGCGTTCCGGCACATACTCCGGCGGCTTTCCCCCCTCCGCGAACATCAAGAAATACCATATCGGCGTCTTCAAGGCTTTGGACGACTGTCCTGGTTTTGACGACCTCTTCGTCGATATCATGGGTGGCAAAAACCCTTACGATAAAGCGATCTCCGTATTGCTGACGAAAAAGATCGACACCGGTTGACAGCGATTCCGTGAGTGACGCGTTTATTATGAACACCACCAGCGGTTTGCTTATAAAGGGCTTATGTACATTCATTCTTTCTACAATCTCCCATTTCAACTGACCGCAGTCGCTGCAATTTTATATGAAAAATCAGCCATAAAGGTTTTTATAACGGGATTTTATTGCATCGACTGCAATAGTTCAGCATTGTTCAGACATCCCCAGCAAGTAACACGCAAATTTAGTTCGTGGACTATTCCGAAAAAAAAGGTGAAAGTCAAGAAAAAATTACATTTTGTAAAATCGTATTACCGTTTAAGCAAAACATACACCTGCGAAGTTCAGAACTCCTTATCTCCAGGGATTATGCTATGACACCAGTTCGTAAAAAAGCCGCAAATTTGTGCCAGGAAACTGAGTACAGGTACCGTTAAGTTCGTTGCACAAACACTGTAACGTATTATTTTGTCTAATGTCGGAAAATCGCGTATTGAAATATCAACCGGCTGAGTCTGAAAACTCGCTCACGGAAAAATTGGTAGTTTGGGTTTAACCCATCAGGAAACTCGTTTCAGATACACAGTGCTTCGGCGCCTGAAACGAGTATTGTCATTGAATTCCAAGCACCCTCTTGAAAGATGCAGAAAACAGTGCTCGTTTACACAAGTTGAAAAATTACAGAAGCTCCAGCCCGGCAAAGAAATAGCCGATTTCGAATGCCGCCGTTTCCGGTGCATCAGAGCCATGGGTGGCATTTTCGCCGAGGGATTTGCCGAATTCCTTGCGCAGAGTTCCTTCTGCAGCCTGGGCAGGATTGGTTGCCCCCATAAGGTCCCGCCATTTCTGGATGGCATTGTCCGCCTCCAGAACCATGGCGATGCAGGGACCGCTGGACATAAACTCGGTTAACTCCCCGAAAAATGGTCTGCTTTTATGCACATAATAAAAGCCTTCCGCCTCGACCTTACTGAGATAAAGCTTTTTCAAGCCGACAATGGTGAAACCTTCCTGATATATGCGGCTGATGATTTTCCCGCTGTTGCCATCGGCAAAGGCGTTGGGCTTGATGATTGCAAATGTCCGTTCCATATGAAGTTCTCCCTCAATTTTTAAAATGATGTTTATTCTCAGCTCGTTATGCAACCATGAGCCGTAATCCGACCAATAATACAACAAATATTGATGTCCCGACCAGCATGAGACGATTTGTTTTTTGTATATCATCGGCGACCGGTTCGCGAATACCGTCGCCAAGATACGGTTTTTCGACGATCTTGCCAAAATAGGGCGATGGTCCACCTAAGCGAAGTCCCAGCGCCCCGGCCGTTGCCGCCTCGGTATGACCGGCATTGGGGCTTGAATGGTTGAGCCTGTCGCGCCAAAAAATCCTCGCCGCCTCCCTGTAATCCAATTTCAGAAAAAATGCAGCCACAATTACGCACAAACCACTGATTCGCGCAGGAAGAAAATTCACTGCATCATCGAGTTTTGCGGCAGCTCTGCCAAGGTGCAGATATTTTTCATTTTTATAACCGATCATTGAATCCATGGTATTGACGGCCTTATATAAAAAGGCCCCGAGGGCAGAACAACAGATCGGGCTCAAGCCGACAAATGGCGCGGCAAAGCTGGCAATGACGGCAAAAAAAAGCGGGGCGGTGACGCCATCGACCATATTTTCGGCAACCGTCTCAATGCAGGCTCGGGCGACCCCTGCCCGGGATAAATCCCTTGTGTCGCGCCCTACTATCATGGCGATAGCTTGTCGCGCTTTTTCAAGTGTGCCGTTTGCCCCAAGCTGTGCATATACCGCATCGCTATGACGCAACAGATCTCTGGTGGCAATGGTGGTGTAGAGGAGAATTACGGCAAACGCTGCCCCAAGAAACGGCGAGATGGCGGTTGCCGCCTGCAAGAGCAGCAAAACCCCGGCAGCGGTACCTGTCAGAACAATTACAACGGTTGCCAATCCAGCGAGATAGAGGTTAGTGAAGAGAAATCGGGTGAGCTTTTCACTCCATATGCACAATCTGCCGATGCCTCGCACCGGATGCGGCAGCCAGGCAGGATCACCCAGCAGAAGGTCGAGAACTACCGCGGATAATACTTGTAAAAGATAGGTCATGATTTCAGGTTATGGCGATGGGTAAACAAAATCAAATTCTTAGAAGATGATACAAATACTCCATGTCGACATTTTGTCGTACTTGGTCGGCCAATCGCTCAAAGGCACCTTCGAGATCATAGGGGGCAAGAATTCTGCCGATCGGTTGCAAACCAGTCGATGTCCGCAACCGGTCTATAAACCAACGCCTGAATTCATCGCTGTCGAAGATCCCGTGCAGATAACTTCCCCAGACTTGTCCCCCCGGCCCGGCAAGGCCACAGGTCGTCCCGTCGGTAAACACAAGTAAAGGAGCAGACGGGATAGAGGAAATCCCGTGATGAATCTCATAGCCGAAAACCGTTGTGCCGGACAGGGTATGTGTTCCCGTTTTTCTGGTCAGGTTTTTATCCTGCTCGATGACCGTTTCCATCGGCAAATAGCCAAGACCAACCAACTGGCCATCCGTCGATTCAATGCCGTAGGGGTCCTTGATGACCTTGCCTAGCATCTGATAGCCACCGCATATGCCGACAATTTCGCAACCTTTACTGCGGCATTCGGCAAGTTTTTCAACAAAACCCCCGGAATTGAGAAAATGAAGATCGTGGATGACATTTTTTGAACCGGGAAGAATGATCGCTTGGGGGTTGCCAATTTCTGTGACTTTATCGACAATCCGAACAGATACATCAGGTTCATCAAGGAAAGGTTCAACATCGGTGAAATTGGAGATATGCGGCAGACTGATAACGACAATCTCCACCCCCTCCCCCACCCGCTGCCGGTTGAAACTGCCCTTTTTAAAGGAAACCGAATCTTCTTCCGGCAACCCGAGGTTATGCAGATAGGGAACCACTCCGATAACCGCTTTTCCGGTATGCAGTTGCACATAGGAATGGGCGGCAGCCAGGAGTGAGGCCTGACCGCGAAACTTGTTGACCACGAAGCCTGCCACAAGCTGCCGTTCCCATTCGGCAAGGACCTCCATTATGCCGACAAACGACGCATACACCCCGCCGCGGTCGATGTCGCCGACGAGAATAACCGGCGCCTCGGCGTATCCGGCCATTTTCATATTGACGATATCATCGGCCTTGAGATTCACTTCCCCAGGCGATCCGGCACCTTCCAGGACCACGACATCAAATTCGTCGGCCAGTGAATCATAGCTTTTACAAACTGAATCCCAGACCTGCGGTTTATAGGCGTTATACTCAAGAACCGACATATTGCCGACCGGCTTGCCACAGACAATGACCTGGCTGCCGGTATCGGAATTCGGTTTAAGGAGCACGGGGTTCATCCGGCTGTCGGGATCAAGTCGTGCCGCCTGCGCCTGCACCACCTGAGCTCGGCCCATTTCGTGGCCCTCGCGGGTGACAAAGGAGTTGAGGGACATATTCTGCGCCTTGAAGGGGGCGACGCGCAGTCCGTCTTGATAAAGAATGCGGCATAATGCAGCGGTGAGAATGGATTTTCCCGCATCGGAGCATGTTCCCTGGAACATGATCGATTTGGCCTTCTTTTTCGCGGCAATCTTGCCTTTTTTACCGGGAAAATAGGCGTGCAATACCGCAACAAGCTGCTCATTTTCCTTTCTGCTGCGCACAGCAATACGAAAAAAGGAATCACCCAGACCGGTATAGTTGGCACATACGCGGATCATGATCCCATGTTCCAGGCAGAACCCCGCGAGATCTGCGGCCTTACCGCTGCCTAATATCTTTACAAACAGATAATTGGCGGCAGCTGGATATACCTTCAGTTGCCGAATTACAGCAAGTTCTTGTTGCAACTCTTGCCGTAGCTCGCGGCAAACATCCCGAGTCTTTTTTTGATAGGCAAGATCCCTGAGGGCCATGGCCCCGAATTCCTGGGCAAGAGTGTTCACCGTCCAGGGTGGCAGGTTGTCCCGAATCATTTGGGCGAGCGATAAAGGGAAAATGGCATAGCCGATACGCAGTCCGGGAACCCCATAAAACTTGGTCATGGAGTTAAGCGTCAGGACATTAGCCGCCGTATCAGCAAACGATTGTGCACCTTCCTGGAAATCAAGAAAGGCTTCGTCGATGAGGAAATAACTTTCCGGGCAATCCTTGATAAGGGTAAGCAGGGTATCCCTGTCGACGATACTGCCCGTGGGATTATTGGGCGTGGCGATGATCACCAGATCGCCGGGGCGAATTTCCGCCGAAAGAGCTGCACAATCAAGGGCAAAATCAAGCGATTCCGGCATGGGAAAGGTGGTTACCGCCAAGCCGCCGAGCTTTGCCGCCCGGACATAATCAACAT
>JBBQVT010000216.1:0-5388 GCA_038211245.1 Desulfobulbales bacterium | reverse complement strand
TGACTGCATTGAAACCACAAAGGTACAAACTGTCATGGGCAGCTATCGATGGTCCACCGAATCAGTGGCCAGAGACAGACTGTTTCTGAAGTACTTGGGAGTAGACACCAAATAGTGTACGCTTTATCCGACTTTCAGGATAGCACAGTGCAACAAACAGAAGACGGTGACGGCACCGTCCTGCGCACCGAGAAAGCTGTCTATCCCCTCCTGGGAGGAGATTTCGCGATGATCATCGGCGAAAAAGTGAACGTCATCGGAAAAATGGTGCGCGAGAACAACATCGGAAAAATCATCGTCGCCCGGGTACAATTCGAGAGAGAATAATCGGCCCTCATTTATTTTATTTCCTATTCGCCAACCGGGAAACGTGTTACCGTCAGCAGCGAAAAATGCTCCACCCGACTTGCGCCTTCAGCCTCGGAAGGATTATTAAAAACATTCGCTTAGCTGCAACACATGCTCCGCCAGCGCACCCTCAACCGCCTACACTTTCTTGCCGTCCAGCAATGGTCAAGGGTCTTGCCCCTTCTGCTGTTACTCCTTCTTAGCACCGCCTGCGCCAGACCGACAACAACCAAGGTCATGGAAACCACGGCCTACTGTGGCTGCTCCATCTGCTGCAACTGGGAAAGAGGCAGCTGGCTATGGCTGAAACTTGATTTTTGGAACCGCTATGTCGGTTCCGGTGCCCGCAAAGGTCGACCCTACAACGGTCTGACCGCCAGCGGCACAGTGCCCTACGAACCGGAGGAGGGCCTCTTTTCCATGGACAGTCTGTCACGGCCGTGGCTGATTCCTCTCCGGCTGGTCCTTTTCCCCTGGTATCTGTTGCCCCGCGACGGTACCATTGCCGCCGACACCAAACACTACCCCTTCGGCACTCGTATGTATGTTCCCGACTATGGTTGGGGAAAAGTCGAAGACCGGGGAAAGAATATCAAAGGGCCTACCCGTATCGATCTTTTCTTTCATTCCCACGATGACGCCCTGGAATGGGGCAGGAAAAAAATCCGGGTTTCCATTGAACGCCCCCGCTAAGGGGTGTCTCTCTAAAAAAGTACAAGGAAGACCATCATGAATCCTTTGCCGATGACCATCCTGCGGGTCTTTCTGCCCTTTGCCGCCGGCTATTTCCTCTCCTACTTGTACCGCGTAGTGAATGCGGTGATCGCCCCCGACTTGATCACCGACACCGGCATCGGCCCCTCAGACCTCGGCATGCTTACATCGATCTATTTTATCACCTTTGCCTCCTTCCAACTCCCCTTAGGCGTCCTCCTCGACCGATTTGGACCACGAAAAGTCGAAGCATTACTCCTGCTTTTTGCTGCCCTTGGTTCCTTCATCTTTGCTGCTGCCGATGGTCTTGCCGGTCTGGTTGCCGGTAGGGCCTTTATTGGGATTGGGGTTTCCGCTTGTCTCATGGCGGCCTTCAAGGCATACACCCTGTGGTTCCCCAAAGAAAAATGGCCGCTGATCAACGGCCTGCAAATGGCTGCCGGAGGCCTTGGCGCCTTAGCTGCCGCAACTCCTGTCGAAGCAGCCTTGCAGATCACCGATTGGCGTGGCGTGTTCACGGGTCTCGCTCTCCTCACCTTGGTTGCAGCCATCGCAGTTTTTACCATTGTACCAGAAAAAATGTCAGTCGGCGGCAACAGAGAAAGCCTGCACGACCAACTTCTCGGGATCAAAGAGATTTTCACCAGCCGGATGTTCTGGCGTACCGCCCCCCTCACCACCGCCTCGCAGGCAGCCTTCATGGCCATCCAGGGCTTGTGGGCCGGACCTTGGCTCAGCCATATAGGACAACTCAGCCGGTCAGAAGTTGCCGTGGTGCTTTCCTGGGTTGCCGTAGCCATGGTCGCGGGTTTTATACTCCTTGGCAGTCTTGCCGAGAGACTCAGCAGAAAAGGCGTTGCGGTGGCAACGACCGCCGTTATCGGCATGACCCTGTTCATGGCTATCCAAATCTTGTTGATACTGAACCCGGCCGGCTGGACCTTTTATTTGTGGCTCGCTTTTGGATTTCTCGGCACCTCCGGGGTGATCGCCTATTCCGCCCTGTCCCAGGCATTCCCGTTGCATTTATCCGGGAGGGTGACGACTGCCTTAAACCTCCTGGTATTTATCGCTGCCTTTGCCGGCCAATGGGCCATCGGGGCCATCATCGGCCTTTGGTCGGCGGGAGCGAATCAACCTCTTACCGCTGCCGGCTTCAATGCCGGATTCGGATTACTGCTTGTTCTCGAAGTGGCAGGTCTTGTCCAATACCTCCTAAGCGGCCGAAAAGAATCTTGACGATTACCGGTTGATGCAATAGATAGGGCCTACATTCTCTGCTTGCCAGTTGCACCCAGATCACAATAACCAGACCACGAGATCATGACAGAAAATCGGACAGTAACCATCATCGGCGGCGGCCTTGCAGGCTGTGAAGCTGCCTGGCAGCTTGTAACACGCGGTTGCAAAGTACGCCTCATCGACATGAAACCGCACCGCTTCAGCCCCGCCCACCATTCGGAAGACTTGGCCGAACTGGTCTGCAGCAATTCGCTCAGGTCCAATGATTCGACCTCGGCAGTGGGCTTGTTGAAAGAGGAGATGCGCCGCTGCAACTCGCTGATCATCGCCCAGGCCCATGCAACCGAAGTCCCGGCCGGCAAGGCACTGGCGGTGGATCGAGAAAAGTTTGCGGCGCGGATCAGCCGGATTCTCACCGACAATCCTCTCGTTGAAATCATCAGGGAGGAGGTTCTGACCATTCCTCCACCATCGCAAAATTTGACGATTCTCGCTACCGGCCCCCTGACTTCCGAACCGCTGGCCAGGGCCCTGGCCGCCCTCACCGGCAAAGAACGGCTGGCCTTTTACGATGCCATCGCCCCGATCGTTTACGCCGATTCACTGAATATGGAGATCATCTATTGCAAATCGCGTTATGATGACGGTCCTGGCGATTACCTGAATTGTCCTATGGATATGCAGAATTACCAGCGGTTCATCACTGAACTTGCAGGTGGTGCATACATGCCCCTCAAGGATTTCGAGGACGTCAAATATTTTGAAGGCTGTTTACCTGTTGAAGTCATCCGCGCAAGGGGCGACCAGACCCTGCGTTTCGGGCCGATGAAACCGGTCGGTCTTGCCGATCCGAGAACCGGCCGGGACCCTTACGCCGTAGTCCAGCTGCGTAAGGAAAACCGAGAGGGAACTACCTATAATATGGTGGGATTTCAAACCAAATTGACGCATCCGGAACAAAAGCGTATCTTCCGTCTCATTCCGGGCATGGAAAAGGCCGAGTTTGCAAGACTCGGATCGATTCATCGCAACACCTTCGTTCTCTCTCCGGAGCTTTTACAACCCACCCTGCAATTCATTGATAGGGCGGATCTCCTTCTCGCCGGCCAGCTCGCAGGCGTTGAAGGCTATGTTGAATCGGCAGCCATGGGCCTGCTCGCCGGAATCAATGCTGCCCGGATCATTAGCGGCCTTGTCCCGGTTGTTCCGCCGGCGGAAACCGCATTGGGTTCCTTGGTCAACCACTTGACCCAGAGCGACCCAAAAAAATTTCAACCGTCAAATGTCAATTTTGGACTCTTCCCCGCTTGGCAGGAAAAGGTCAAAAAGAAGATTCGGGGCTTGGAACGTTCACAGCTTGCGCTTGCGAAACTTGAGCAGTGGCGAGAGAGTGAAAATATCTGAAACTGTTTAAGCCGCTGTCCGGAAAATGAACTTGCAAAGAGAGTATAGTATGTGATAGAATTTCGACCTGCTTGCTCATAATTTTGAATAGAGAATCTTTAGCTGAATAATTGACGTCCGTTGGATACGATCACATGAAATTCACCTTTTCTCGACTTTAGTCCTCACCGGATTGTGGTGTTCCTCCGCTGGTGCCCAGACCACCGCCTATACCTATGACAATCTTGACAGGTTGACTGAGGCAAAATATTCCACTACAAAGGTTCTCGGTACCATCTCTTATACCTATGATGAAGCTGGAAATCGTTTATCGCAAGTTCAGGAAAGCTTCCTTGTTAAGCCAGGCGACCTTGACAATGACGGCAGCATTACACTCAAAGATACCATTCTTGGATTGCAAATACTTGCAGATGGGCAGCCTTCCGAGAAAGTGGATTTTAGGGCAGATGTTGATGGCGATGGAAAGTTGGGGCTGGCAGAGGTAATTTTCTCACTGCAAAATATTTCCACCCATTAAAGGAGGATGGGAGACGAGAATCTATAACATCGAACCGCCTTCATCGCTGCATAGCAGGAATTCTGGAAGATTCGGAAGACCCACTTCGTTTTGCAACGCTTAATGATGCGCAGTCGGACAATAAACTGGAATTGTTGCCAGGATTTTTGGGGAAGTTTATCAATATTCATCAGCGAGAAGGAGAGAGCGTACTGCTCGGAAATATACGGCTATGAGATTGCAACAAATCCTTCTTATTCTGCTTGGCTGCCTTGGCATGTTCCAGTGTCTGTTACCTTCAATGGCACTTGCCGAACCTGTCGGCCAACTTTACTGGAAGACAAGCCAATATCCTGAAAGTTTTTTCGCCTATACAAATGACAGCGCTACCTACAATGGTACGTTCGCCGCTTTGCATTACGGTTGCCTTCAAAACAATGGAGGAAATGGAAATTACACAGGCGGAGTATCTATCGATATCTCTTTTGAGGCTGAAGTTGATGGGTGGTGTTTGAACAGGACTTTTATCGGCGTGGTCCCTGGAGCCCACTACACAGCCTTCTTGTATTGCAACGGGGTAAAAAGGGATATGTTTGATAATAGTCCGTGCCAGCCTCCACCGATTCGCCCGGAGAACAACTTCGGCGAAACATGTGACCTATAAGAGCAATGCTGTCATTAAACGAGGCAGATTATCCAATAGAAAATCAGCAAAGGTCCCGAAAATGAAAGTATTGCCTAATATGAGCACCAAGACGAGAACAATTGTCTTCTATCTCTTATGTGTCCTAATAGTGCTGGCCGGTAATGCCCAGGCATCCTCTCAACCCTACATCCCTCTTCATCAGGTCAACTTCGGGACCGGCAATAAATACCTCTCGGCAACCGATGTAAGCATAGGAAGCCCTGCGGGAACCCTTAGCTTTACCAGAACTTATAACAGCCAGAGCAGCACCACATCTGAATTCGGTTACGGCTGGACGGCAACGTTCACCGAACGTCTAACCATCGCTACCGACAGCATCAGCCTGGTCCAGCCAGGCGGCAGATATATCGTCTTCAAAAACGACGGCAGCGGCAACTGGATCAACCAGACCGGGGCAAAACAGACCATCACCGCAAATACCGGCGGTTATCAACTGAAAGAACTCAGGGGAACAATTAAACAGTACGATGGTACCGGC
>JBBQVT010000215.1:0-5395 GCA_038211245.1 Desulfobulbales bacterium | reverse complement strand
AAGGTCGGTGAAGGATGTACCGGCAACAGCTTCAAAGACCATGGAAGCGGTTGAACGGGACTATATTTTTCAGGTACTGGAGCAGACCAACTGGAAAGTCAGCGGCAAAGACAGTGCCTCGGAAATCTTGGGTCTCGACCGCAGTACCCTGCGCGCCCGCATGAGTAAACTCAATATCGAAAAACCGTAGCCTTCAAGGCAGGTATCCGAATATTGTGGGTATTGAGAAACCTTAAAAAAGAAAGAAACTATGTCTGAAACAAACGACGAAAGCCGGCATCTTCTTGCCATCGGCGAATTAAAGAGGGAAATTGCCTCGCAGAAAGAAAGCCTCCAAGAAAAAGAGACGGCCTTGGACGCGCTGCAGGATTCCGAAAAGCGCTACCGACGGCTCTTTCAATCAGCCAAAGACGGTATTCTCATCCTTGATGCGGATACCGGCAAGGTGGTTGATGCCAATCCATTTCTGTTGCAGTCGCTCGGATACACCTACGATGCGCTATGTGGGCAATACATCTGGGACCTCGGGGTATTCAAGGATATTGCCGCATCCAAGGAGGCCTTCAAGACCCTGCAGGATAACGAATACATCCGCTATGCGGATTTGCCGCTGGAAACCCTTAGCGGACAGCCTATTGACGTAGAGTTTGTCAGCAATGTGTACCTCGTCGACCACCGCAAGGTGATCCAATGCAATATCCGCGACATCACCGCACGCAAAGGGGCTGAGGCAGAGCGTAAGCGCCTGATGGCGGCCATTGAGCAAGCCGGCGATGCCATTGTCATAACCGATGCCCAGGGGACCATGCAGTACGTCAACCCGGCCTTCGAGCGGACCAGCGGCTACACTTCCGAGGAAGTCGTAGGCCTCAATCCGCGTATCCTCAAGAGTGGCGGACAAGACGAAACTTTCTACCGGAATCTCTGGGATACCATCTCCGGCGGCAAAATCTGGTCGGGCACTATGGTCAACAAGGGCAAGGATGGTAAGCTTTATACCGAAGAGACGACAATATCACCGATTCGTGACCATTCAAACCGAATCGTCAACTATGTGGCTGTGCAACGTGACATAACCGAGCATCTTCATTTGACCGCCCAGCTTCAGCAGGCCCAGAAAATGGAAGCTGTGGGGTTGCTGGCCGGCGGCGTGGCCCACGATTACAACAATATGCTCAGCGTAATCCTCGGCTATACTGAATTGGCCCTGGGCAAGGTGGATAAGGCCGAATCGCTGCATACCGACCTTGAGCAAATATACAAAGCAGCGATGCGTTCGACGGAAATTACCCGACAATTACTGACATTTGCCCGCAAACAACTGATCAATCCGGTGGTGCTTAATCTGAACCACAATGTGCAGAGCATGCTGAAGATGCTCGAACGACTTATCGGCGAGGACATAACCCTGGTCTGGTATCCGGAAATTGGCCTGAACCCGATCAAGATGGATCCCACCCAAATCGACCAGCTTCTCGCCAATCTTTGCGTCAATGCCCGAGATGCCATTGCCGATGTCGGCATGGTTATTATCGAAACCAAAAACATCGTTATCGATGCAGCCTACTGCGCGCATAACGTTGGCTTTGTGGCGGGAGAGTATGCCCTGCTCAGCGTCAGTGACGATGGCTGCGGTATGGACAAAGAGACGCTTGCTCATATTTTTGAACCGTTTTTCACGACCAAGGACATGGGCAGGGGGACTGGTCTTGGGCTCTCTACCGTCTATGGCATTGTCAAACAAAACAACGGATTCATCAATGTCTACAGCGAACCGGGACACGGCACGACCTTTAAAATCTACCTGCCGTGGTGCGCCGGGCAAACCGTTGAGGTACAGGACGAGAATATTGAAGAGATTCCTCTTAGCTACGGCGAGACGGTGCTGGTGGTGGAGGATGAACCTTTGCTCCTGAAGTTGAACGAAAAAATGCTCGAAAAATTGGGCTACCGGGTACTGACTGCAGGCGCGCCGAGCGAGGCCATCAATCTGGCCAAAGTACATGCAGGCGAAATACGACTTCTCATCACCGACGTCGTCATGCCGGAAATGAACGGCCGTGACCTGGGGGAGAGATTGCATTCCCTGTATCCGGACATGAAAATTCTCTTTATGTCCGGCTATACAGCCACCGTCATAGCGCATCGGGGTGTGTTGGATGAAGGTCTGAACTTCATCCAGAAGCCATTCTCTTTTAAGGGCCTGGGTATCAAAGTCCGGGATTTATTGCGAGGAACATGAGGAAATGTTTCGTTGTACGCTGTGACCAGCCTTGCGCCATTGATCTCGTCTCGCGTAATGGACGTAAGCTGGAAAGCGTTCCCGCGGCGATCTTCGAGTGACTTATTGGCATTTGCATTCAAAATGGCATTTGTTATTCGCTTTTTGGGCAAGAGAGAATGACTTGGCAGGAATGTGTGAAATCATAATGACTCTCACTCCTACCAATTTTTACAAGAGCATGATGACTCATGCGGACCAACCGGATTTGGCAGGACGTGTATCATGCCCGGATAGCCGACAATGAGGTATATTTGAAACTGACCGTCATTGACGACGTTTTGATTGTTTCTTTTAAGGAGCTGTGATTATGAAATGTCCAAGCTGTGGAGCTGCTGAATTGATCCACGAACCCGAGACGTATGCTTTACTTACAAGGGCGAGACTACTACAATTTCGGAAGTAACGGGTGATTACTGCCCTGCTTGTGGTGAAATTATCCTGGACCGGGTGCAAGGCGATCGTTATAGCGAATTCATTGGATTGTTTCGGCAGGAAATAAACGCTGCCTATGTGGACCCCAAGTACATCACCAAGGTGCGCAAAAAGCTTGAGTTGGACCAACGCGAAGCAGCTGAAATCTTTGGCGGCGGCGTTAATGCGTTCTCGCGCTACGAAAACGGTAAGACTAAACCGCCTTTGGCTTTGGTAAAACTGCTCAAGGTGCTTGACCGACACCCTGATTTACTTGGCGAGGTGAGAGCGGCGTAGAAGCAAAAATACTGAGAGGTGGCCTATCCTGCTCGCACAGGATAGGCCACCTTCACTCTAGCATCTTATTCCATTTCTAAATCATGCGTTAAAACTGAAAACGTATGCCGGCGCCAAGGCGGCTGGCACTGCTGTTACCCAGATCATCGGCCTCAGATCGTCCTTCGATAAAGAGGGAAGCTTTCATTACATCCGGTTTCTCGTAGACTTGATATCCGATATTGGCTATCAAGTCGGCTTTTCCATCGTTTCCGGACCAAAAGCCAACACCGACACCGGCGAACAACTTGTCGGTGAAGTAGTAGTTCATCAGCACGTCTGCAGTGAAAACTCCTGAATCGCCATCATCACCATCAAAACGGGCAAAACCACCAATCAGACCCATTGCGGTAATTTTTTCAGTTATCGGAATCTCATAGCCAACACGGCCAAAAACATAGCTTGCCGGGTCAAACTGATGCGACAGACCGACATCAACCACCGGCCCACCCCTGCCCTTGGCAACCGTTAAGGTCTGGGAGCAATCGGTTGGGTTAGATGGGGAGCCATTGTTGTCAATCACCACAGTTTTGACTGTGTACGTGGGTGATCCACAGGGAATGACGAATTCCTGAATAAACGGCGCCGCATTGTCGGTCTTTTCAGCAATAACCTTGCCTGAGGCATCGAGGAGTTGAAAGACTACCTGAGAAACGCTGCCGTCGGAATCAGTCGACCTGCTTGCGTCAACAGTTACTACCTGACCGCACTTGACCTCGGTGTTGGACAATTTCATGCTGCAAACCGGGACCTGATTGGCCTTAACGACTTGTTTGACTTCTTTAACCTGACTAACCTGAGCAGGGACAGCCTCGGCAGCCCTCAAACTCAGATTGCCGCATACTGCGGGAACCAGGAAATTGTAACGCCTGCCATTCTTATCAATAGAGAACTTGTAGGCATTAAAAGAAGTTTTGCCGCCCCAGGTCACATCCTTGACCGCCTTGACCGGACCGGTACCATTATGCCGAAAGAGCATCCAGTCTAATTTCTCACCCGGAGCAACTTGGACCGGCTCAATTTTGGCGCTCGGAAATTGGCTCTTAAACTCGGGATAAAGGTCTGCGTCACCGGCTTTGGCAAAACCTGTCTGCAGATTTGCACCGTTTTTATCGACCATGGTGCGAAGTTCAGCCTCCGAGGTTATAGCTGGACGGCTAAAAGGATGAGTCCCTAAACGTTTGAGCGTTTCCGCTGCAAAAGTTGACGACGCCGATAAAACCAGGCACATACCCAAGACCCCTACTAATTGCTTCTTCATCTCTTCTTTCTCCCTGTGGTGTTGACTGTTAAATAAACTTTCTCCGTTCTTCCCTGTTGGGCAATCGTGGTTAGAGAACCGTTGTGCAATTACCCAAAATACAGTAACCCCTTATTCCGGGTTTAAGGGTTGGTGCTCTGCTGCCTATCAAGCAAATACTTAATGATTAATCAGCCCCTGTTCGGCCGAGTATATGTGTCGTTTATATTTTTTCCACTCCTTCTCGTCGGTTTGTACGGGGAAGACGATTCCGCCGTCCTTACTCCCTTCTGCATGTAGGTGCGCTTCATACTGGAAAATACCCTTGGTAAGCAACGCCCCCGCTATACCTCCGAACAAACCGCCACTGCTCGCCCCGATAAGAGCCACCATAAGCGGATCTATTGTTCCGATGAAGGACCCAATACCCGGAATAGTCAAAAAGCCAATGCCCATAAGCCACCCTAAGGCGCCTCCAAGAACCGTTCCAGCACCGGCACCTGCCGCTATCCCCTCAGGTGTCTTGGTTGCCTTTTTCATCGAAAAGTCTTTAATTCCGTTTTTTTCGGGAAAAACTACTGTTATTGCCGCCTGGCGGTAACCTTCGTCCATCACTGCATAGGCAGCCTGCTTCACCACCGAGCGACGAGGATAGATCCCATAATCTGCGAGGTTTTTAGAAGTCATAATTGTATTATCCTTATTTGTTATGTTTTTTCTGCAGCAATTTCTAGTATTTACTTCTATATTGTTGGATTTCCAGCTATTTACATCACAACCATTGCATCGGCGGTAATGAACTTCACATTGTCGGCATACATGGCCCGTGATTTGAATTTAACGAAGGCTCGAGGATCTCTTGGAATTCCTCGAAGATCATGCTTAGCTGCGATTTTTTGCCCTACAACGCCATCCTTTTGGGCATGCATTTCATTGCAGATTCCAGTTTTGTCGGAAGATTGTGGCAAACAAGCCGCCGGAATGTTGCAAACGAATATTCCCGAAAAAATCAATGCTATATAAATGAAAGTTTTTGGAGCCATAAGAGTCTCCTTTTTTGGTAATTGACGTCTTGATACATTCATCCTCCGGCCTAGTCATTTTTCCATGAGTTACCATCTATA
>JBBQVT010000214.1:0-5421 GCA_038211245.1 Desulfobulbales bacterium | reverse complement strand
GCCGGCCGCACACATGGCCCCGATAAAAAGCGGGCTGAGGGTATCGGCGGTGTAAATAAAGAGAAACAGGGAAAGCAGCTGAAACCCCATGGCATAGCTCATGAGCGTGGAGATCAGGTAGGTTTTCCGCTCAAGTTCCAGTTGTTGCTCGCTGCCGCAGTCGATATCCCAACTGCCAATAATTCGTAACCCTTCATAGGCGGAATAGCAGAGCATGGCGGCAGTCAGGCCGGAGCCGAGCAGCAAAGCGAAAATGCCGGGATGAAACATCATCGGCCATCCCCATGGACGACCAACTTCCCATCTCTCATCTCAACGATCCGGTCAATGACATCCGATTCATAGACAAGAGGATCATGGCTGGCAATGAGGATGGTTTTTCCCTCTTCTTTTAGGCGCCGCATGATCTCCATAAATTCCAGGGAAAGCCGACTGTCGAGATGCGCAGTCGGTTCATCGGCGATGATGATCGTCGGATTGTTGATCAGGGCCCTGGCGATTGCCGTTCGTTGTGCCTCTCCCCCGGAAAGCCACTCGACTTTTGCCTGCGCCTTGTCGGCAAGGTTCAACATATCGAGCAGCTCCATCGCCCTTTTCTTGAGAGAAGCAAAGTTCTCTCCCTTGGGATAGGCGGGGATCATCACATTTTCCAAGGGGGTCAAGCCCTTGATAAGGTTGAACTGCTGAAAGATGACGCCGAAGGTCTCTCTTCTGATTTCCGTGAGAAAGCGCTCGGGAAGACTGGACATTTCCCGATTCTTCAGGGTGATTCTCCCGGAGGTAGGCCGAGCCATGCAGCCTAAGATACTGAGCAGCGTGGTTTTGCCTGAGCCGCTCGGCCCCTTCAAGGCGGTTGCCCGCTGCGCATCGATGGTCAGATGCACAGCGTCGATGGCCACAAATTCGTTGGGCTTGCCGGCGTTGAAGACCTTGCGGATATTGTCGAGATGAATCATGGCGCTACATCCTCATCACAGAATCCGGGTCGATGGTGGCGGACCGCCAGGAAGGCACGATGGTGACGACGGTATAGGGAATAACCGTTAAAAAGAACAGGGTCGCTATCTGGTAGCCATTGATGTAGGGAGTCAAACGGAAATGCGGATAGAGGACCGACCACCCCTTGAGAATCGGTGCAAAGAGTATTGAAGATGCGAGAAAAATATGACAATAGGCAAGGAGTATCCCGAGGAAAAATGCGCTCAGCGATATCGCCGTACCCTCCCAGAATTTCATCAGGAGAATATCCGAGGTTTCCCAGCCGACTGCCTTGAGAATACCGATCTCCCGTTTTTCCTCGGCACTGAGGCCGGTCGCCTTGTCCCAGGCCAGGATGACGAAGGCAAAGAGCACGCCCGACAGTACCATCATGGTCACCCCGCCGCGCCAGTCGAAAATCGCCTCATAGGTTCGCAGTATATCTTCGCGCACTATGGGCCGGGTATCGGGATGGATCTGGGTGATCTTGCCGGCAATGGTGCCGAGTTCTTTGCCATTTTTGACCTTCAGCACCAAGTCGGTGACAAGGTCCTTGCCTATGGCAAAGATCCTGCGGAAATCGCTCTCCGATACCAGGATCAGATCGGCGGTAACCAGTTCTGAGGTGGAGGGTAAGAATCCCTTGACCGTTAAGGGCAAAACCGAGCTGTCGGCGGTCTTGAAGGGGATGATGTCATTCTTGCCTAAGGTCCGCAGTCCGCTGTCGGTGTTGCTTCTTCGGGCAACGCCTGTGCCGATAACGATCTCGCCCATTTTGTCGTTAAGTGCGGTGTTGACCATGAGGGTGAAATTGGCGCCGCTGAGTGCGTCATAATAGTAACCCCACAGCCGCCCCTCGACCGATTGAACGCCCCTGATTGTGCTGATCGACGCTATAAAGTCTGTTGGAATGAGATCCTGCCGACCGGCGGTCAGTCGCTGAACCGTCATCTCCGGGGCATCCTGGAGGATCAGTTTTGCTTCTCTCTTCAGTGATTCGACGGAAAAGAGCACAGAGGCCAAGAGAAACAGCACGAAGGTATAAACCAACACCAGGGCGATATTTTTCCCCTTTCTTCTTGCCATGGAAGAGAGGACAAGGTCGAGAATATACCGTTGCTTGGCAATGGCGCGCATATTCATAGGCCGCTCTTTCCCGGCAATTGCGGTGGTACGGCGATGAAGGAGCCCGACGGAAAATGTTCGAGAGACAGCGGATGTTCTTGAAACGGGGTATGCAGATCGGCCATACTGGGGTGGCGGGTGTAACGCGCCTCGGTAACCAGGCACAAATCGGTGAGTGCCAGCACCTTGACGATCTCCCGACGCTCGCGTGCCCCCGGCGCATCAATCCGCCGGCTCAGGTGTGCATCGAAAAACATCAGGCCGAGCATCAGGGTTGCCAAGCCAAGGGCACTGAGAAAGAAGTTCGATTTCCGCTGCAAAATCAGTCGAGTCCCTTGATCATTTCAGGGGTTACCGCAGTAAAAGGGACAACTTCTTTGCCGGCATGATCTTTCATGAATTCCCGGGCGTCGGTTTCCTTGGTAAACGGCATGAGCTCACGCCCCATGGGGCCGAAGACGTCACTGCCGATGACATACCAAGCGGTGCGACCGTCTATGGGCATCATGCTATAATAATCCATAACATAGATGAAGGCGATATCGGTCGGATTCTTTGCCGCATTATACTTTTTCAAATTGAAAAAGTATTTAAACATATCCTTGGCACCGTCAAACAGGGCATAGGAGCCATCCGTGAAAATGATCTGCGCGAGAAAATCCGGGTATTTCGCCACAAACATACCGCAGACCGGGCATTTGTCGGTCTTTGTTGGCGTCACCGGCGAAGATTCACCGGTCGACGGCAAGACCAAGAGGAGCAAAACGAAAACGACAATCACACGAAAAGCAGCCATCACCACGCCTCCTGAGAAATAAACCCGATTACTGATGCATATGACCTTTCATTTGTCGTTTTTCCCTGATCATCTTAACATCGGCATACATACCTTCAAAGCTGGCTTTCATCGCGTCATCGAAGGTTGCCATATTTCCACCGTTGTCTTTGACAAAAGCCTCTGCATCTTCTTTCTTGGCAAAGGCCCATTTGCCCTGTTTGCTCATGACTCCAGGCTTTTTGCCGCCAATGACCCAGAAAGCCTTTTCTGCATCGATGAGCTCTTTACTGTTGAAGTCTCCGACCTCGATCGAACTGGGTGTCTTGCCCATGTTCATGATCAGGTCGATCGCCAGGCAGTGAATGCTGCAGGTGCCGACCGTTGTGCCGTCGTCGTAGGTGACGACCATGCGGCTATGGGCAAAGGTGGCCCTGTCCATGCCGCAGTGCAGGCAGGATGGGGATTTTTGGACGTCGTCATGAGCTTGAACTATTCCGGCAACTGCCAGGATGCATGCAATTAATCCAAGGTGAAGAACTGATTTTTTCAAACTATTCTCCTTTTATGCTTAGATGGTCCGATTATGAATGGGGTTACTGTTCGACAATAGATGCTTTGGTTGTGGTGATTATTTTTGACAATTCTTTTAATTCTCACTGGCTATGCCACAGATCCCAGCCACTTTGTTCAATTTCCAGGAGGAGGGGCATTTGGCACAATTTTGAATGAAGTAATTGGATCTGGCCCTTGAGTCTTACCGTTTCCTACTGCACCTCCAGGGGGTTGGGCGTTTCGCACAATTTTATAAGAGGTGATCTCATCTGGTCCGGTATTTGGTGTACCGGGGAAATTTGAGATTGCATCCGAGGCAGGATTGCCTCCTTGTGGAGGATTATTCGATAATTCTACTGGCATTTCAGGTGCATTATTTTTGACGGTATTCTGCTTGCTTGCTGTGTCTGCCTTATTATTGCCCGTCTGTAATAGTGTCACTTTTGTAATCTTTCCCAACTCGCTGTATGTAAAAACAAAATTAATTCTTGTGAGGATTTTTTTCAACATTTGCTCAAAATTGAGTTTTTCAAAGGACAGAGTTATCGAAGTTTGCAGTTGATTATCCTCTCCTTTAAACTCGATATTGTATTTTTTTTGGATAAATGTGGTGAGTTCTGACAGTTTTATATTATTCAGTTGAGCTGAAAATTCACCTTTTTCATTTTCTTGTATAAGGTCGGCTGCATGGCTTGTTGAAAAAACGAATAATACAATAAAGAAAATTAGAGATAATTTATTCACCAGTCAGCTCCTGAGGAAAGAGTTAATCGAAAAGAAACTTTTTAGAGAGATCTTGATCGAGTTTTGGTCAGTTGAAATGAAACAAAATTGAGGATGAATGTAATTGCATGTTTACCACGTCATGATTGTAATGCAAGGACATATAGGATGATGAAAATCGCCAATTAGTAATAAAATTGGTTGAAATTGAAAAAGCTCATGCATGTCGGAAACTTCGCCGGCATGCATGAGTTGATTTGTTGAGGTTAACCTTCTTGGGTTAGAAACCCGCTTTCATGCTGGTCACTGGTGTACTGTTCAGCAGAGGTGCCAATGTTCCAAATTCCCATTTTTTAACATTGCCACTGTAGTTAGCATAAAAAACCGATCCAGAAGCTGCAATACTTGTTGGAGGAGTTGAGTCAACCAAAGCCCAGCCCCCGTTCCACCTATATACCCCTATCGGAAAAGACGCGTATAATTCAGGTCCAGATGCTGCCATACTGGTCGGGTTTAGGGTTGTCATACTGGTCCACGTACTGCCGTTCCATTGATAGATCCCTAATCCAGTAAAGTACGCGTACAAGTTTTGGCCAGATGCTACCATACTGGTCGGGTTTAGCGTTGTCATACTGGTCCACGTACTGCCGTTCCATTGATAGATCCCTAATCCAGTAAAGGTGGCATATAAACCAGATGTTGACGCTACCATACTGGTCGGGTTTAGCGTTGTCATACTGGTCCACGTACTGCCGTTCCATTGATAGACCCCTAATCCAGTGAAGTACGCGTACAAGTTCTGGCCGGATGCTACCATACTGGTCGGATTTAGCGTTGTCATACTGGTCCACGCACTGCCGCTCCATAGATAGAGCCCAAATCCAGTAAAGTTGGCATATAAACCAGACGTTGACGCTACCATACTGGCTGGTACGAGATTACTGATTTTACTTAAATTATATCCATTCCATTCATAAAGACCATCCGGATATGTAGCATAGGCGTGAGTTCCGGATGCATCAACACCCGTCGGATCAACGGTTGAAATCTGAGTCCAAGCACCCCTGTTCCATTCCCAGAATCCATTAGCACCGTTGTCGGTATACAGTAAGCTATCGGCATTTTGAACAACAGCCCGCATCATGTCATTTTCCTCATGGCTGAGTATATGGCAGTGCCATACGTATTCATGACCGAAGTTAACGGGTACATTGAGGGTAGGCGTAGTCGTTGCATTACCGGTAACCGGATCCATATTACTGAAC
>JBBQVT010000213.1:0-5468 GCA_038211245.1 Desulfobulbales bacterium | reverse complement strand
CTATCGACAAGATCGCGCACCGAGCGACCGATGAGGCGTTCATCCTGATTGCTGATGATGGTGCCGTCGGCACGCAGGCAGAAAACCTCGCCGTCGGCACCGAAGCGAATGGCTTGGATTCTTGTCAACACCTCGCGCTGGAGATTTTCTTCCAGATCGTTATTGTAGATACCTGCCCCGATAAACCAGTCAAGTGGCTGAAAATATTTTACAAATGCAATATTTGACAAGGTTTCATCGTCAAACAGAGGTTTTGTCAGATTGTAGCGAAAGAGTCCGGCTTCTTTCTCCCGGACAATGGAAATAATTTCACCTACAACATCTTGCCCGACCAACTTCTGGAATTCGGCTGCCGACTTTCCTTCGAAAAAGGGCTCGTCGGCAAAAAGATCGATGACCCCGCTATTTACTCTGCCGAGAAAATAGTAGCCCCGACCGTTATTCCAGCGCATCGGACGCAAGAGTTCAATGACCATGGAGCGCAATTGATCCGGGCTCTTTTCATCTTTATAGAGTTGATAATTGTGGGAGGCGATGGTGTATGCCGCTTGCACCCTTTCGCGGATATCATGCTCGACCTGCAGATCGTTCTGCAACTGCAGATGGTTTATCAGTTCAACAACCTTTCCCAGCTCTTCTTTCAGGCGACTCTCGTACTGGTGATTATAATTATATTTTATAATTTCAACGCTTTCCTGGTATGACTGATATTCATTGACAGCCCAAAAACTGCCGATAAAAGTGGCAAGCGAGGTGATTACCACAAGCGACGCATAGAAGGGCGCAGAAGAAAGGGTGATCTTATTAAACATATCCCTCATAATTCAATTGTGGCAGATAGGGAATTCATTGCTCAGCCTCGAGCTTGCGCACTGCCGGATATATTCGGGTGAGGTAAACGGCATCCATACCCTGGTGATCCTTGGGCCCAAATTGCAGGACCAGACCACCGAGGTCGAATTTGCCTACCGACTCCATGGTGGTAATAAACATTTCCCTGGTCAGTTCGCCCTCAACCTCCCGAGCAATCTGGCCGAACAACTTGCCGCCGATATAGCCCTCAAGAGAAGTAAAGCTTATCGGCGAGTCATGCTGATACTTGGCCATGGCTCCTTTGTATTCCCTGATCAGGTCGATATCGGTGTCATCTGGGTTGGGAACCACCTGGGAAACTACTACATCCCTGCCATAGCCGCCCAGCACCTTTCGCAGGCTCTCGGTACCGACAAAGGAGATATTGCAAAACAGGATATTCCCGCCGACCTTGTTTTTACTGAGCTTAATAAATTCTGCACAAGCGGCATAGGCGCCAACGAGAACAACAACCTCAGGTTTAACCGCATAGATATCCTGCAAAGCACCCATGACAGCCACCGTATTTCTTTCATAGCTGCCCTGCGACACTAGCTTCATACCTCTTTTAGCCAGAGCAATTTCAATACCTCGCAGGCCATCGTACCCGTAGCTGTCGTTTTGGTAAAAGCAGGCAATGCGACGAATTTTTTTGTTGTCGATCAGATAGGAGGCGAGTTTTTCCAACTCCTCATAATAGCTGGCGCGGACATTGATAATATAGGGTTGGAAAGGAGAACGGAGAATTTCCGCACCGGTAAAGGGTCCGAAGAAGGGAATTCGAGCTTCGTTGATGATGGGTACCACCGCTTTGGCGGTAGGCGTCCCAACCGCGCCGATGAGGGCAAACACCTGATCGTCAGAAATTAGGGCCTTGGTGTTTCTCACAGCTTTATCCGGCTCATAGCCGTCATCCCGACTGAGCAGAACCACTTCCCTGCCTTTAATACCACCATGGTCATTGATCAGGGAAAATGCCGCCAACAGTCCTGCCCGCATCTCAAGCCCGAGATTTTGGGCAGGACCACTGAGAGCGGCTGACTGACCGAGAACGAGTGGCCGGGAACTCTCGGCGGCCATTGCCGCAGTCATCTCCAACCAAGGAGCGAGAAAAGTGCACAGCAGCAGCAATATTCTAACAATCATACCTTCCTTCATATCGTATTGCGACCTTGAAGACCATATCTTTTTCATCCAACCATGTTCCCTGTTGAGCAGTATCGGCGAACCTGATATAACTCCCGGAGAATACGCAGAGCCTCGGTTTTTCACCTGACCTCTTATCCCCCAGCAATAACCATTAGACAAATAATGAACACTTCGCATCCACTCAGCACCCGACTCACCCTCACCCAGACTTCAACGATTATCACCCCCGAAGGGGTAAGCGAACAAGAAGAGCACCTGGCCATCGAAACCCCATACAGTATCGCTCTCAACGACGAAACCATCGGATCTTCAATGGTTCTGCCTATCGGTCTTGAGGAATTCGGCGCCGGCTTTCTCTTCGGCCAGGGATATATCAAGACGCCGGAAGAGATCAAAGAGATCATAGTCTGTCCAGAGGGCCGTATCGCCGTGTATGCCGATGTCGAAAATACCGAACCCAAGGAAGTAATCATCACCTCCGGCTGCGGCGGCACCGGCAAGATTTCCAAGGAAATGCTCGACGGAGCATTCGAACCCCTGCAGGAATGCACCATCACCTTTCCGGAGATCGGGGCCTTTATCCGCCAGACTCTGCAGAGTTCACCCCTCGGGCCGCAAACCCACTGCGTCCACGGCTGCGGCTTATGGCAGGACGGCCGGCTTCAGGTGTTCTTTGAGGATGTGGGCCGACACAACGCCGTCGACAAGGTTTTGGGGGCCATTCTCCTGCGTCGAGCCAGCCCGAGATCGGCCATTTACACGACCGGGCGGCTCACCTCGGATATGGTTCTGAAATGCGCCCGCATCGGCATACCGATCATCATGTCGCGAACGGCACCCTCCTCTCTCGGTCTGGCCATTGCAAGGCGGGCCGGGGCAACGCTCATCGCCTACGCCAGACCGGAGCGATTGAATGTCTTTAACGCCCCCGAGCGTATCGTCTGTTAAGGAACTGCGACAATCGCCGGTTACTTTTTCGCCCGTCCTTCCATGCCGAGTTCGATGAGTATCTCAAGAAACTGCGAAAAAGGGAGCCCATGGGTCGCCGCCGCCCGGGGCATGAGACTGGTGGCGGTCATGCCCGGAATGGTGTTGGTCTCAAGGAGGATCAGTGCACCGCTCGGTTCGAGAATCATGTCGGTCCTGGAATAGCCTCGCAGGCGCAGGGCCCGATGGGCGGCAAGGCCATACTGCTGAGCCCGGGCGGTGATCCTCTCGTTGATCCTTGCCGGACAAATCTCCTCTGTGGCGCCTTCTTTATACTTGGCGTCATAATCAAAAAAATCAAACCCAGGCCCGGGAACGACCTCGATTACCGGCAGGGCCGTAAGATCGCGGTTTCCGAAGACGCCTACGGTCAGTTCCCGACCTTTGATATATTTCTCCACCATCACCTGGCTATCGTGGCGCAGGGCGCGTTCGATACCTTTCAGAAATTGCTCCTCCGACCTGGCCAGGGTGAGGCCGAGGCTAGAGCCCTCATGAACCGGTTTGATAACTACCGGCAGGCCGAAAATCTCGACCGCCTCCGCACCACTTATCCGAGCATCGTTGCCGACTATTCGCCAGTCGGCAACCGGCAAGCCGTTCAAACGATACAGCTCCTTGGCCAAATGTTTGTCCATGGCGATGGCACTGCCTAATACCCCCGAACCCTGATAAGGGACTCCCAGCAAATCAAGAAAACCCTGCATTGTGCCGTCCTCACCATGGAGGCCGTGCAGGAGAATAAAGGCAAAATCTATCTCCGGGGCATCGGTGGCAAGGCGGGCCAAATCAGTCGCCGGATCATAGCGACGCACCAGAAATTTCTCCGGATCGAGAGCCTTTTCAACCCCGGCAGCACCGTTCAGAGAAACCTCCCGCTCCCCCGAGGTCCCACCTGCCAATAAGGCGACGTGCAATTTGTGTGTATGCATGGTTTTCTTCCCCAATGTCTCAAAATCAATTTCGCTTCGCCCATCCAGACCGGGAGAACGACACCAATAATGCGATCGAGGGCACCGCCCGCCGACCGACAATGCTCCCTTTATCCCTTTTCTTAACCAATAATATTGAGTGACCTGAGTTGAGCCACTGTACCATAGGAGCGAATGGCCTGCACGAAAAGGTGGCGAAATACTCTTGGCAATCTCAGAGAAAAATCCATTGACAAATGTTCCACGTCTTTAGTATATAAACAAGATTGTTGTCACGAAACTGCAGCCTTTTCCTAAAAAGATGGCCAACCGCCTGATCTTTTTATTAATAATTGATTAATTCGTTTAACGGAGTCGCAAATGATTGATGTTGAAGTTCGAGGAGATCTTGAGTACGCAATCCGCCAGCTGAAAAAAAAGCTGCAGATAGACGGTATTAAAAGAGAGTTAAAACGTCGTGAGTACTACGAGAAACCGAGCGTGAAAAAACGCCGCAAGCAGGCTGAAGCTCGCCGCAAACTCCGCAAGTTCAACCGCATGAAAAAAACGATGTAAGGGTTTTTTTAATAAGTCCGACCTTAGTCGGACTTATTAAAAAATATTACCGATATTCCTCCCCGAAAAGCAGCCATGAGTTCACTACTGAGGCGCCATCGAAACCCCGCTCCTGCCAAAGCAATTTTCAGCCGCCTACGAACTGTACCTTCATTATCTCATCTCCGAGAGGGGCTTGGCCGAGAACACTATTGAGGCCTATGCCGCCGATATCTCCCTTTTTCTCAATTTTCTTACCAGTTGCCAAAAAGATTACCTGAACCAAGTCGATCTTCCGACCATCCAGAATTTTCTTGAAGTGCAAAGATTGCAAAAAATCTCTAAGCGCAGCAATGCCCGACGCATTTCGGCGCTCAAGTCTTTTTTTAACTTTCTCGTGCGCGAAAACCTCGCCGAACACAACCCCTTTCTCGCCATCGATTTGCCGCGCAGCGGCAAGACCCTGCCCAAGGCCTTGTCACAAGGCGAGGTTTTGAGCCTGCTTGCTCCCCCGAATATTGCGACGCCCATCGGCAAAAGGGATAATGCCATGCTTTTCGTCCTCTATTCGACCGGCCTGCGGGTCTCGGAACTGGTCGGCCTGCCGCTTGCCGCTTGCAATCTGAGCGCCGGGTTTGTCCGGGTTCTCGGCAAGGGTAATAAAGAACGACTGATTCCCTTTGGCGACCAGGCTCGGGAAAAAATTGACGATTACCTAAAAACAGCCCGACCGCTCATTCTGAAAAACAAGCGCAGCAACTATCTTTTCGTCACCCGGCGCGGCACCTGCATGACCCGCCTACGATTTTGGCAGATAATCAGGAAGACCGCCCTTGCTGTCGGTATAACGAAGGAAATCTCGCCACACATGATCCGCCATTCGTTTGCCACCCACCTTCTCAGCCACGGCGCCGACCTGCGGTCGGTGCAGATGATGCTCGGCCATGCCGATATCGCCACAACCCAGATCTATACCCATATCGATCAGGACCGACTGAAGAGCATCCATAAGAA
>JBBQVT010000212.1:0-5469 GCA_038211245.1 Desulfobulbales bacterium | reverse complement strand
GTTCTTGACGCTCTTGATGATGAACACGAAATTCTCTTCATTGATGATGGCAGCACCGATCGGAGTCTTGAGCTCTTAGGCAATCTGCAGAAGAACGACAGCCATGTGGTGGTAATCAATTTTCGTAAAAATTTCGGGCAGACAGCGGCGATGGCGGCGGGCTTTGATTATGCCCGGGGCGATGTGATCATCACCATGGACGCCGATCTGCAAAATGATCCAAAAGACATTCCCCGATTGCTCGAGCAGATCAAGGCCGGCAATGATGTGGTCACCGGCTGGCGATTTGATCGCAAGGATGCCTTTATAAACAGAAGGTTACCATCAATTATTGCCAATAAAATTATTTCCAAGGTGACCGGTGTCAATCTTCATGACTATGGCTGCACTCTCAAGGCCTTCCGCAAAGAAGTTATTAAAAGTGTTAAACTTTACGGGGAAATGCATCGTTTTATTCCGGCAATTGCCAGCGGTATGGGCATTGATTTCACCGAGGTCAAGGTAAACCATCGGGCGAGGCGGTTTGGTTCGTCAAAATATGGAATATCACGAACAATCAGGGTCATCCTCGACCTCATAACGGTTAAATTCCTGCTTAGTTACTCGACACGTCCAATCCAGGTCTTCGGACTGATGGGTGTTGTTTCCGGTGGAATCGGTCTTCTCATCGCCTTAATCATGACTTTCCAGCGACAGTTCATGGGAGTGCCTTTATCCGATCGCCCCATGCTCTTTCTTGCTGTCCTGCTCATTTTTGTGGGGATTCAGTTTGTTTCCCTTGGCTTGATAGCCGAACTCCAAGCTCGCACCTATCACGAATCCCAGAATAAGCCGGTGTATCATATCAAAAAACTCTTTCGAACTGAGAATGAAGCACCAGGGGGTAGCGAGACCGATGGTCGGTCATGAGCCACTGATTGAAATCATTATTCCCAATTGGAATGGCAAATCTATGCTTGAACATTGTTTGTCGTCACTTCGGCGACAAACATTTTCCAATTTTCGGGTCATTGTTGTTGATAATGGTTCCTCGGATGGTTCCATAGAATTGCTGGAAACTTCTTTTCCCGAAGTCAGGCTCATCCGTTTTCATGATAACACCGGGTTTAGTGTTGCAGTCAACAAGGGGATTGAAACCAGTGTTGGACCTTGGTTGTTACTTCTTAACAATGACATGGAAATGGCCGAGGATTGTCTGGAGGGGCTCCGGTTGGCGGTGGAGCAATACCCACACTTTCATGTATTTGCCCTGAAAATGATGAACTTTCATGAGCGCCAATTTATCGACGGGGCCGGGGATGCGGTACTCAGGGGAGGGGTTGGCTATCGTGTCGGGACAATGGAAGAGGATTGTGAGGCATATCAGAAAAATCGAGAAACCTTTGGGGCATGTGCCGGGGCTGCCCTCTACAATAAAAGCTATTTCGACAAAGTAGGACTTTTCGATACCGATTTCTTTGCCTACCTTGAGGATGTTGATCTCAATATGCGGGCCAGACGCCATGGTTTACGGTGTATGTTTATTGCCGGGGCGAGAGTCTATCATATCGGTAGTGCCAGCTCCGGCTCGAAGATAAACCCACTTACCGTCCGTCTGACGACGCGTAACAACATTTACGTCCTGGTTAAAAATTATCCACTGCAACTGCTTTTCCAGTTTTTCCCGGCAATTATCGTTTATCAGCTGGCCTGGCTGCTTTTCTGTATGAAAAAAGGCATGCTTTTACCATATCTAGCTGGGTTAAATGAGGGCCTGCGAATGCTGCCCCTCATTTACAAAAAGGGGCGGATTTTGCAAAAAAAGGGGGATTTAATTTCTCCAGCTATCTTTGCCGTCATGGTCAAGACTGCGGAAAGGGAGGCCGTCGGCTCTATTATGTCCAGAAGGAGTGCTGCGGGGAAAAACAATTTTCTCTTATCCTGTTATTGTAAATTATTCTTTTTGTAAACACGACTCCACAGAGAATGGCTATCCCAATATATGTAATTATTGTAACCCACAATTCCGCTGAAGAACTGAAGATTTGCCTCGCCCACCTGGAAAAACAGACCGTACCGTTCAAGGGGCTGGTAATCGTCGATAGTGGTTCGGCGGATCCGCACTCTCTCGATGATATACATCCGTTACCGGGAATGAAAATCATCAAAACGGATAATGTCGGGTTTTCTCAGGCGAACAATATTGGTTTCAAAGAGATAATTGGTGATCAGGAAGGAATGGTTGTCTTCATGAATCCAGACACCTTTCTTCCCCCTGATTACCTGGCGCAGGCCGTCAATGTATTGAATGAAAATCCCGGCGCAGCTGTGGTGTCCGGAAAGCTTCTCGGATATGACTTAAAAAACATGAAACCGACCGGGACCATCGATTCGGCCGGCATTTTTAGGCGCTGGTACGGACGCTGGTACGATCGAGGACAAGGGCATAAAGACCCGGGGCAGTATGACCTTATTGCGGCGCCGTCGGCCCTCTGCGGGGCACTTATGTGTTGCCGCCTCAGAGCCATGCAGCCGTTTAACGGCAATGTGTTCGATCCAGATTTTTTCCTCTATAAAGAGGATATTGAGCTCTGCCTTCGCTTGCGAGCAGGGGGCTGGACACTGGTGTACGATCCTCGGCTTATTGCCCACCATTGCCGGGGCTGGAACAGAAAACGACAAAAGATGGGCTACGAGCTACGTCTGATGGCTGCTAGAAATGAAGTGTTGTTGTATCGCAAACATCCGGGACCGGCAATGGCGTGGGCCTTGTTGAAACTTTTTTTGGTGCAGATCTGTCATCTTTAGAGTTTTCCGGCATCATGCCAGCTATTATTTTTTTGTGTATAAATTTTTCTTTCAATCAATTGCCTGCAGCCGGATCGCATGATGTATGAACAATAACAGTCCCAACCAGACCATCTCCGTTGTTGTTCCAACCCGCAACGGGACAGACACCCTTGGCGAGTTTTTTGTGGCCCTGAAGAGACAGTACTTGCAACCGGATGAGATCCTTGTCGTCGATTCTTCTTCAGAAGATCAAACCGTTCCCCTATGCCGGGCAGCCGGTGCAAAGGTAAGTATTGTCGATCGAACGGCATTTGATCATGGTGGCACGAGAACAGACCTTGCCAAACAAGCCGCCGGGTCGATTCTTGTTTTTTTTACCCAGGATGCTATTCTTGCCACGCCAGATGCTCTTGAGCGTCTGGTTGCACCACTTCTTCTCAGTGACCGGGTGGCATGTGCATACGGTCGGCAGTTGCCAAGGAAAAACGCCAGTCCCGTTGCTGCCCACCTGCGACTGTTTAATTATCCGCCCGAGTCCTCGGTACGCAGCTATGCCGATCGTCACCAGTTCGGATTAAAAACAATCTTTATCTCCAACTCGTTTGCGGCATATAAGAAGGACCGCTTGCGTGAATTCGAATATTTTAAGAACGGTTTGATTTTTGGAGAAGATACCTGTACCTTGGGACGAATTCTTGCGGCAGGGCATGAGGTTGCTTATGTCGCTGAGGCGGCTGTCTACCACAGTCACAACTATTCTCTGGGCCAAGAATTGCGTCGATCTTTTGATATAGGTGTGCTGCACAGTTCCGAAAAATGGCTCCTCGACACCTACGGTGGGGCCGAGGGCGTTGGAGCAAAATACATCCGATCGGTATTTACCATGTTGTTGGAGGAGAAAAGATACCTTCTGGTACCCGATTGTCTCCTGCGCAGTGGATTGAAAATGATCGGCTATAAGCTTGGAAGATCCTACAAACAACTCCCTGCTTCCTGGCGGCCTGTGTTGAGTATGCACAGACTGTGGTGGCGGAATCAACAATGAACGAAGGCACACTGCGGATTATTGCTACAATAAGCCGCCACAGCCGTCGATTACCTTAAATGAAATATGCTGTCAATTAATCTCCGGGAACAGAGTTCTCTCATTGCCAGATTTTTGCATCTTTTTGACTGTCTCTTGGCCGTAGGCTATTTGTCGTTGTTGGTTTTCTGGTACAGGGTACCCTGGAGTTTCTATTACACGCGCCTGGTGCTTATTACTTTCGTCCTGTGTTTTATCACCTTTCATTCTTTTCAACTCTATCGGTCCTGGCGAGGCTGGAAATACTTTCTCGAGTTTTTAGTTATCCTTAAGGCTTGGGGTACGGTTGTCGGGTTTTTGCTGTTTTATTTTTTTATCTTTAAAATATCCGTGGCCTATTCTCGGGTGGCTATCTTGATCTGGTCGATAACCACGCCCCTGCTTATTTTTTTGGTGCATATTATCGTGAGGAAAACGCTGCGAACGATTCGCAAAAATGGCAAAAATGTACGCCGAGCAGTCATAGTTGGCGCTGGTGACTTAGGTGTCAACTTGTTGAAGCAAGTCGAAACCATGCCCTGGGCCGGCATTCAAGTTATTGGCTTTTTTGATGATAAAATCGACGACGAAAAAGTTATCGAAGTGAAAGGTAAGCCGATTCTCGGCAATACCGCAGCTATCAATGGGTTCCTTGAGGTGCACGATATCGATTATGTCTATATCGCCCTGCCAATGCGCGCAGAAAGGAAAATATTTCGAATTCTCCGGGAGTGTCGTTCTCTTGGGGCTCGCATCTACCTGGTGCCGGATCTCTATGTGTATGGTTTACACCATGCGGAAATTCAGTCGCTTGGGGATCTCCTTATCCTCAATTTCAATCCGAACACCGAATGGAAACGCAGTTTTGATGTGGCCTTTTCCCTGGCAGCACTCCTTTGTACCCTACCGATAACCCTGGTGGTTGCTTTGCTGGTAAAATTGAGTGACGGCGGACCGGTCTTTTATCGGCATAAACGGATAACTGCAGCCGGCAAGACCTTCAATTGTTTGAAATTTCGAACCATGCGCGTGGGTGCGGACCTGGAGCTACAAAAAATCCTCGCCGAGAACGACCATCTGCACCAGGAATGGGCTCAGAGTTATAAGTTGAAAAACGATCCTCGGATAACGCCCATCGGGCGTTTTTTACGAAGAACAAGCCTCGACGAATTTCCTCAGTTTATCAACGTCATCCGCGGCGATATGAGTGTTGTCGGCGCCCGACCGATTGTCGGCGACGAGTTGAATGAATTTTACAAGGACAGTGTCGGCAGATACTGCTCAATGAAGCCTGGTATAACCGGTCCTTGGCAGGTCGGCCGTCGTTCGAATATCGATGAATATGAAGAGAGAGTGAAAATGGACGACTGGTATATTCTCAACTATTCTCTCTGGACCGACATTAAAATTATTGTCAAAACTGTTTACTGCATGCTTAAGGGGAATGGGGCATATTAGCTCCAAGCAAAAGAGAGGGGGAATATGGTGCAGAATGTTTTTGCCGGTAAAAAAATCATCATTGGTGTGTCGGGGTCGATAGCAGCCTTCAAGGTGGCCGGGTGGGTGAGTGATCTTACCAAGGAAGAGGCGAGTGTCACGGTGGTAATGACCGCTTCGGCAGGCGAATTCGTAACTCC
>JBBQVT010000211.1:0-5489 GCA_038211245.1 Desulfobulbales bacterium | reverse complement strand
CGCCCAGTTGCAATTGTTTCATAGCGATCCCGCCGACCGCATTATTGTTGCAACGGCTATCGAGAATACAGCCACACTTATGACAGCTGATGAAAAAATTCTTTCATGGAACCAATTTCAGCAAAAAATTGATGCCCGCTTATAGGTAATTGGGGGGATAACTAGGGAGTGTCAACAATTATCCCTTTTTCCCGTTTCATCGTTACACTTTTCGGGAGCTCAGGTATGTTGCCCAAGGAAATAAGAATAGCGGGAGAAAGAGCGGAGTTTCATATACTGTCCCTGGAACTCCCCCTGAACTCCCGCTGATCCTGACCCCACGCTTGACCCCACGCTCTGGTTCCCATGCGTCGCATGGGAATTTCTTCTAAGATGCGCCGCATCGCGATGAAAAGCAAGCCGCTCCTGTCATCAAGCACCATAGCTGGACGGCGGCCCAGTGACCAAAAGGTTTTATTCCACTCTGACCCCATTTATTTAAAATAATGGAAATAGCAGTTTGAAAGCGGTGAGCGGTAAAACTTTTTGCCATCTTTTAGAAACTAGAGGATGGGAGCTGATGCCTGTAACGGGATGTCCCTAGTTTTCTGATTTTCTTACCCCCTATGGAAAAAACGCTCCACACTGTTAATGTCGAACAGAAAATACAGATAGGGATTACCATCGCAGGCGTCCTTGAACAGGATAAAAGTATCCTGTTCGCCTATTTATTCGGTAGTTTTACCGATGAACTCCTTCCGTTCCATGATATTGATCTAGGCATATATTTTGTTGGAAATAATCGTCTTTGGATGTCGAGAGAGGCCCTCGAGCTCGCAATTATTTTAGAGAAGAAACTCGTCTTTCCTGTGGATGTCCGGGTGGTGAATAATGCCCCTGTTGCTTTTCTTTATAATGTCATGCAGGGAAAATTGATCTATGAAAAAGATGAGAACATCAGGTGTCAGGTGATGGAAAATACCGTGAGACAGTATCTTGATATGAAGCCGATTCTTTATTCAGCAACAAAGGAGGCTTTTTCTCATGAATCTCAATCATGATCTGGTTCGCAACCGCTGCAGAGAAATTACTGAATTGTTAGCTCGCCTTGAAAAGATAGGTCTGATGTCGAAAGATGCTTTTCTGCGTGATCAAGATGCGAAAGTTATCGCTTCCTATCGCTTGCTTATCGCTATTGAGGCCGCACTCAATCTCTGCTACCACATCTCAGCAAAACAATTGAAAAAAGTACCTGAAAGCTATGCCGATTGCTTAATGAAAGAAGTTGGTATCGATTCCACTGGCTTTTGTGGCTGTTGCTAGCGTTACTCAGCTTTCTCGCTTTTTCCTTTCAAAACAATCAGGGAGGTGTCCGTTCGCAGTAACAGCAGTAAATCTAATGATGACAATAAGAACACGTTCAGTTATCGTATGAAATATGAAACGAATCAATTGAAATGCTGAAGTATGATCGAGAGTTAGTGGGAAACGCAGGTAGAGAAGAAATAAATGCGTAGACGGCGGCCAGTCGATTATTTAGAAACTGTTGACAGTCTTTTTGGGAGTTTTGATTTCGTGAGATACCAAAAAAATATTTAAACATTAGAAACATCTTTTCCTCTTGTTTACATGACGAAAAACGAAATTATAACATATTGGGTCGAATCATCGGAATTAAACCATGCATCCATGCTTAATATGTTCGCCGGCAAGGAATATGTGTGGTCATTGTTTGTAGGACATCTCTGTATAGAAAAACTACTGAAGGCCTGCTACGTCAAAGACGTTGATGCTATCGCACCAAGGGTACACGATCTCTATAAGCTGGCCATGAAGTGCAACCTTGAAATGACCGAAGAGCAAATGGATTCACTGCAGTATGTTACTTTGTTCAACATTGAAACGAGATACGAACAATACAGGCGAGAATTTCACAAGAAATGCACCAAGGATTTCACTGAGCATAACATCAAGAAGATAGAAGGGCTGCGCAAATGGCTACTGGAAAAGATAAAAAACTGATTCATAATGAAGTGCTTCAGTATATCTCATTGTTGGAAGATAAAAATATCCATATTCTTCAGGCATACTTGTTTGGCTCATATGTCAAAGGCACTGCAGATGAATGGAGTGATATCGACTTGGCACTGGTCACCGATGATTTTATCGGAGACAGCTTCGATTTCCGTTTCATGTTGACTAAATTGGCCAGAAGTATTGATCCGGATATGGAGCCACATCCGTATTTGACTTCAGAATTCAATGAACGTAATCCAGCTGCAAGTGAAATCTTAAAAAATGGCGAGAGGGTTTTTTAGGTCATATTTGGGGTCAGGCTTAGAAGATGTCAAGTTTGCTTTCCAAGCAAAGTTTTCAAGGTCTTCGCACGCTCGGCTAACTCGGGCCTATCGTGCAAACGTTCCGACAAACGGCGGATGGCTGAACTGATACTCCCCACATCGCGATTAACATATCGGCCGACATCGGAGAGGGTGACACAACCCGATTCATAGGCCAGCAAACCAACCATGGCCCGAGCCACGGATATTGTCCTTTGTTGCGACTTGGTTTTCAGCACGCTCTCGTCGAGATTATAGGCCAGGCACACAGCTGAGGCGATATCCTTTACTGTTAGCCTGAGAAGCCTGCCACCAGAACCGGCTAGACATTTTTCCATAAAGGTATCGCCACCAAGAACCCGAAGATCTTCTTCTCCACCGTAAAATTCGGGTCGATGCTTCTCTGCGAGGCCGTCGAACACAAAGGTTTGGTAGGCCACTCGGGCCTTTTTCACCGATTTCCCGAATTGGCCGAGCATCCAATCCGTGGTCAACCAAGGCAAGATTTCCTTGCCGAGATAGGGGTTATGGCTGGTCCATGGGTAATCGTCGGGTCCGTTGACCATATCGGCCCGAACCGGATTCAGGTGGATGTACCGCACCAATTCAAGGAGATAGCTGTTGCTATCGACCAAAACTGCCTTGAAGCGGCCCTGAAAAAGATGGCCGGTGCTGCTTTTTCGCCAGTTGATCCAGCGAGTATAGCGGAAGGAAAGGTTTTGCAAACCGCGTGATAAAGGGATTTCGTCGGCTTGCAGGGCAAGATGAATGCGAGGTTTACGTGTAATGTCGACCTAGCTGAATTGGTTAACTTGTCAACTTCGAAGCCTGACCCCACGCTGACCCCACGCTGTTTATTACCCTAAATATATGAGGCCCCCCGTTTATTTTAAAGCAAAAACACTGGATCACTGATAAAAACATTCGGAGATGACGTACATTTTTCCTGAAATCAAATTCAGCTGAATAGCTACCATGTTTAATTGTACAAGGAGGCATCTCATGAAATTAAAAGTTGTGATACATGAAGCGGAAGAAGGTGGATATTGGGCGGAAGTGCCGGCAATTATCGGTTGTGCTACCCAAGGTGACACTTTCGACGAATTATTGAGCAATATTTATGATGCCGTTGAAGGTTGTCTTTCCGTTGACGTGCAACAAATTGTCATCTCAGGGACAGACAAAATAATGGAAATAGCAGTTTGAAAGCGGTGAGCGGTAAATTTTTTTGCCATCTTTAGAGACCAGAGGATGGGAGTTGATGCGTGTAACGGGAAGTCACCATATTTACGGCAAAACCGGCAACATTGCCCGCATTTCTGTTCCAGTTCACGGCAATGCTCCATTGAAAATCGGCCTTCAAAGACATTTGATGAAGGTGGCAGAAATTGATGAACTTGAATTATGAAGAATTGGCAGTGTTCTTCAATTCTGATTTTCCATTTGATTACGTTATGTTGTGTTTTTTCAAGGTATTGACTGTTTGATTTTGCATAATATTTTTCTAGCCGATGGGTTGTTGTAATCTATAAAATACGGGCAGTGTCCCTGGTTTTCCCTGGTTTTCCAGCTTCCTACTCTACCTTGTTTTTCCGGGGAGTGTCCCTTGTATTTCGCTATCTATTGTCATGAACAGCATGGAGAGCCAGTCAGTATCAAAAGGGTGCGGCAACTGCGAAACAAAATCCTCAATGAATCCCGGGGCGATGAATCCCACGAGGCTGATATGGAACTCCAAGACAACAATCCAAACAAAAAACCATTTGCAAGTCCTTAACCGGACATTACTGATATTTACCAGGTTTTCCAACAAAGGGGAAAGATTGGTATATGTTTGGTTATTATACGGTTTGCCGGAGATTGACATTGACAACAATATATAAAGTTTTATATATTTGTTCATGAAGAAAATTACCTGGCACGGGACATCAAGGCAAGACCTTATTGGTTTTCCACAAGAGGCAAAGAAAGAAGCGGGTACCAACTCGATAAGGTGCAGAACGGCCTTGAGCCTGCAGACTGGAAATATATACGAAATGTTGGTTCCGGTGTGCTGGAAATTAGAATAAAGGATGAAAGTGGTCAATTCAGGGTTATTTTTGTAATCAAGTTTGCCGATGCTGTGCACGTTCTTCACGCTTTCCAAAAGAAAACCCAAAAGACCAATAAACAGGATATCGAGTTGGCAAAAGCCAGGTATAAAGAGATAGGAGGTGAAGCTAATGGCTGAAACATTCGCAAGCGTATGGGATGCAATTATTGATGATCCGGTCGAAGTGGAGTCTATAAAAATCAAGAGCAAAATCATGATGACCATCGAACGGCACATTAAAGAACAAGGGATGACGCAACAGCAAGCGGCAGAAAAGATGGGGGTCAAGCAGCCAAGAGTCAGTGATTTGGTCCGTGGGAAAATTGATCGGTTCACCATTGATATGCTTGTAAATATGCTTTTTGCGTTGGGCCTAAAGCTCGAAATAAATTTTGAAAAAGCGGCATGATTGAGGGTGGGGGAAACAGCAAAAACCGTTCTCGAATTTGGATTTTCCAGTTGATTAAGTCATGTTGTGTTTTCTCAAGGTATCTTGATTTTGCATCATGATTTCTCTAGCCGATTATTTTATGTAATATGCAAAATACGGGGAGTATAGTGAACCTCTATGTAGCCTCGTAAACTCATTGGAAAAGTGGACCCTGTGGACACAAGGGGAAGGCCGGTGGATGAGTGCTGGAATAACGGAAGTGGCGTTCATCGATTCCCGCAGGGTTAGCAGGGTCGGCATGTTATCGAAGATGCGGTGATGAACATCGGAAAGCCGTGTGCGTTAATAGCGCATGCACGATTTGATGAGGGGAGGCTGATGAACGATCAGAGCGGTCGACACGAAGTAGCCGCGCGCGGCAAGGCGTCAAACAAAAGTCCTGGTCGGTGGTCGGTAAATCAGCTTCCTACTCTACCCAATTAGCCCAAGGAAATAAGAATAGTGGGAGAAAGAGCTAACGTAGCAAATAAACGAGAAAAAGTGGAGGTATTTATGCCAACCTTAGCAAAACACCACAGCATCAAAATGATTGGTGCAAATGGACAGATTTCTCTTGGTAAGCAATTTGCAGGTCGTCAGGTTCTGGTTGAAGAGCAAGAGCCAGGTGTCTGGTTAGTACGCACGGCCA
>JBBQVT010000210.1:0-5617 GCA_038211245.1 Desulfobulbales bacterium | reverse complement strand
CTTCCGGTTCCTTCATCGATGCCGAGAACAGGTTGGATATCGGGTATATCATTGGCGGTGATTGCGGTGGCGGTGGCGAAGGAGGTTCCGTTCCAGGTGGAATAGTAGATCTCGTCGCTGATGCCGTTGAAGCCTGCCCATACAACCCAGATTTTTCCAGTCCTATCAACGGTGACAGAGGGGGAGGTGTTGGAGGTAAGTCCGGTGTAGTATTCCTTCTCCTCGGACCAGATGCCGTCTTTCAGCTGTCGGTAGCGAAGTTGTGCCTGGCTGCCGGTAAAGTTGGTCCAGACGACCATGAGATTTGCTCCGGAGGTGTTGGCAATCGCGGGAACGACATTGATACCTTCCTTGACGGATATCTTTTGTGGTTTTTCCCAGATCTCGCCAACCTGGCGACTGATAAAAATAGCATTATCGCTGCCCGACGGTTCAGCCCAGGCCCAAACGGCTTTGCCGCCGGCTTGGGTGCTGCCGGTGGCGGCGGTTTTTTCCGTAGCGTTGCTGGGTGTACAAAGACACCAGAGCAGAAAGAACAGCGAGAGAGGGGAAATGATGTGGGTATGCTTGCTCATGTGTTTCCTTAAGATAAAAGTATATTTAAGAGATAAATGTCAGGAGTAGGAACCGGCGACGGAGAAATATAATCCAAACAGAGCCGGGATGCAAATAGGGAAAAAGACAAAAGGAGAAAATTGCAGCCACTCCTTGGCAGTCAGCGAAGAGTTCTAAGGAGTTACCAGGAAATGTAAAATAGAGCAGGGATCGGACTCTTCCCTTTCCCGGTTGATCCGGCTTTTTTAGCCCACGCGTCGAAAACAGTTGAATTAAGTCAATGTCACAGTTACCTTCAAAAATGGTGCGTCCTGCTGACAAGAACCATAACGATTCCTAATAATTATTTGTAAGCTATGAACATGAAAGATGAAAACCTGTTGAGCAAGGGATATGAGTTTGCCGAAGTGGAAGATAAATGGCTGGGGCGCTGGCGGGAAGCAGAGTGCTTCTCGGCCACCATGGAACCCGGCAAGCCTTCTTTTTCAATAGTCATTCCGCCGCCTAACGTCACCGGCGTCCTGCATGTCGGACACGCCTTGAACAACACACTGCAGGATATTCTTACCCGTTATCACCGCATGTGCGGCGACAACACCCTGTGGGTTCCGGGGACCGACCATGCCGGCATCGCCACGCAAAACGTCGTTGAACGGCAGCTTGCCTCCGAAGGCATGACCCGTGACGATCTCGGTCGCGACGCCTTTATTGAAAGGGTTTGGGCCTGGCGTGCCGAGAAAGGCGGGACGATCATCAACCAGTTGCAGAAACTGGGTGCGTCCTGCGATTGGCAGCGGGAACGTTTCACCATGGACGAGGGCTTGTCGAAGGCGGTCCGTGAGGTATTTGTTCGACTGTACCAGGAAGGGCTCATCTATAAAGGGAACTATATTGTCAACTGGTGCCCGCGCTGTCACACCGCCTTGGCCGACGATGAAGTGGAGCATGAAGACACCAAGGGTAAGCTCTACCATATACGCTACCCTTATGCCGATGGCTCCGGTTATGTCGTCGTTGCCACCACCAGGCCGGAGACTATGCTCGGCGATACCGGTGTTGCCGTGCATCCCGAGGACCTGCGCTATGCGCATCTGGCCAATGTCGGGATCAAGTTGCCGCTCACCGAGCGGGTCATACCGGTGGTGCTCGACGACCATGTCGACCGGGAATTCGGTACCGGCGCCCTGAAGGTAACGCCGTCCCATGATCGCAACGACTACGAAATTGCCGGGCGCCATTCCTTGCCGCACCTGAAGGTCATAGACGATAAGGGCGTTATGAATGCAGCCGCCGGCGAGTACTGTGGTCTCGACCGCTTCGCCTGTCGAAAAAAGGTCGTGGAGGATCTCGAACGCCTCGGGTTTCTTGAGAAAGTCGATGACTATGAGCACGCTGTCGGTCATTGCTACCGCTGCAAGACGGTGATCGAACCGACCACCTCCGTGCAGTGGTTCGTGTCGGTCAGACCCCTGGCCGATAAGGCGGTGGCTGCGGTCCGCGACGGGCGTATCAATATCTATCCGAAGTCCTGGTATAACACCTTCTACAGCTGGATGGACAATATCCGCGACTGGTGTATCTCTCGGCAGATCTGGTGGGGGCATCGCATCCCCGCCTGGACCTGCAGTGATTGCGGCGAACTTATTGTTGCCTCGCAAGATCCGACCGCCTGTCCGAAATGTGCCTCTCTTGCCATTGTCCGGGAAACCGATGTCCTCGACACCTGGTTTTCCTCGGCCCTGTGGCCGTTCTCGACCATGGGTTGGCCGGATACCAGCAAAGAGCTAGCCACCTTTTATCCGACCTCGGTACTGATAACGAGTTTTGATATCCTCTTCTTCTGGGTCGCCAGGATGATGATGATGGGGCTGCATTTCATGGACGAGGTGCCCTTTAAAGACGTTTATCTGCACGCCCTGGTCCGCGATAAATATGGCAAAAAAATGTCGAAGTCGACCGGTAATGTCATCGATCCCTTGGTGGTCATGAAAGAATACGGCACCGATGCCATGCGTTTCACCCTCACCACTTTTGCCGCCCAGGGCCGGGAAATCAGGCTCGATGAGGAGCGCATAGAAGGATATCGCCATTTCATCAATAAGGTCTGGAATGCCGCGCGCTTTGCCTTGATGCATGTGGCCGATTGCTCGGAATCGATAAAAAACGTGGTTGCCGCGCCCGGCCAGCTGCCGTTGGTGCATCAATGGATTCTCAGCCGCACCGCGGCGGTAATCGATGAGGTCAGGCTGGGACTTGATGAGTACCGTTTTAATGATGTTGCCTCAACCCTTTACCAGTTTATCTGGCGGGAATTCTGCGATTGGTACCTGGAATGGATCAAGGCCGATCTGTTCGCGAGCGACCTGCAGGCCCAAGTGCAGGCCAGAGGGGTCCTGCTTGTGGTCCTTGAAACAATTCTGAAACTGATTCATCCAATCACGCCTTTTGTTTCCGAGGAAATTTGGTCGGTTTTGCCCGGAGAGCGGCCCTTGCTGGCGATAACGCCATTCCCGGAAAGGCAAGAAGGCTGGAAGAATCCTCCGGCTGTCGAAAAGATGGAACTGCTGATGGGTGTCATCACCGGCATCCGCAACATCCGTTCCGAGGCCGAGGTGCATCCGTCAACAAAGATCGAGGCCTTTGTTGTTTGCAGTGACCAAAAGAAAGCGGCGTTTCTTACTTCTTTTACCGCTGCTATCAGTGATATGACGCGGTTGAGCGCCTTTAGTGTAAACCGGCCGATGGAAAAACCCGCCGACGCCGCCACCTATATCGGCAGCGATCTGGAGATTTTTGTGCCGCTCAAGGGTTTGGTCGACGTTGCCGGTGAACTTGCCAAACTCAAGCGGGAGCGGGAGAAGGTTGAGGCCAAGCTTACACAGGTCAACGGCAAGTTAAGCAACGAAAAATTCCTGGCCAACGCCAAGGCGGACGTTGTCGCCAAAGAGCAGGAAAAAAAAATCCTTCTCGATGCCACAATAGGCAAAATAATCGAGGCCGAAGAGCGGCTTAGACAGATGGTATAGGGTATAGGCTTGGCGATGGATAAGAATCTGCTGCACACAATGATCCGTGAGTTTCTCCGCGAGGATATCGGCCGCGGCGACCTCACCAGTGAATCGATTTTCCCCGACCATCAAATGGGCAGTGCCCGGCTAGTGGCCCGTGGCACGTTTGTCGTTGCCGGGGCCGAAAGGGTAGCCGCCGAGGTGTTCAAGGTGCAGAATCCGGCGATTGCAATTATCGAACCGGTGGCAGACGGGACCCTTACCTGCCGGAACTCGGTACTTTTGACGGTCAGCGGCCCGGTTGTCGATCTTCTCAAGGCCGAACGGGTGGCCCTCAACCTGCTGCAGCGGCTGTCGGGCATTGCCACCTTGACCGCTTCCTTTGTCGCCAAGGTGCAGGGCTATCCTGTGCGTATTACCGACACGCGAAAGACCACCCCCGGCCTGCGGGTCTTGGAAAAATATGCGGTCCGGGTCGGTGGCGGCACCAATCACCGCTTTAATCTGGCGGATGGCGTGCTGATCAAAGACAACCATATCGCCGCTTGCGGCTCAATCAAGGAAGCGGTTGCCAGGGTGCGGGAACAAACCCCGCACACCATCCGTATTGAAGTGGAGACCGATACCCTGCAGCAGGTGCAGGAGTGCCTGGAGTGTGCTGTAGATATCATCATGCTCGACAATATGAGTGTGGAAATGATGGCCGGAGCAGTGCAAATTATCAATGGCCGAGCCCTGGTCGAGGCATCGGGCGGGGTGAACCTTGAGACGGTCGAGGCTATTGCCGGGAGCGGTGTAGATATCATTTCCATTGGTGCGCTTACCCATTCCGTAGCCTCCTGTGATATAGGGATGGATTGGTCTTTCTAGAAACTTGATGTTGATACACGGGGTTAAGAGTGGCATTTAGCGAATAATCCTTGATTTCTTGGGTCGAAGTATGAGATACTCGGGGATATGTTACAAAAACAGCTTACGTTTTAGGTTAATCCTAACGTGCATTTCATTTAAAGAGGGATCAGATCATGCGTTGCCCAAAATGTGGATACATTTCGTTCGATCACCTGGAACAATGTTTAAAGTGCAAGAAGGATATCAGCGCAGTGTCAGACACTCTGCACGGCACCGTTTTTAATGTGGCGGCACCGTTTTTTTTGCGGCTGAGCCCAAGACGGGATGAGGATTCCCAAATTGATGATGTTTTTGTCGACGATCTTGAAACCGACGACGAGTTCATTGATGAAGATCTTGAGGTTCTGGTTGAAGATGAACCATCGCCGGCAGTTGAGGCTGGTGTCGACGCGACCCCTCGACGAGATGGAAAGGCCCCGACCGATGACGAGGAAGAGGAAGATCGGGAGATTGAAATTGATTTGAGCCAATTTGAAGACGCCGAAGATCATAAAGGGGCTCCGGCGGAAATAAAGAATTTGCAGAAAGAGCAAGTTGCCCCATCCTTGACGCTGGATTTGCCGACGGAACTCGACGATCTTTCCGATCTCGCTCCCCCGAGTCGGGCAATGCAGGCGGAAAAATCAGAGTCAAAGTCCGTTGCTCAAAGAGTTGCCACCAGCTCTGGAATGGACGATTTGGATTTCGACTTAGGGTTGGGGGATCTAGGTGCTGATCTTGCCGACGGTGGTTCCGATCCTGCCAAAGAGACAATGCTTGCGCTTGATGACATCGACTTCTCCGAAACGCTTACCAACAGCCGCGCAAAACCATCCGGGAGGCCGAGTGGCGCCGACATGGATGAGGATTTGAACTTTGACCTTGATCTTGGGGGATTGTCAATTCACAAGGATCTTTAGTGCCTTAGCTGTGAATGTGGGTGCTTTTCCGGCAAACAATTGTTGGTAAATATGGCATGCTCCGGATGTTGGGGAAGAAGCGTTTATAAACAGAAAAATGCCGGAGAAAAATTATTGACACTCAAACCGAAGTCGGGTAAATAAGCTTCTCCAAAACAAATGCCGGGATAGCTCAGTCGGTAGAGCAACGGACTGAAAATCCGTGTGTCCCTGGTTCAATTCCTGGTCCCGGCACCAGTAAAT
>JBBQVT010000209.1:0-5732 GCA_038211245.1 Desulfobulbales bacterium | reverse complement strand
TCTTCGGAATACAAACTGCTCCAGGCCCTCATGTCCTCGCCGGGACGGGTGTTTTCTAGAAACGAGCTGCTGGAGCGCTTTTACCAACATGGCGAGACGGTGATCGACCGGGTCATCGATGTCCATATCGGCAAGCTCCGGTAAAAGATCGAGGACGATCCCGCCAATCCCGAGCGCATCCTCACCGTCCGCGGTTTCGGCTACCGCTTCGCTGAGCCGGGCGAGGAGTGAGAGGATGCGCAACCGTCTACTGTGGAAACTCCTCCTGACCAACATACTGCCGGTGATCGGGGTCATCTTTCTGGTGGTTTGGCTGGCGATCGATAAGCTTGCCGCCCAGTATTTCATGGAGTTGATGAAGATCTACGATGTCTCCCCCAACGACATCCACCAGATGTTTTTAACCTCCATTCATCAGTACCTGGTGTGGGCCAGCCTGGCATCCCTGGGCCTGGCTTTCGTCCTCAGTTTTCTGCTCACCCGCCGGGTTCTCCGCCCTCTTTCGCAGATGACCGCCATCACTAAAGAAGTCGCCGCCGGCAATTTTTCCCTGCGGGCCGAGATCAGCACCAGCGACGAGGTCGGCCAGCTCGGCATTGCCTTCAATAATATGGCCGATCGGCTGGGAAAAATCGAACAGCTGCGCAAGACCATGGTGGCCGACGTCGCCCATGAGCTGCGGACACCGCTGACCAATCTACGTGGCTATCTTGAGGCCTTGAACGATGGGGTGATTCCACCAACGCCCGAGACCCTGCGGATGCTGCAGCAGGAAAACCTCCGCCTGGTGCATCTGGTCGACAACCTGCAGCAGCTGGCGCGAGCCGATGCTGCCAAGGCCTATCTGAAACGCGAGGATATTGTCCTGGCCGACCTCGTTAAGCAGATGGTCGAACTGCACCGTCTCAACTTCCAGAAAAAGGCGATCACGGTCGAAACCAGATGGGAGGACGACCAGGCACAGGTCTCCGCCGACCGCGACAAGCTCCTCCAAGCCATGCAGAATCTGCTCGACAACTGCTGTAAATACACGCCGGAAAAAGGTCGGGTGGAGGTTGCCATAAGCAGGGTGCAGGGAGGGATCAAAGTCGATTTCCACAACAGCGGAGCTGGCATTGCCCCGGGCGACCTGCCTTTTATCTTCGAACGCTTTTTTCGGGTCGACCGGTCCCGGTCGCGCGATGCCGGCGGCGCAGGCATAGGTCTTGCCATCACCAAGGAACTGATCGAGGCGCACGGTGGTTCGATCGGTGCCGAAAGCCGCCCGGACGACACCCATATCTGGTTTATCCTGCCTCTTTGAGCCGCCTCTTTACCCAATCTTTACATTCCCTTCATTGCTCCTTTACACAGGATATTTATTATGTAGGGCAAGAGGAAGAGCCTCTTGATAAACAAAGTCCCGACAAAGGACCAGCAACAATGGAAAATGGGGGTATGGCAATGAAAAAATTTAAATTTATTCTCGCGATACTGCTGCTTGGATGGGGAATAGGGCCAAGTTTATCAACGAATTATGCGTTTGCGGCCTTGCAGAAAGCGACGTTTGTCGTCGCCTGATACGATGTCGGCAAAGACGCCCTGGATGGGCGAAAAGGCATCGTACGGGTAGACAAGGGTATGCGGGACTATGGGGAGACCAACACTGTGCTCTTCGATCCGGGTAAAATACAGATTGGTGAGATGGAAGAAGCCCTGAGAAATGCCCAGACGTATATTCGTACCGTTTCCCCGAAGAACAAGAGTAAAAGTTCAGGCGCAGTGCAATAACATGCAACATAACGAAAGATAACGACAATCCTATCAGAGAGGAAGGCAATGAAAACATTTTTTATCATGGCATGGTTCCTGGCACTGGCAACCATGGCAGGGACAATAGCAGAGCAACTGACCAGGCCGGTGGCAGCCACTGAACAACAGACGAGCGGTGCAACCGCCAAGGCAATGTTCGCCGGTGGCTGTTTTTGGTGTATGGAAAAACCCTTCGAGGCTTTGGATGGGGTAATATCAGTAGTCTCCGGTTATACCGGGGGGACATCGAAAAATCCGACCTATGAAAACTATATGGGCGGCGGCCATATCGAGGTGGTGGAAATTACCTACGACCCCAAAAAAATCAGCTTCCAGCCACTCCTTGACGTATATTGGCATCAGGTAGACCCAACCGATGCCGGCGGCCAGTTCGTCGACCGTGGTCATGCCTATTCGACGGCAATTTTCTACAACAGCGACGAAGAGCGAAGGCTGGCCGAGGTCTCCAAGGCAGAGCTTGCCGGCAGCTCCATTTTTAAAGGCCCGCTCGTCACCCCGATCCTGCCCTACAGCACCTTTTATCCGGCTGAGGAGTATCATCAGGATTACTATAAAAAAAATCCCGTCCGCTACACCTTCTATCGAAGTCACTCGGGAAGGGATTCATTTCTTGAAAGCATTAATTGGAGTAATAAAGCCATGACCAAACAAAGCAGTAAAGAGGATTTGAAAAAACGACTCACCGCCCTGCAATACGAGGTAACTCAGGAAAACGGTACCGAGCCGCCCTTTAAAAACCACTACTGGGATAATAAAGAGGCTGGAATCTACGTGGATATTGTCTCCGGCGAGGTGCTTTTCAGCTCGCTTGACAAATTCGATTCGGGTACCGGCTGGCCGAGTTTTACCCAGCCGCTGGTCAAGGACAATGTCGTGACGAAAGAAGACCGTAAACTCTTCTCGGTGCGGACTGAGGTGCGCAGTAAAAATGGCAATTCCCACCTCGGCCATGTCTTTGACGACGGTCCACCACCGACAAAACTGAGGTATTGCCTCAATTCAGCAGCGTTACGATTTGTACCGGCAGCCGACCTGGAAAAGGAAGGGTTCGGGGAGTTTAGCAAATTGTTCTCCCGTTAGTTGTCATTTTATTAGCGGTTGCCCGGTCCTCCATGCCGAAAAAGACGGACTGGAAAGTATCTACACCCTGGCGAAAGGCCACGGTCTTGCGCCAGGCCAAGCTGTTGAAGTGGTAATCGACTGGCTGCGTCGATATCGATTAATGCGTCTGCATTTCGCAGCCGAATTGATTCTTGAGCTGTTTTACCAAACACTGCCAGGAGTTGAAAAGGTTGGCGCCCATATCGCCGAAGAAAAGGCGCGAATAGATTTTGCCTGGCCCGAGAGCATCAACAAGGTAAATATAGGGTTCTCCTGTTTTTCTTTTAATCATTTTTTTGCCTGCCATACAGAAAGACAAAACTAACAACTTGCAATATCTGCGACAACAGATTTATATGCAGTTTTATGGACATAAAGGATCGTTGATGGAGCAAACCCAACTCTAAGCCTCATTTCAATCGAAATCAAGAATCATGGCTACCCCGTCGTGATGGTCGTTGTGCAGATTCCTCACAATTATTGGTTATCCTTCCATCCGGAATGATATGCGAAAAAGCAACAATTCATTCGGGGCCTTCTTTTAAGGTTCATCCGGCCAGGTTGCCGGTACTCCCCTCAAACCACATTCCAAGTGGTAGCCGGGTCGAGATGAAGACTAAATCGTAGGTCTCGCGTATGTTGCTCCATCAAAATGGGAATTGCTGGCACAACAACACAGCAGAAAATGCCATCAGACATCTTGCAGTACAAAGAAAAATCTCCGGGACCTTTTTTAAAAAAGCCATCCCCAACTACCTGCTATTGCTTGGTATAGCGAAAACATGTAGATTCCAGGGAAAATCATTCCTCAAGTTCTTATTATCTAAGGAAATCGATATCGACAAGTTCAAAGCAACAAAGCACATCAAAAAATCATTTATGGTTGGCTCATCGACAGAAAAAGCCGCAGAGGGTTGCTGTCCCCTGACATGAGAAAGTTGACGAGCATGGAATATAAGAGCGCCGAAAGGAGAAAGGGTTATGCCAATAATTGCGAGATTTTACGGGATTCTAATCAAAATGTACTTCAAGGAACATGGAGTCCCTCATTTTCATGCCATCTACGGAGAGTTCAATGGAGTCTATGATATTCAAAGCTGTGAAATAATCGAAGGAGATTTACCCTCCAGAGCTGATCGTATGGTTCTTGAGTGGACGCAACATTACCAAGTCGAGTTACTGGAAATGTGGAAGACACAGCAATTTAAACAACTTCCAGGATTGGAGTGATCTTGCCATGGCTACTTATCCAAAAGTTAAGTCGGTGAAACCGCTTTCAGGAAAACTGCTCTTTGTGATATTTACTACAGGGGAAACAAGAATTTATGACTGCTCCCCTCTCCTCAACGAATCCTCTTTTTACTCGCTTAAAGACGACGCATTTTTTAGGAACGTACATGTTGATCAAACGGGTTATGGCGTTGTTTGGAATGACGACGTTGATCTCAGCGAATCTGAGTTATGGATAAACGGGAAGGCAATTTATGAGCACGAAAATCAAATACACCAATGATCCTGAAGTCCGAAATTCGGGGACATGAAACTTATTTCCAACAATAACATCCTGCGAGCAAGCCGCAGATGTTCACGTTAGACCGCTCACCATGTATGACATTTACTCCAATGCTCAAAATGACCTGTGGTGTTTTACGCTTGGCAAGTCCGGGAGCCGAAATCTCATCACGATTGGGCTAAATCCGAGTACTGCCACGAAGGAAAAGTCTGACTATTTTTACGCTTGAAAAAACACGGCACTTCTTGGCAACAATTTGGCTCGCTAACGCAGTCAGGTCGAGAGAGGCGTAGAATCTCTCGGGTTGCCGTGTAATCATAATGTCAGACATGCCATGGTCTCAGACCCGGGGGGAAGCAGGCATCACCTTGCCAATAACGGTGCTTCCTGTGTTGACTTCCACCATACTCAAAGTGTCGTCCTTCCCATCGCGACAATTACGAGGCTCAATCCCTTTAACCTTTCGGCTTACGGCCTATCTGCTCGCTGTCCGACGCTTAAAGCTGGGTGTTACCACACAGTCTCCAAGGACTCGCTACCCGGTGGCCGGCCAACCTTCCGGAACGGGCTTGCCACCCGCTGGACTACACGACCTTGCCCGGCCGCACGGATATACTGTCCCCTTAATTCATACAACCGACATGAATGTACCGGGCTGGAAGCTGCACCAGCTATCGACCGGACATTGGTCTATATGGGTGAATGGCAATTGGCGAATGACGTTCGATTTTGATGGAGAGGACGCCGTGCTGATTGATTACCCGGACTACCACTAGGAGAAAAAACAATGACCACTATGCACAACCCACCACATCCGGGCGAAACCTTAAGAATTGACATACTACCCGCTCTCGGACTGACAGTTACCGAAGCGGCAAAGCAACTTGGCGTTACTCGTGCCGCTTTGTCCCGAGTGCTTAACGAGCACGCCGCAATCTCTCCAGAGATGGCCTTGCGTTTGGAAGGCTGGCTAGGGGTTGAAAACGGTGGGCGCGCTGATCTATGGATCGGCCAGCAGGCAGCATACGACCTTTGGCAAGCACGCAAAGCCGGCGCACCCAAAGTCCAGCGCGCCGAGTTCGTGGCAGCTTGATGTACGAGGTCCGGAGTCATGTACCACCGGCAGAGCCGGTGGGGTACGACAGGAATCTGGGGACAGGATACTTAATTCCATAAATAAAATACGCCAGGTGCGACCTGAAAGTCGCCTCTTTTGTTGCTGACCGCTGAGTCAGCCTGCCGTTTCGTCGGCAGTTTTCTATCCCGACATGCATAGCTGGTAACGGCTTTGTGTGTATTCCCATCA
>JBBQVT010000208.1:0-5841 GCA_038211245.1 Desulfobulbales bacterium | reverse complement strand
GCCGCGCACCAGCGACTGCGCGAAGGCAAGGAGCCGATTAAACCGATTCCCGGCCACGGCATAGCCTTCAACTTTCTCTATACCCTCTTCGGCAAGGAACCGGATACGATGGCCGAAAAGGCCTTTGATGCCGCCCTCATCCTCCATGCCGACCATGAACTCAATGCCTCGACCTTTTCGGCGCGGGTTACCGCCTCGACCATGGCCGATATCTATTCCTCGGTAACCTCGGCGATCGGCACCCTGAAAGGCCCGCTGCACGGCGGTGCCAACATGGAGGTTATGCTCATGTTGCAGGAAATCGGCGAACCCGGCAAGGCCCGCGCCTATATTGAAAACAGGCTGGCGAACAAAGAAAAAATCCCCGGCTTCGGCCATCGGGTGTACCGTTGTGAGGATCCCCGCGTCGATCTGTTGCGCAATTACGCCAAGACACTATCGGAAAAAGCCGGTGACACCAGCTTTTTCGAGATCACCCGGGAGATCGAGAAGATTGTTGTCGAACGTACCAAGGTGTTCGCCAATGTCGATCTCTACACCGCTTCGCTGTACCATGCCATTGGCCTGCCGACGGAGCTGTTCACGCCAATTTTTGCCATCAGCCGGACCGTCGGCTGGACCTCACATATTCTTGAACAATGGAGTAACAACAAACTCATCCGCCCCCGCGCCGACTACATCGGACCGAAATCCTATTGTTATATTCCGATAAAAGAGCGGGCTCGCGGCTGATTCACTGCATTGGTAATACCAACCGCGTTTCACAACTACAACTCCATGCCGGCCACCCCCAAGGGAGCGGCCGGCACTCTAAGGTTTCACCATGCAAACAACCCTGATCATATTGGATAGCGTTTCCGACTGGAAACCCTACTATGAAACCGAGAGTATCATTACCGCCGGGGAATACCTGCAAAACGAACTGTTGAGCCGGGAGAAATTCTTGATCATCAATTTATGCAGTGATCTCAGCTACAATTCCGAAGGATACTACTGTTCTTTGCTGGCTCAGGCGCGCAAGCACAAAGTCATTCCCGCCGTCGATGCCATCAACAGTCTGGACTGCGACAGAACCATCAAGCTCCAGGGCTTATTAAAAAAAACCTGCCATTCCTGGGTCAGCGGCTTCGCCGTCTTGAATGACAACACCCCGCCCTGCACCATTGATATCTTTTTTGGTGATTGCCAAGATCCGCCCCTGAAACGGCTGGCCAAGTTCATCTTTGACCAATTTCCCTTTCCCATGCTCAAGGCCACCTTCTCCAACAACACCTTTACCCAGCTTGAACATTTTCGCACCATGGCCCTCAGCGAACTTGACGATGCCCAGCAAACCCTTTTTGCCAACGCCATCGACCGTTTTAACAAAAAAATCTGGCACTCTCCGAAGAGTCGCAAGTCGTTCGGCTACGATCTGGCAATTCTCCACGACCCCAAGGAAAAAATTCCCTGCAGCAACACCTCGGCGCTGAATCTTTTTGTCTCCGAGGCAAAAAAAATGAATATCAACGCCGAACTGATCACCGCCGACGACTCTCCACGGCTGATGGAGTTTGACGCCCTTTTTATCCGGCAAACCACGGCGGTCAACCACATAACCTACCAGCTGGCGAAAAAAGCCGAACAGGCCGATATGGTGGTCATCGACGACCCGACCTCGATCATCCTCTGCACCAATAAGGTCTACCTGAAAGAACTCCTCGACCGGGAAAATATCTCCTGCCCCCGCTCACGCTTGGTCTTCAAAACCAATCCCGCTAGCTACGAGGGACTGAGCCGGGCCCTAGGCGCAACCATGGTGGTGAAAGTACCCGACGGCTCCTTTTCCATCGGGGTAACCAAGGTCACGAGTCGGGAGGAATACCAAAAGACCATCGGCGAACTGTTCTTCAGCTCTTCGATCCTTCTGGTCCAGGAATTTCTGCCGACCGATTTTGACTGGCGTATCGGCATTCTCGGCGGAGAATGCATTTATGGCTGCAAATACTATATGGCACGCGGCCACTGGCAGATCATCCAACACCGGGCAAACCGCATTCCCCTGGCTGGTGCCTATGAAACCATTCCCCTTTACAGCATCCCCGCCAAGGTGCGAAAACTGGCGATCAAGGCCACCTCGCTCATCGGCAAGGGTTTATACGGAGTCGATATCAAAATGGTTGGAGAGCAACCGATAATCATCGAGATCAACGACAACCCTTCCCTGGAGCACGGAGTTGAAGATAAAATAATGGGCAACGAGCTATACCGCATCATCCTTAGGGAATTTATCAACAGGCTGAACAGCAGGCAGCACACGAAATGACCGCCACCTTCATTTTTGTCCCGGCCACGACGAGTGATGTCAACCGGCTGGCGGCGCTGGAGATCGATCTCTTCCACACCGACCGGTGCTCGAAAAAGAGCTTGCGGCATCTGATACGGCATGCCCACGTTATTGTTGCAAGACCAAATGACAGCCTGGAGATCGTCGGATATGCCATCTTGCTCGGCCGAAAAAACAGCAAAAAAATGCGGATTTACTCGTTCGGTGTGGTTGCCGCGGCACGAAACCGCGGCCTTGCCGGGAAGATGATCACAGCTCTTGAAAAAATTGTTACACTTTCAAACTGCCATATGCTCACCCTGGAGGTAAGCGACTGCAATACGGCGGCAGTCAACCTCTATAAAAAACACGGCTTTGAACAGTTTGGCTTTCGCCTCGGCTACTACGAGGACGGTGGCCACGCAATTCTCATGCGAAAGCACATCACCGAGGATCACTTCGAACATGATCATACCCTGCACAAAAGTAGTCCCCATCAGCGACAATAAAGGCAACGGCGTGGTGGCCACCGCAAAAATCCCGCAAGGCACCGTCACCTGGGTTTTCGATGACCTGGATCGGGAGATCCCCATGGGCCGGCTGAAGCGCATGTCCATGCCTTGCCAAGAGGCCATCCTCACCTATTCTTACCGAAATAATAAAGGCCATCTGATCTTTTGCTGGGACAACGAACGGTTCATCAACCACAGCTTCAGGGCAAACTGCTGTCTGACTCCCTACAAATTTGAGATTGCCGTCAGGGACATCGAACCGGGTGAGGAGTTGACCAATGATTACGGCACATTCAATATAATTTCCCCCTTTGCCGTTGATGCCGAAGGCAGCGACCGTTCGACCATTTACCCCGACGACCTTCTGCGCTACAGCAGCCTCTGGGACGCGCAGTTGCATGCGGCTTTCGGCCGTTTTCACCATGTTGAACAGCCGTTACGGCAGGTTTTTTCAGTCGATACCTGGAAGCTTGCCGAATCGGTCGCTCGCGGCGAAACGGCGATGGCATCCATCAAAAATTGCTACTATCCTGAAAACAGACGTAACCCTTCACCCGAGCCATATCTCTGATGTCCCATTTTTTTATTTCCCAGATCCTCATCGGGATTGCCATCTGCTTTGATATTCTGTCCTTTCAATTCAAGGAACGGAAGAAGATAGTGGCTTGCCTGCTGGTCTCCTGCACCCTAATTTCCATTCACTTCATGCTTCTCGACCACTGGACCGCGGCTTGCCTCGGCATTCTCGCGGCGTTCCGATTCACCGCATCGATGTTTTCAACTTCGAAAAAGGTCATGGGATTTTTTGTCTTCACCACCATAGCCATCTCCGCCGTCTCCTACGAAGGCCTGCTCAGCATCCTCGCCTGTACCGGCGGCTGCTTCGGCACCGTTGCTTCTTTTTGCAAGGAGGACAAACAACTGCGACAGTTGATGCTGGTCGGCACCTGTCTGTGGATCATCCATAATTATCTTGCCGGTTCCCCCGGCGCAGTACTGATGGAAGCGATCTTCATCGGCAGCAACCTTGTCGGTTACTTTCGCTATTACATCCGGCCGAAAAGGCAAGTACTCTCTTAATGGGATGGGGGGAAGATTCAATACTGATTTTGCAGGTTTTTTGTGGATTTTTTTGATGGCAACAATTTGACGTGATACTCTATGCAAAGATTTATTCGAACACGACGACTGCTCGGTGAAGAACGTTTTGCCCTCCTCCAGTCGCGGATGGTTACCGTGGTCGGCCTTGGCGCCGTTGGCGGCTATGTAGTTGAAGGACTGGTTCGGGCCGGGATCAGGCACCTGCGTATCGTCGATTATGATACCATCCAGCCAAGTAACATCAATCGCCAGCTTCTCGCCCTGGAAACCACGCTGGGCAGAGCCAAGGCAGAGGTTGCCGAAGAAAGGATTCTTGCCATCAATTCAGAGTGCCGGGTTGAGGCCCTGCAACTCTTTGCCGGTGAAGAGACCCTGGGACAGATCCTTGAACCAAGGCCCGACCTTCTCATCGATGCCATCGACTCCCTCAATCCGAAAACCCAGCTCCTGCATGGCGCCTATCTCAGCAAGATTCCAACCATCAGTTGCATGGGTGCCGCCCTGCGTACCGACCCCACCTTGATCCGCTCCGGCGATCTTTTTTCCACCTCGAACTGTCCGCTCGCCAGGCATCTCCGCAAACGGCTGCGCCGACGTGGCGTCGGTGAGGGTATCTCCTGTGTCTACTCCATCGAAAAAATTGATTTTGATTACCGGTTGCCGGAAGAAGACGACAGCATCGATACCAGCCCCTATGCCGACAGGGGCCGAAAACGCCATGTCCTGGGGAGCCTGCCGACTATTACCGGAATCTTCGGACTGATCATCGCCAACCAGGCTATTATGCAGCTGTCCCGACCATAGAGATGTTGCGACAGCCCCTTAACAGGATAAAAATCTTCGTGGTTTATTACACATCCATGGCTGAAAAACACCAATTATCACTCCATTCTCTTTTCTTCTTGCTCATTTTCATTGGTATTCAGGCGACTTCCGCATGGTGTGCCGATCCCGAACCACGGCTCTTCAATTTTGAGAAAACCCAGGCCAAGATCAAGGAACTCTCCCGTCAGATGAAAGATGGGCAGATTACCCCGCAGCAACTCGAAATCGCCAAGCAGCAGGTCGAACAATTCAGCCACACCGCCAATGCCTGCATTGAAACGGCCACAAGCCAAATCAGTCATCTTGAGCAAGAAACCACCTCGCTCGGACCGACCACCGAGCATGAATTGGCAGACATAGTCAAGGAACGTAAAAACCTCCAGAAACAAAAACAGGCCCTTCTGGTGACTCTTTCGGAATGCCGATTGGCAGCAACCCTGACCACCCGCCTGGAAAATGAGCTGGTGGAGCAGAATAAGCTGTTACAGGAGGCCAGTGTTTTTTTAAGATCTCAAACCTTTTTGGGCCGCCTGACCGCACCTCCGCCGACGGCTGAGGCATTAACCAGCCAATTCAAAGAATATGTGGCGGAGCGGGCCGGTATACGGGACCTGACCCTACCCATGTTTCTCATCCTCGTGTTTCTCGTCGCCGGTGGGGCGTTTGCCGGTCTCAAGCTTTTCCGAACCTTGCAGCGGCGGATGATCCCAGCCCTTGCCCACCAGGACGGCGAAAAGAGCCTTGCCCTGCAGGGTATCCTGGCCTTACCGACGGCCATGGCGACGCTGTTTGCCGGCGCTTATCTCCTGTACATCAATCTCGGGTCGCAAGTACCGGTCTTTGGTCCATGGCTGCTCCTTTCGCTCAGCCTGTATTGCTTGGCACAGGTGCTGTTTCATCTCCGTCGCCACCTGCAACCGGCAGCGCCCGGAACTCCAGCAGCCACCGCCTCCAACAGCCGTTTCAAGGTGCTTACCTTGCTCGTTGTTCTGCTGTTTTTTTTCACCCGCCTCGACATCCTCGCTGATTTCGATTTCTCCGCCCTCGCCACCCTCCTTGAGCTTATCCAGTCGGTCATCATCTGCAGTATCTGTGTTC
>JBBQVT010000207.1:0-5882 GCA_038211245.1 Desulfobulbales bacterium | reverse complement strand
GTTCGCGATTCTTTGTTGCGCAGGGCCCGGCTATCAAAGTCGAACTCATATGGTTGGCGGAGAGGGTGAGATTCGAACTCACGGTACTTGCGTACACACGCGTTCCAGGCGTGCACCTTAAGCCACTCGGTCACCTCTCCTTTTCGAATGCTCAAAAATGTGTGGTACTATGTATACTGTCATCGTCCTTTTGGCAATCAAAAAAACTATGGTGATTTTAAAAAGGGGGAATTTTTCCCGAGACTGCCGCTTCTTCGTTCCTTGAAAAAGTTTTTCAGCAGCGCAGCGCATTGGTCGGCCAGGACACCACCGGTTACGACGACAGTATGATTGAGACGTGGGTCGCAGCCGATGGCATACAGAGAAATCGCTGCCCCGGTTTTCGGATCGGCAGCGCCGTACACCAGACGGCTGATCCGCGCCTGAATGAGCGCCCCCATGCACATAATACACGGTTCGAGGGTGACATACAGGGTGGTCTCCGGTAAACGGTAGTTACCTAAGAGTTGCGCCGCCTGCCTGATAACGAGAATCTCCGCATGGGCCGACGGGTCGGCAAGGCGAATCGGGCTATTGCCGGCCGTCGCCAGCAACCGATTTTTGCCGACAAGGGCTGCACCCACCGGCACTTCACCCTGATCACCTGCATCTCTTGCCTGTTGCAGGGCCAAGACCATCCAGTATTCGTCGGTGGCCAATTCTTGGAGGAATACACCATCCGCCTGACTTGCACCATCCGTCGCCATGCTCATTTTCTTGTCGCCACCAACTTTTTTTTGCATTTTGCCGGTATTGCCCTTATAAGAAAGGAGAGGAGTTACGTTTTTGAAATATCATTTACTGTGTTGTAATCAATCGCATGTATAAGATTCTTATCCTCGACTCTCTCAAGGTGACAAGCAACAGTTTGATCTCTGCCTTACAAGACAGATGTGAACTGACTTGTATAGCCGATGAGAACGAATTTCAAGCAGAGATTAAACGACGACAGTTCGATCTGATCTTTCTTGATATTGATTCCCCGGAAGGTCAGTCGATGGTGCTTCTCGGACAGATTCATAACATGGATCCTTTTTTGCCGATCATCATGGTCAGCGCGACCGAAAAGGCGGAGACCATAGTACAGGCGATGAACGAGGGGGCAAGCGATTTTCTCATTCAACCGATTTCTTCGACTCGGATCAACATAGCCGTTGACAAGGCCATTCAGATTCGCGATCAGCGCTTCGAGATTGCTTATCACCGCCGCAAGCAGGACATTGTCTATGATTTTAAAGACGTTGTTGCCTACAGTCTGGGGATGCAGCAGATACTCAAAAGTCTTGAACGGTTTGCCAAGACCGATTCAACCATCCTCATCACCGGCGACACCGGTACCGGGAAATCATTTTTATCCGGGACGGTGCATTTCAATTCTCTGCGCCGCAAGAAACCCTTTGTCAAAATCAATTGCGCCAATATTCCCGAGGATCTTCTTGAATCGGAACTGTTTGGCCATGAAAAAGGGGCCTTTACCGGGGCAGACAAGCAGCGGATCGGCAGGTTCGAGCAGGCCAGCGGCGGCACCATCTTCCTCGACGAGATCGGTGAAATGAACATACGTCTGCAGACCAAGCTACTCAGGGTGCTGGAGGAAAAATCCTTCGAACGAGTCGGTGGCAATAAAACCATTTACAGTGACGTGCGGATTATCGCCGCCACCAATAAGGATCTTGTCGGGCAGGTGGAAAAAGGGCTTTTCCGCGAGGATCTTTATTATCGTATCAACGTTTTGCCGGTCGCCCTGCCGTCGCTGCGCGAGAGAAGCGCCTGTATTCTCCCCTTGGCCGACCTGCTCCTGAAGAAGTGCTGTACCTCTATGCACCGCGACATCCATGGGTTCACGGAAAATACCAGAGACCTGATCCAAGATTACCATTGGCCAGGCAATATCAGGCAGTTGGCTAATACCATCGAACGGGCTGTTATTCTTGAGGATGATCGGAGGGTGCACTCCTACAACCTGGCACTGCCGGAGAAAATCGCAAGTCAGCGGCTGGAAAGAGACATATCCCGGAAGGCGAGGGAGGACACCGGAATAACAACAAGCGAACTTACTGATTCATTGGCCGATCAGGAGAAGGAACTCGTCCTGCGGGCCCTTGAGGATTCCCTGTGGGTTCAAAAGAGTGCTGCGCTCAAGCTCGGCATCAGCCCCAGGGCCCTCAATTATAAAATCAGCAAATTGAAAATTACTCACCCGCATTGGCGGCGCAATAAGGTCACCCTCAGCTGATCACTCGACCTTTGTTACCATTTCCTCTATGACACCCAGACCTGTCTGCCAGAATTCCGGGCTATCCAGATCGATTCCGAAAGGCTGCAGGAGCGTATACGGCGAGTTTGAGCCCCCGGCGGCAAGAAGATCAAGGTATTTATCGACAAAAGAAGACCCTTCCCGGCGGTATATGCCGTACAGAGCAAGAACCAGCAATTCCCCGAAGGCATAGGAGTAGACATACCCGGGGGTTGACAGGAAGTGGGGGATGTACGACCACCAGAGGCCGTAATCGGCGCTTAGGTGTACCGTATCGCCAAACATCGCCCGCTGGGTGGTAAGCCAGTACTCACTGAGCTTTTCGCTGCTCAGCTCCCCATGATTTCGCCTTCCCTCGTGCATCAGCTGCTCGAAGCGGTTCATGGCGGTCTGCCGGAAGACGGTCGCAAAAATCGATTCCAGTTTCTGGCAGATAAAGGCGCGTCGCTCCTGTTGCGTGGCAAGGATGGCCAGCTGACTGTTGAAAACCAACAATTCGGCGAAGACCGAGGCGGTTTCCGCCAAAGGTATCGGGGTGTCGCTGTTGAAATGGCCCTGGCATCCGGCCAGGACCTGATGGATACCGTGGCCGAGTTCGTGTGCTACGGTCGAGACGTCCCGCAGATTGCCGGTATAGTTGACGAGGAGATAGGGATGCACCTCGGGAACACAGGGATGGGCGAAGGCACCGCCACGCTTGCCTTCACCAAGCGGCGCGTGGATCCAGTTGCGATCAAAGAACATCGCACCGATCTCCGCTATTCGCGGTGAAAAATCGGCGAAGGAGGCGAGGACAATGTCGCGGCAGGAAGGCCAGTCGATCTGCGTCACCGGTAGGGAAGGCAGAGGGGCATAGCGGTCGTAATGTTCAAGTTTCTTTAAACCGAGCAGATCACCTTTAACCCGGTAATAACGATGGACAAGGTCGTAGCGGGAAACCACCGCGTTGATCAAGGTTTCGACGGTTGAGTTCTGCAGTTCGTTGTGCAGATTCATGGAATCAATCCAGCCGGGATGGTGGCGCAGCCGGTCGGTAATCATCTTGTCCGCCGCCAGGGTGTTGAAGATGTGGGTGAGGATGTGATTCTTGTCTTTTAACCCGGCAGTCATATCACCGGCGGCAAATTTCCGCACCTTCCGGTCGACGGCATACAGGTCGGAGAGGACCTCCTCCTCTGAGCGTTTTTTTACCCCGAACTTCTGTTGGCTGAGCACCTTGTCAAAGAGCGTCGTCCAGGAATTCCGGCCCACGGCCTCTTTTTCAAGAAGCAATTTTTCTTCGGTTTCGGAAAGCTGATGTGGACGATACCGTCGGAGACAAGCAAGGTAATGACGATACGGGGCGAGGACCGGGTCATTTAATAAAGCCTCGGCCCGTTCGCCGGCCAGCTGATTCCATTCGAGTTCAAAAAACACCGTCTCCGTACCGCAGCGACTAACCAGCTCATGGATCTTTTGATCGAGCGCCCCGGCAGCGGCATTACCCATTTGAGTGGTAAAATTCAGAAAAGAGAAGGTGGCGAGTTTACTTATGGCGCAGTCGAGGGTCTCAAGCCTTTTGACCAGAAGGAGCAGAGCCGGTGCCTGAAGAATCGCCACTTTTTTAGAGGAGCTGGTTCTAAGAGCGGTTGCCTCGGTTTCGCACCAGGCGATGTCTGAGTCGATATATTGATCGTCGGTTCCGCTGTAAAGGTCGGTGAGATTCCAAAGGACGTCGGCGCTGCCGAGTGCTCGGTTGGTTTGTGTTGTATCAGCCATGGCGCATCCTCCTGGTCAACGTAAGCCGTTGATAAAAGGTCCTACTGCCTCCGGACCATGCGCATCGACCAAGCGGATGGTCTCCGAGCCAATAACTGCCATATCGGCCCGGCCGGTAATGGCCGCAACATCCTCGCGGTTGCGAATGCCGAAACCCACCGCCAGGGGCAGGGAGGTGGCGGCGCGGCACCTTGATAGATAGGTGTTGAAGTTTTTTCCGAATTCCGATTGCTCGCCGGTTACGCCACGACGGGCAACACAATAGATAAATCCCGCCGCGGATGTATTGAGTTCGGTCATTCGGGCATCCGTTGAGGTGGGGGTAAAAATGAGCACCGGGGCCACCTGGTACTCGGCCGCAAGCTTAAAGAAATCCCTGCCCATCTCCGGCGGCAGGTCAGGGACGATCAGTCCGACAATGCCGGCACTTTGGCAATCCTTTAAGAATTTCTCTTCGCCGTATTTGAAGATGATGTTGTAATAGGTCATGAAGAGAAAGGGGATGGCATAGCGGGCGGACATCTCTGCCCCAAAGGCCAGACAGTCTGCAACCTTGGTGCCGGCGGCAAGGCTGTCCTGATTGGCCTTAAGGATGACCGGCCCATCGGCCATGGGCTCGGAAAAGGGGATCTGCATCTCGATGCAGTCGACACCACCGCTTACCATTTGCTCAACGACCTGACGGTTGACGGCCATGGAGGGGTAGCCGAGAACGATATGGGTCATCAGCAGAATTTTGCTTTTTTCAAGCCGGGCGCGGAGTTTTTTCTCAAGTAACATTATGGTCTCACCGATTATTTCTTTGAAAAAGGATAGCTATTATCTGCTATATTCCTTGGCCCGGGCGATGATGAACTCCTTCCACGAAGGGTCATTAAAGGCGTGGGCTATGGTGAAGATATCCTTGTCGCCCCGGCCTGACTGGTTGATGATGATGGCATCGTCCGGACTGAGTCCCGGTGCTTCTTTAAAGGCCTGGACGAAGCCGTGGGTCGACTCAAGTGCGGGAATTATGCCTTCCATACGCATGGTAAGATCGAGGGCGGTCATGACCTCGTCATCGGTGGCCGATTCGAATCTGACTCGACCCTTTTCCGCGAGATCCGAGAGGATCGGGCTGACTCCCACATAATCGAGGCCTGCGGCAACGGAATGGGTTTCGAGCATCTGGCCGTTGCTATTTTGCAGAAACATGGTTTTATAGCCTTGCGCAACTCCAGGACTGGCATCTTGGCCGCAGAGTCTTGATGCGTGCATGCCGGTGCCCAGTCCCTTGCCGCCGGCCTCGACCCCAACTAATTGCACTTCGTGGTTGTCAAGAAAACCCTGGAAAATGCCCATGGCGTTGGAGCCGCCGCCGACGCAGGCATAGACCCGGGCCGGCAGTCTGCCGTGGCGGGAGAGGATCTGCCCCCGGGCCTCGGTGCCGATGATCGACTGGAACCACGAGACCATCTCGGGAAAGGGCGCGGGGCCACAGGCCGTACCGAGTACGTAGTGGGTGGAGTCGACGTTGGTTACCCAATCCCGAAAGCTCCTCCGGAGAGTGCGCTGAAAACCACCATCCGTCCGCGTGGACGCAAAGCCGCGAGACAATCCGCTGCCGCCTCCGCAGAACTCACCGCAAGGATGGCCACGTCGATGCATGCGATCGGAGCAGACCAGACAGTTTCGACGCCGTGTATCCGAGCAAGCCGAAATGGCTCGCGGCCGGCGACGATTACGCGGCGCGCGCCGGCGCGAAGTGCAAGACGCGCGATGATGTTCCCAAAAGGCCCATCGCCCACAACCAGGAGCTCCCGTTCGCGCACTTCTCCCGCGCGGGCAA
>JBBQVT010000206.1:0-6021 GCA_038211245.1 Desulfobulbales bacterium | reverse complement strand
CCGGCCATGGGCGGCAGTACCCTGGCCACCCAGACGGAAAAATTTCGCCATTCGGATAGCGGCATAACCTCCTCGATCACCGACAAACTCACGCAAATGGCCTCGGCCAGTGTCCGGGCCTATCGGGGCGGCGAAGACACTTCGGCATTCCGTAGGCAGCTGGTCCTCGATTATGTTAATTCCGTCCCCCTTTCCGCCGCCCCCGGGGCCGGCGAAGTCAACGGCCTGGGCGATGGGCTGTTTGTCTGGTACGGCGCCGAGTTCGAAGAAGTGAACCGCCTGCTGCAGCTGAAGGAAACATCGGGGCCGGAAATGGAAAAGCAGGCCAAGGCCCTGAAACAGGTTATCAGTCTGATGATCGCCCATCGTCGCCCCTCCTATTATCTCGTCAAGGGCCGCAGCGAATTGGCGGTGCTCAGCAACAGTTACGCCAGGCTCCTGGCGCAGGGCGGCTTTATCGCCCCGGCACTCAGTGAAGCCGCCCAAACCCAGCCGCTGTTTTTTCGCAATTTCTCGGAAAACTCGGCGGCACCGCAGATTGCCACCAACAAAGGCATAAACGTCGTCCGCAACCGTCTCGCTAACCTTTTCGATGCCTCTCTGTATGATCTTGACCGCATGGATATAACGGTCACCGCCACCTTGAACTCCAAGCTCCAGGAAGAGGCCACCTGGTATCTGCAAAGCCTGCAAACCAAGACCGGTGCCGAGGCCATGGGGCTCATCGGCAAGTATCTCTTGGCAGTCGATCAGGCCGAGGCCCTCAGCTACAGTTTCACCCTATTCGAGAGTACCCCAAACGGCAATCTGGTGCGGGTGCAGACCGATACCACGGAAACTCCCTTTGATATCAACGAAGGCAGCAAACTGGAACTGGGGTCAACGGCCAAACTGCGCACCCTGGCCACCTATCTGGAAATTATCGCCGAACTCTATGCGGAGATCGTCAAACTCCGTCCGACCGAGATCGCAGAATTCAACCAGCAACGCCCGGACGCCCTCGCCTCCTGGGTATGCGCTCAGCTTCTGCAAACTCCGCAACTGCCACTCAGGGCTCTCCTGGAAGCAGCCATGGAACGTCCGTATTCGGCAAACCCTGAGGAACATTTTTTTACCGGCGGCGGCATGCATGTCTTTAACAATTTCAGGAAGGAAGACGACAATCGCGTTGTCACGGTAACAGAAGCACTGCAGAATTCCATCAACCTGCCGTTTGTCCGGATTATGCATGATATTGTCAACACTACCCGGGCAAGCCAATGGGAAAACAATAAACAGGTTCTGGTCGACGATAAGGATCCCCGCCGCAAGGATGTTCTCGACAAATTTATTGATCGTGAGAGTCGGGTTTTTCTGGCGCGGTTCTGGAACAAATATCAAGGTCAGAAAGCGGAAGAACGCATGGAGACACTGCTGACAGGGATGAATCCCACCCCCCTGCGACTCACCGTCGTCCATCGTTACCTTTACCCAAAGGCCGACGAGGCGACCTTTATCCGTTTTATCCGCGAGGAATTGCCGACCGCCGAGACAACAAACGCCAGGCTGTCGACCATGTACGACAAATACCAACCGGGCTCTTTCAATCTGCAGGATCTCGGCTACCTGGCCGCCATGCATCCTCTTGAACTCTGGCTCCTTGATTACCTGCAGCAACCCGGCGAAAAATCACAGAAAGACGCCATGGAAAAAAGCGCCGGGGTGCGCCGCGAGGTGTATGGCTGGCTGATGCGCACCAAGGCCAAAAACGCCAGGGATTCCCGGGTCAGAACAGTACTGGAAATCGATGCCTTCTCCGATATCCATAGACGCTGGGTCAACATGGGCTATCCCTTTGAGCATCTGGTCCCCTCCCTGGCAACTGCCCTGGGAAGCTCCGGCGACCGCCCGGCGGCCCTGGCCGAACTGGTCGGAATTATCCTCAACGACGGCAAACGCTTTCCTACGCACCGTTTCACCAAGGTTGAGTTCGCCAAAGACACCCCCTATGAATCGATCGTTGAACCGCCGCCCCCGAATCCGCTCCAGGCACTGCATCCCGAAGTAGCTCGGGTGGTACGGGAAACCATGGGCAAAGTCGTCAGTGAAGGCACCGCCAAAAGGCTGCTGAATAGCTTCAAGCAGGCCGACGGCAGCCCGCTGGCACTCGGCGGCAAAACCGGTACCGGCGATAACCGGATCTTCGTTTCCACTGCAGCCGGCAACAAATCTTCTTCAAAAGCCCTGAACCGCACCGCCACCTTTGTTTTTTATCTTGGCGACAAACATTTCGGGGTCCTCACCGCCTTTGTCAGCGGTAAATCGGCCAACGCCTTTAGTTTTACCTCGGCTTTGCCCCTCCAGGTTCTGAAAGGTATGGTCCCGGTATTACTGCCCTCTCTCAACGAGGACAGCCGACAGACTCAGTAAAGTATGCTCTCGCAGGCAGCCTGACTCTCTCAAAACTCATTACCCCAACCCTCAAACCACCCGATGGATGCCCATATTTTCGAAACCAAACTTAAGATGCAAACGGCACGCATCAACAAGCATCTTGAGGAACGGGTCAAGAACTCACATACGCTGAAGAGGCAAATATCTCTTGCACCATTACCGCGTATCATGTTAACTTCCTGCCATTTTTTACCTAGCAGAAGGAAACAATGATTCATCTCACCGCAATCCAAAAACAACACGGCAGCCAAATGCTCCTCCAGAATGCCGGCCTGCAGATCCTCCCCGCCACCTACACCGGCCTGGTCGGCCCGAATGGCGCCGGCAAAACCACCATCTTCCGCCTCATCACCGGCGAGGAGGAGCCGGATAAGGGCGAAATATCCTGTTCGAAGAAGACCGTGATCGGCTATTTTTCCCAGGATGTCGGGGAAATGACCGGACGAACTGTGCTTGCCGAGGTGATGTCGGCGGCCGGAGATATCGTTGCCCTCGGCATAAAAATGCGGAAAATGGAAGCAGCCATGTCCGAACCCATGGCCGATGCCGAGATGACAAACCTCCTCGAACGCTACGGCGAAGCGGTGGAAATCTTTGAGCAGCGCGGCGGCTACGACCTCGAACCGCGGGCTCAGGCGGTTCTCACCGGACTCGGCATCTCGCCCCGGGATTTTCAAACACCGGTCGAAAAATTCAGCGGCGGCTGGAAGATGCGTATTGCCCTGGCGAAGATCCTGACCATTAACCCGGATGTCCTGCTCCTTGATGAGCCGACCAACCACCTGGATATCGAATCGATTCTCTGGCTTGAGGAATGGCTTACCACAGAATTCAAAGGCGCCCTGCTGATGACCTGCCATGACCGCGAGTTCATGAATAAAATCGTCAGCCGCATAATCGAGGTGGCAAACGGCAGCACCACAACCTACAGCGGCAACCTCGATTTCTATCTGCAGGAGCGGGAAATCAGGCGGCAACAGCTGCAGGCCAGCTACCGCCGCCAGCAGGAAATGCTCGCCAAGGAAGAGGAGTTTATCGCCCGCTTTGCCGCCCGGGCCTCGCACGCCTCGCAGGTGCAGTCGCGGGTGAAGAAGATCGACAAGATCGAACGTATCGTTCTGCCGGCCGAGCAACGGGTCATGAAATTCGATTTCCCGGTGCCGGCGCGCAGCGGCGATGATGTCCTGCATCTGAGAAACCTGGGCAAATGCTGGACCGGCCATGACGGTCGGAGCATCCCGGTTTTTAACGGCCTGCACGGCACAATCAGACGACTTGAGAAAATTGCCGTGGTCGGAGTCAACGGCGCCGGCAAATCGACCCTTTTAAAGGTCATCACCGGCAACACCGAAGCGAGCGAAGGCGAGGTGCTTTTAGGCGCAGGCGTCACGATCGGCTATTTCAGCCAACATGCCATGGACCAACTCAGCCCCGACCAGACTGTCTTTCATGCGGTCCAGGAAGCCCTACCCCTGGAGAACATCGGCGTCATCCGCAATCTCTGCGGCGCCTTTCTCTTCCAGGGCGACGATGTCGACAAGCGTATCACCAACCTCTCCGGCGGCGAAAAGAGCCGGGTCATCCTGGCGCGACTCCTCGGTCGGCCCTTAAATTTTCTGGTGCTTGACGAACCGACCAACCACCTCGACATCCAGTCACGGGAGGTGCTCCTCGCCGCCCTGCAAAAATTCGAAGGGACGGTGGTTTTGGTCAGTCACGACCGGCATTTTCTCCGCTCCCTGGTAACCCGCGTCATGGAGATCGATCACGGCGAAATGCACATCCACGAAGGCGATTACGCCTCTTACCGGCGCCACGTCAAGGCGCGAATGGAATAGGGCGAAGGGTGCGTTTACGTACCCTTTTAAACTCCCCACCCACGGCATCGTGTACTGATTGCCCTTGAGGCTAGCGAAATCCGTCGCATACCGCGGTTTTCTACACACTGTCCGTGTAATTCTCCTGGGGCCATTCGGAATTTCCTGAGTGCGAAAGAGGTGGAAATCTAAAATGCCAACAACTAGAAAACGTGGTACCTCCCCTATCACTATCAACGGCATTGCAATATTGCCTTGCATTTTTGCAATGCCATTGATATAAATTCGGCATGGAAATCATCAAACGATCAATAACCGACGCCATAATCACCCGCCTGAACCAAGAGCAGGTTGTGGCCCTGACCGGCGCGCGCCAGACCGGTAAGACCACACTCTGCGAAATGCAGCTTGCCGAACGGCTTGATCTTTCCTTTACCTACATTTCCTTCGACGATCCCGATGAACGGCTTCGTTTTCAGCGCTCGGCCGTGCAGATTTTGGAAAGTATCACAACACCGTTGGTGGTGCTTGACGAGGTGCAGAAAATCCCGCTGTTGTTCGACCCGCTGAAGCTGGTGGTGGACCGGGAACAAAAAAAAAATGTTAATGAGCGGAAACGCTTCGTTTTGACCGGATCGTCGCAATTGCTGATGATGAAGAACATTCGTGAGACCCTTGCCGGACGAGTGGCGCTCTGCCAGATGCATCCATTTTCCCTCTATGAACTGACCGGTGGCAGCAAGCCGCTGCTTCTCTCTCGAATATGGCGGGATCAGGCGCTTTCGCCACAGGACGCCGGGCGGCTGCCCCTGGTTTCGCCCGGGCAATTGCGTACCCTGCGCGGGGTGCGGGACGACCATCAACGATGGGGTGGCTATCCGCCGGTTTGGCAGCGCACGGGAGAAACGGAACGGTTCAACTGGCTCAAGGATTATCGCAAAACCTATCTGGAACGGGATATTGCCGATGTGGGGCAGGTGGCGAACATCGATACCTTCGCTTTGGCGCAGAAGTTATTATGCAGCCGTACCGCCAACCTGTTCTCTGTCAGCGAAGTGTCGCGGGAGCTGGGGGTGGCGGTCAATACTATCAAGCGCTATCTGGAACTGCTGACCATGTCATTTCAGTGCATTCTGCTCCACCCCTGGCATGAAAACGTCAGCAAACGGTTGGTCAAGAGTCCGAAACTCTTCTTCCCGGACGTGGGGTTGAACAGGGCAATTGTTGGGGAGCTGTCCATTAGTCGCGGCGCTGCCTACGAAAGCTGGCTTTGCGCCGAACTTTTGAGGTGGAAACAGCTCCAGCCGGTGGAACCGGAACTGTATTTTTACCGTACCGCCGCCGGGCTGGAGGTGGATTTTCTGCTGGTGAGTGCGCACGGCATTCTTCCCATTGAGGCCAAATCATCGGAACGGGTGACCACAGCAGATGGAAGAAGTGTGGAAACCTTCATGGCGGAACATCCGGAGGCGGCCAAAGTTGGGTTGGTGGTCTATCCGGGGAACGAGGTTGTTGAATTGCGCCGAAACGTCTGGGGAGTGCCGGACTGGTATTTGCTGGGGGCGTTGTAACTATTGCTACCGGGGCATATAAAAAGGGGTCTTGAAATATAAGTTTATTTGCGAGACGAGACCACCTTGCTGACTGTTGTATAGTGGATACTCAACAGGTCGGCAATTTCCTTCAATGTATATCCATATTTCAAAGAAGCCGCAGCAATCGCAATGTTGCGCTTTGGCTTATCTGTCCAAATGGATGTCGGTATCACGGC
>JBBQVT010000205.1:0-6043 GCA_038211245.1 Desulfobulbales bacterium | reverse complement strand
CTGCTGCCCATCGACGAGGCCGAGCGTCCTTATATCATTCAGATGCATGGCAATCGTGCAAGCCCTTTTGCCGGTATTCCACGCCGGATTTCGCATAAGCGTATTGGCGTTATATTTCATGTGGCGACCGGCATTCAAGATAAGTGGAAATTCGTCGGATAGCTTAAGGGCTTCCTTCTCTGTTGCGGCATTCAATGCCTTTACCTGATCTTCCAGTTCCGCAATATACACCTCAATATTTCCCGATGCTGTGGCAATGCCGTCCATGGGCTTGTCGGTGTTGGCTTCCCCCACCCAAAGTCCCTGCGGAGTATCCATAATCGCCTGAAAAATCCGATCGCCCTGATCCATCCCCGGTTTAAACCCGGCCCGAGCCGCATTTTCCCGGAAGGATTGTGGGGCGGTCATCAGCATGCCCCACAGCGCCGCCTTGTTGCCACTGTCCCACACCTCTCCCAATGTTTTTGCCAGGATGAAGGTCATCTTCGAGCGTATAGCCGACTCCCTTGTTGCCCATGCCATGAGCTTTGCGCCAAATTGCCGACGATTGCCGCGAGCGGCTTCTTTTACCTCTTCAGGTATTTCCGGGATGATGCCAAGTTTGTCGGCGATATCGGTGAATATTTGCGATGCTTCCCGACAGTTCGCAAGCGGTTCGACAAGAGGTTGGCGCATCTGGAAGTAGACTCCTGGGTAGGTCCAGGGGAAAAAGGTGCCGTCCCAGGACTCATAGGCGTTGCGGCAGGGGAGTATATAATGCGCACATTTCGCCGTTTCACTCATGACAATGTCGCAGACCACAAGCAAATCAAGCTTTTCAAAGGCTTTCTCGTAGGCGGTGGTGTCCGAATAGGAACGCAGCGGATTACAGCCATTAACATAGACTGCCCTCAAGCGATCCGGGTGTTCACTCAATATCTCTTCCGGCATTACCGCCGGCGGAAAAGACCCGGCTGCTGCCGGCGGCATATTGGTGGCGACGGTTCGCCAGGTCTTCGGATTTCGTTCATCGGCATGGAAGCCAAGAGGCATGAGCATGCCGGGAATGAGATTGCCGCCGCGCACCCCGAATCTTCCGCAAATTGCGGCAAGAATATTCATGAGATAGGAATTGAGGGCGCTATGCCGGCCCATATAGATCCCTAAATCCGGATGCATGCACCATCGTTTTGTGGTCATCAATCGACAGAGTTCAACCACCTGCCGGTATTCAAGTTCGCATACGGCAATGGCGGCTTGTATATCCATCCCTGCAAACCATGGGCGGATCTTGGCAAAGCCATCAGCATGGTTTTCCAGGTAACTGGTGTTCTCCCAACCCTGTTGCAGGATGATAGCGATCATTGCCTTGAGCAGCAAGGCGTCGGTTCCGGGACGAACCGCCAAGTGTATATTGGCAAGCCTGGCGGTCTCGCTTTTTCTCGGATCGATGATCACCAGGAACTTATCGGGATTTTTCGCCACCTCGGTGAGCACCCGGGGAGCCTCCGGCATCTGGTGGCTTTGCATGCCGTTCCAGCCCCAACCGACCAGCATCTCCGTTTCATGTTCGTCGGGAATGGCGATATTGTACTGCTTTCCCAGCATGCGACCGAACACCCACCAGGCGCCGCTGAATTCCTGCCCGGCAGAAGAATAGAGGTATTGTGATCCCAAAGAGCGGAGGAGTGACAGGCCGAAGGCCGCTTCAAAATGACCGCCCTGGGAACTGGCACCCATATAGGCCAGACACCTTGGTCCGTGGCTGTCCACTAAATTCCGCATCTTGGCGGCGATCTCGGCGGTTGCCTGCTCCCAGCTTATGCCTTCAAAGCTGTCACCGACGCGCTTCAGGGGAGTAGTCAGACGGCCATTTGGGTACTGGTAATTGAGAATCTTCATACCTTTGCGGCAGGCGTAGCCTTTGCTGCGTGGGTTCTCCTTGTCCGGCTTGACCTGCACCATCCTGCCGTTTTCGACGAGAATCTCCAGGCCACAGTTCTGAGCGCATAAAATACATCCGGTCTTTCGCCATTCTTTAATAGCTTACACCATTTGGTTTTTAGTATTTATTAGGAGCCGTTACGAAATATGGGCCATTTTTATTCATTTCGTTACGGATCCTTATGCCGTTTCATACATTCCCCCGGCTATGTTATTTTTTGACAACGACTTACTGTGCATCGAACCTCTTTAACGCCTCGGCAATATGGCGGATGATCAACTGTTCCACCCCGGGGAAGAGTCCAAGGCCGTGGCTGATCGCCTCGACGGTAAGGCCGGTGTTGCGCAGACGGGTCATCCAGGATGTCTGACCGTCTCCGACAATGTCCCGATGATAGTGCATGCCGGCTATGAGCAGGAAGGGAATGATGCACACCTCGGCAAAACCCGCCGCCTGGATTTCGACCGGAAGACCTTTTGAATCAGGAAATTTTTCAAGAGCCCCGACAAAGATTCTTGCACCGAATTTGCGACGGAGGATCTTTTCCAGGCAATAGTAGGCACTCCAGGTCGGATGGGTGGTGCCGTGGCCGAGGAGAAGAATGGCCGTGCCCGGTCTTTCAGCGATGGTCGGTCGAAAAATTTCCCCGATTGCATCGTAGTCGCCCGGGGTGGTAAGGAGGGGCAAGCCCATGGTAGAAGCAAGTTCCGAGTTGCGGATCGTCCTTTGCAGATCGTGAAACTCGGTTCCGGGAAGAAGGTGCAGTGACTGCACTACGACTCCGCCGACTTGCCGGGTCTTTAATTGCCGCAGGGTTTCTTCGAGCGAAAGATGGGCGGCATCCTCCTGCTGCACCATTTTCTTCGTTGCCATCCTGGAGGAATAACTCCAGATAATCTCACGTTCGGAAAAATGGTTACGGATTGCCATATCCAGATGGCCGTAGGTGGCAAGGGCTATTGCCGTCGTGCCGAAGGCGGGAATGAGAATGGGAGTGTTCATGATCGAAAATTTATGTGGAGGACCATTTGCCTATCCGCTTTGCAGTTTTCTTTCAGTGGGTCGGTTCGGATGACTCTGCTAATGTGAGAGATCGTCAAACTATAGCAGTACTTATCCGGTTCGCCAAAGAAAACCTGAGCCAGGAGGCAAAACAGCTCGAAGGCCGGCAACATGGCGAACATCATGGGCTTATATCCTTCGCCGCCAAAGCACAAGGCTCCGTGCATAGCGGATAGCTCTGCCTTTTTTGTTGCTCCCCGACCGGTACTGCTTTACTTTGCAAAGGGTTGGCAAGCGAAGCGACAAATTGAAAAATCAGACAAGAGGTGGTCGGTGACTGGTAATTTACATGGTACTGCACCCAATACGACCGGTACGGGAGATTTTTTCGCCCACTCCGGAGCGCTTTGTCGTTACGGGATGTTTTCCCGGCGCGGCGGTGTCAGCGGCGCCCCCTATACCTCGCTGAACGTCGGGGTATATGTCGGGGATCAGCCGGAGGCGGTGGCGGCGAACCGGCAAATGGTGCGCGAGGCAATGCACATTCCCGCCTTACTCTCTGCCAGGCAAGTGCATGGCCAGGGGGTGTATTGTCTCACTGAGCCGCTAAGCGAAGACCTGGAGGTTGACGGTTTTGACGCACTCGTCACGGACATTACTGGCGTTGGACTGATGATCCAGCAGGCCGATTGCCAAGCCGTTCTGCTTTTTGATCCCCGGCTGGAGGTTATTGCCGCCATACATTGTGGCTGGCGGGGAAGCGTCCTGCAGATTATACCGCAGGTGGTAGAAGTGATGACCCACAAGTACGGAACCCTAGCCGCCGAACTGCAGGCGGTCATCAGTCCGTCGCTCGGGCCTTGCTGTGCCGAATTCGTCAATTTTCGGAGCGAACTGCCCGCCGATTTTCATGAGTTTATGGTGCGTGACAACTATTTTGATTTCTGGAAGATCACCCGGGCACAACTGACTGCAGCCGGAGTGGCGGAGCCCCATATCCAAACGGCGGGCCATTGCACCTGCTGTTCCGATGATTACTTTTCCTACCGGCGGGCAACTCGGCAGGGTGGCGCACAGACCGGGAGAAACTGCTCGGTGATTGCACTGGCAAATACTTGCAGCTGAGGATGAGCGATGCGAATATTGGTTATTGAAGACGATGCGAAAATTGCCTCTTTTCTCGAAAAAGGGCTGAAAGAAGCCGGTTTTACCGTCGATTGCCGCGGCGACGGGCAGGCCGGACTGGAGCTTGCCCTGAGCGTTTCCTACGATGCCGCCATTGTCGACCTGATGCTGCCGAAGTTGGACGGCCTCGCGGTGATCGAGACCATGCGCGCCGAGAACGTCAACACCCCGGTACTTATCCTCAGCGCCCGGCAATCGGTCGATGACCGCATTCTTGGGCTGCAGCGGGGCGGCGATGATTATATGGTCAAGCCTTTTTCCTTCAGTGAGCTGCTTGCCAGGGTGCAGGCCTTGATCAGGCGGGACAAGAAAAGCACCCAGCCGATGTTGCTACGGGTCGGCGACCTGGAGATGGATCTCCTTAAACACGAAATTTATCGAGCCGGGGAAAAAATCGAATTACCCGCCAAGGAATACGGCTTGCTTGAGTATATGATGCGCCATTCGGGGATTGTGTTATCGAAAACCGCCATCCTTGAGAGGGTCTATGATTATGCCTTTGATCCGCAGACCAATGTGGTCGACGTCCTCGTCTGCCGCTTGCGCAACAAGATTGATAAGGATTTCGAGGACAAAATGATCCATACCGTCCGAGGCATGGGCTATGTCCTTAAAGCTTGATAAGGAGGATTTTTCCCGGCCAAGGTCAAGGAAGGCCTTGCCGGTTTTTCTTTTGTTGTGGTCCGGCGGGGTGTTGCTCGCCCTCCTTTACCTCTTTGTTATCCACTCGCATCTTGAGAATATCGAACGTAGCGAGACCGAAAGACTCCTCGATTCCTACCTGACCCTGCACCGAACACCGCTGCACCAATCCGGCGCCCTCCTCCAGTCCGACAGCCTGTTACGGGGCTTGGCGTTTATCCGTGTTATCCAGGGTTCCGAGCAACTTCTGATAGTGGGTGATCAACTGCCGCTGCAGAGCTTTAAAGGTTTTATCGACCTGTCCCCTGACACTGCCGGGGTATGGATACCGATTGGTAGCGGCGAAGAGACGCGGATGCTCACCATTATCACTCGACAATATGACAACGGCAGCATAATTCAGGCGGGCAAGGACGGGGGTGAAGGATACACCCTGTTCCGAAAATTGTGGCAAAGCACCCTCGCCATAGTTCTTCTCAGTGGCCTTGTCCTTTGGCCGCTTTCGCTTGCTTTTATCAAGCAGAGTCTTGCGCCGCTGCTTGAGAGTCGAAAAATGATTGACAACTTAGTGCAGCGTACAACCACCGCCCTCCTGCCGGAGCAAGGCAACGGCCCGGAGCTTGACCGCCTGTATCACCAGATCAACCTGTTGATACGGCAAAACCGCCACCTGGTCTCGGAGATGCAGCAGTCCCTCGACAATGTCGCCCATGACCTGCGAACACCCATGACCCGGCTCAGATCCGTTGCCGAATATGGCTTGCAGGCGGAAGATGATCCCGAACGACTGCGGGAGGCTTTGTCCGATTGCCTTGAGGAGGCGGAGCGGGTTCTGGCCATGCTGCGGATTATGATGAGCGTCGCCGAAGCCGAGTCAGGCACCATGCGCCTTGAGCAAAGCGATTGCGATCTGGCCCAAACCCTTACCCAAGTCGTCACCCTCTATGAGTATGTGGCGGAGGAACGAAAAATAAGCGTCCAACTGGTAACTGAAAAACCGCTGTTTGCCCAGGTTGATAGCACCAGGATCGCCCAGGTTTGGGCCAACCTCCTCGACAATGCAATAAAATACGGCAAAGAAGGCGGTGGTGGCTGGGTGAAGATCGCGGCACGGGTCAATGCCGAACAGGCGGAGGTGATCTTCACCGATAACGGCATGGGAATTTCCGAAAACGAACGGGGGAGGATCTGGGAGCGCCTCTATCGGGGCGACCGCAGCCGCTCCCAGAAGGGGTTGGGCCTGGGCCTCAATTATGTGCGAGCGGTCGTCGAGGCGCACGGCGGCTCAGT
>JBBQVT010000204.1:0-6055 GCA_038211245.1 Desulfobulbales bacterium | reverse complement strand
GCCCTCGCAATGCCTCCAAACCTACCTTCGCCTTGAACTCAGGAGTGTGGGCCTTCCGTTTCTTCACTTCGCTCATCGCTCGTTCTTCCTTATGGTTGCGTACAGCTTAAACTACTGTCCGGATATTGGGGTCCACTATACGTTATGGCACTCCGGAGATCGTCAATACCGATCAGGGAAGCCAATTTACCGCTCAAGAATTCGTGAAAGCGGTTGAAAACAAAGGTTGCAGATTCAGTATGGATGGCCGTGGTGCTTGGCGGGATAATGTTTTTGTTGAAAGATTATGGAAATCGGTGAAGTATGAGCGGGTGTACTTGCATGCCTACGATACGGTCAACGATGCTCGTCAATCTATAATGCAATATTTTGATTGGTACAACGGATCGAGGCCTCATTCAAAGTGTAACAAAAAGACGCCTGATGAGGCCTATGCCATGCTATTAACGGCTGTCGGCCATGATGAAACGTGGAATTTGCTCGATATGCAAGAAAAGTTCGGTGGTGACAGCCCGCCCATTCAAGCGGTGGCTCCTCCGACGAGCAATCCCACAGGGCCCATTCTCGGAGCCACCGCTTGAATGAGCTAGCCTCGGTGGTAAACGCGGAAGTCCGGTGCAGATTGGCAACAGGAGAAGAGAGATCCAGCAAGCGATTCAATAACAGGCAGGGGAAACAAGCAGGGATTCCACTTAAACTTCATAGAATCTTGTTCAAACAACCGGCGCCACCTCTGTCTATCATTCTGACTAATAAATTGATGACAAAATTGTTGTGCAATCAATTCATGGTTTAGACTATCAACATTGTTGTTACATTTAAACATATGTTATAAAGTATCATAAGCATCTTGAGCCGCAAATAGTAATGCAGAAATCTCTATGAATATACTTCTAATCCAACCTTTTATAACTTTAAGTGATGTAAGCACGCTTCAAACAGAGCCGCTCGGCTTGGCATATTTAGCGGCTTATATACGAAACGACTATAATGTTGAAATTATTGATTTATTTGCATTGGGGATTAGCAAATGGATAAAAACTGATAATAAATATCGCATTGGAATTTCTGATGAAAAAGAGATTGTAGAAATAATCAAAAATAAAAATCCTGACGTGATTGGCATTACCTCAAATTTCACGTCATATGCCGAGGATTTTTTGCGAGTTTCTAAAATGATAAAAGATAATTTTAGTGACATTTTGGTTGTTATGGTCTAGATTCTCTTTCCCGAGGCCCTGAAAATCAGCTGAAATTCTCAACTTGCGTTACATTTCACGAGAAAGAGACAGCCAACAAAAATGAGAAAACTTCTGCTATTGCCGGAATGAGTGGGTAGAAAGCAGGAACCGCTGAATGCCTTAGGATCCTGCTTCCCCCCTTCGGGGGGGATAAGAGGGGGGGATTGTGGTAAAAGATATTATTTCCCCGAATAGTATCCACCACAAACCCACCTCTTATCATGAGCACACTATTGAAAATCGACGAATCCTGCAAGGAAGAACCGCTCGTTTGCTGCCCCCACTGTGCAAATACCCTGATCAGCCGTAATGGCACCTACAAAAGAGCTCATCCGCATGAATCTATTCCGGTCAAGATCCAACGCTTTCTCTGCAAATCGCCCCTTTGTCCATGGGTCACCTTCTCCTTGTTGCCACCACCTTTTCTACCGATCATCCGACATTTCTTTCGGACCCTCGATTATTGCCATTGCCTTTGCAACATAAAGAAAGCAAGCCAAGCGGAGGGAACCCGTCAAATGAGTCTTAGCCGTGGGGTAATCAAACGTCTCAGCGCTTTTGGAAGAAAGTTTTTTCCCTGGTTCAATCACGAAAAGAAGATCGCCGATTGGGGGCCGGATCCTCACACAAAAAGCACCCTTTGTTGGCCTGATTTCACGTGGTATTTTTCTCGTGTTTTCTACCCAAAAAGGTGGCAATTGCACCGACCAACACAATAAATACCTATCTGTTTTCAGTGGGATATGTTGTTATTGCCGGGTTTTTCAACCTCAACCCGGAGACAGCTATGACAACTCCTGCAAAAACAGACCAGGCGGTATGGCGATACGGTATCATCAGCCGTCTTCTTCATAGAAATGAAGAGGATGCAACCCTGGAAAACGAGCTCACCCGACTTGCCGCGCGACCTTTTCGCAAACCAGACGGGAGAACTGTAACCTTTTCACCGGAGACCCTGCGAAAATGGCTCTACCGCTACCGACACGGCGGTCTTCCGGCACTGGAAGATTCGCCAAGGAAAAACCTCGGCAGTCACAACTCCGTTCCGAAAAAGCTCGAAGACCGACTTTTCGAGTTACGCGGAGAACATCCACGATGGACTCTGGCCCGTCTTCTCAGTCAACTGATCAACGAGAAGCTTTGGGATATGGTGAGTCCCTCCCGTGCCACCCTTTACCGCTTCGCGGCTACCGCCAATCTGCACCGTGACCCGCATCTTATAACCGACCCGCCGGCAAGGGCCTTTGCCCATCAGGATTTCGGCCAACTTTGGACCGCCGACTTCCTCCATGGCCCGAAGATCAGGGTGAACGGTCAGAAACGTAAAACCTACCTGCATGCCATCATCGACGATGCCACCCGCTATGTAGTCCATGCCGGTTTCTTCCTCGCCGAGGATACCGAGGTGATGATGCAAGAACTTATGGCCGCCGTCAAGATCCACGGCAAGCCGATCCGTTTTTACACCGACAACGGCGCTTGTTATGCCAGCCACCATCTGAAAGTGGTCTGCGCCACTCTCGGCATCCATCTTATCCATACTCCACCGGGGAAACCCCGCGGTCGTGGCAAGGTCGAAAGGTTTTTCCGCCGGGTTCGTGACCAGTTCCTCGACGGCGAGACGCCCGTCGCCCATACCCTCGGCGCTATCAACATCGCTTTGCAGAAGTGGCTCGCCCTCTATCACAAATCCGTACACACATCGCTTGGTGTCTCCCCTTTGCAGCAACGGCTCAGCCGCCCGAGCGTTTGTAAAATGCTGCCGGAGACCATCGATATCGAACCATTATTCCGCATGAAACGTCGCTGCCGGGTCTATCTCAACAGCACTATCCGCATAAAAAAATGCAGCTATGAGGTGATCGATGCCCTCCCAGGGGAAAGGATCGATGTCTGGTTCACGCCCTGGGACATTAGCCAGGTCTGGTATGGCCCCGACATGAAACCCGCTAAACCGGTCGATCGCCACCAAAACGCCCAAAAAACAAGGAGCTGATATGTCACGTTTTACTGAAATTCCTGGGAAATTGCCCATGGGCGACTTCTTTGGCTGGAAACACCACCCCTTTGCCGACACCTATGGACAACGGCATCTCTTTCTGCCTGATCGCGACAATAAACACAAAGAGACCATCAAACGATTACTGCATACCGGCAAAAGTCTGGCCCTCTGCGGTCCTTCGGGATCGGGGAAGACCACCCTCGTCCATGCCCTGATCCATGAACTCGACAAAAACGCCTACCGCTCCGTGCTCATTCCCTATGCCGGGCATTCCAGAAACGGTATAACCCGCATCCTTGCCGAAGCCCTCGGTGTCGAGACCAAAGGCCGGGGTGTTCCACTCATTGCCAGGACCCAGCAATATATCGAAGCGATGATTGACGGTGCCAATCCCCGCCATCCGGTGATCGTCGTCGACGATGCCCAGAGGCTCGAAAACGACTCGCTCTGGGATCTCTGCTCTCTGCTTTTTCAAACCGCCAAGCCGACTGCTGCCGCTTCCCTTTTGCTCGTCGGAGATGAAACCCTGTCCAAAAGACTGGATCTCCATATCCTGGCCCCCATTCGTTCACGGCTCACGGGCATCATCAAAACTCAGTTTATGAATGAGAACGAAACCCGGTTGTTTATCGAGCATCGCCTAAAAAACGCCGATGCTTCTCCAGTGCTTTTTGACAAAGATGCCGTGCAAATCATTGCCACTTTCACCAGGGGTAACCGCCGCACCCTCATGAATACCGCAACAATGGCTCTTGAAGAAGCATACTATCTCGAAGAAAAAACCATCTCCGCCAGTACCTTCTACAACTCGGAATGGTTCAACGAATCCGAGTGAAACAGAGGCGGCCGCGAGGGGACTCCGCCGCCAAGGGATAACTCGGTGCGGTAGACTGCTGTCTACACATAACAACAGCCGGTTGGAGTAATCCGACCGGCTGTCCTGTTTGTTGGCTGGCTGGTAAGGTTTCTTGAGATAATTATTGGATTTGTTAATGAGAATCTACAATGGGAGGGGCGCATGCATCGATGGATGCTGAAGATATATTAAAGAACAACCCTTCGGTTGACATAATAGTGCGCGGGGAAGGTGAATTAACTTTCAAATTATTATTGAACTGTATAGCAGAAAATCGAAGCTACACATCTCTTGAGGGCATAGTCTTTCGAGACGGAAATATTATACAAACAAATCCCAAAAGAAAGATGATACCTGATATAAACGAACTTCCCTATCCTGCGAGGGATCTATTAAACCTTGAAGTCTATAAAAAAATTAATAGCGAAAACTTACTTGATTGTAAAAATACTCCCGTGCTCACGATGATGACCAGTAGAGGGTGCCCGTTTGATTGTGTTTTTTGTAGTACAAAAGTTGTATGGGAAAGAAAGTGGCGACAGACATCTCCCGATAGAGTTGTTAATGAAATGAAAAGCATGATCAAGAGTTATCAAGTAAAAGAGATTGCCATTTATGATGACCAATTTCTTGCAAGCAAAAAAAGAGTTCATGAAATTTGCGATTTGATCATAGCTAAGAAGTTAGACATTACGATCAACGTTCTTTCTGGAATCAGTGGTTGGTTACTGGATGAGGATCTCCTGAAGAAAATGAAGAAAGCTGGATTTTATAAACTCTCGTTGTCCATTGAAGTTGGAAATGAAAAAACATTGAAATTTATTAAAAAGCCAGTAAACCTCGGCAAAATGATCGATATTATAAAAATATGTCATAAGCTTGGGTTTTGGGTACAAAGTAATTTTATCATTGGATTTCCCTTTGAAACAAAAGAAGATATCGATGAGACAATTAGGTATGCAACCAAGTGTGGTGTTGATTATGCCCTTTTCCTAATTGCCCAGCCATATGCCGGCGCTGAGCTATATGAAATCTATTCAAAAGAAAACATGCTCCACAAAAGTACTGGAAATACAAACTCAATCGTAAGCGCTAATTATGACACTAAGTTTTTCAGCGCTAAAGAGATACAAGAGATGAGAGATAGTGCCACAAGGGATTTTTTAATAAATAAATTTATATTTTACCTTCATCCTGTACATTTTTTTAAATACCTTTTTCCTAAAATATTTTTTATGAAAGGGGGTATAAGATACGCTTTCAAAGTGTTTTTTGTTATCATTAGAGAAAAATTATTAAAAAAATCTCGGTTGGTTCCAATAGAAAACAATAAAGCATTAAGCCAGTACCGTTGATTTTATTGTATCTTACAATTCTTGATCCTTTGTCTTCTATCCTGAGTTCCCGAACAAGTGTAGTGATGAATGGAGATAACCTGCTAAAAATATTAAAATAGACTGCAATTCTTCTTGAACTTTCCGTAACCGTTCACCGGGTAAAAGCATACGGCGCCATTGCTGTATCAGTGGTGGGAGCAAAGATGAATCAATTCGGCAAGGACAGGGTCAAATCAGGAAGGAGCTGTTTGGCAGAGAAGGAAGCCTTGACAAGCCTTGTCAAAAGCTCAAAGGCATTAACCCGATGGAGTTGACAAGTTCTGTGCCAGTTTGCCCAGATTATTTGAATTTTTCAGACATGATGCCCTCCTTTGCTGGATGATTTGTCGTTGGTTAGTGAACAGACTAAATATGACATTAACATATTGTTTTAAAAATATATATTTGCTAAAGTTAATGACATTGAGTTGCTAATATATATGTGATCCACTGTTTCTTTTCTTAAAAATCTCAACTTATCATCGTCTCTGCGGTAAGGGGCAACTATGTTAATTTAAAGTGGACCCCTGAGTCAAGACAAAAATCAATCAAGTTTAAGCTGCACATTTAGCTTCAATGA
>JBBQVT010000203.1:0-6131 GCA_038211245.1 Desulfobulbales bacterium | reverse complement strand
GGGTGCGGACGGGGTCATGGTGCTTGGCTGACACCTCGGTGAATGTCATTACCTGGATGGTAATTATAAAGCAATGACCCGCTCCGACATGATTGTTGAACTGTTGGAGGATTTTGGCTATGAGGCCGAACGATTCAGTCTTACTTGGGTTTCTTCGGCGGAGCCGGACAAGTTTGTTGCGGCAGTAACCGATATGACTACCCGGATCAAGAGGTTGGGGCCGGTAGACAGTCAGAATGCCCCAGTGGCATAAAGGGAGGAAAAGATGGGTGTTACTACTGCGTTGGAGTGGTTGGGATCCTGTTCGGGGTGCGAAATCGCCATCCTGAATATTGGTGAAGCTCTCATTCCAATTATAACCGAGGCCCTGGATATCGTCCATGCCCCGGTACTGATGGACCATAAGTACTTCGGGCAGTGCGGCGAAGGGCTGACGCTGACGATCCCCGAGGCGACCGTCGGCATTGTCACCGGCGGGGTGAGCAATCACGAACATCTGGAAGTGCTCGAAGAGATGCGCAAGAAGTGCACGGTGCTGATCGCCCTTGGCACGTGCGCCACGCACGGCGGCATTCCGGCCCTTATGAACGGCCAAAATCGCCAGGAAAGCTGGGAGGGTATTTTTCAGACCGTCACCACCGATCCGGGGGCGCAGATTCCCACCATCGAGGTACCGGCACCGCTTGATCGGGTGTATGCCTGTGATGAGAAGGTGAAAATCGATATGCAGCTGCCCGGCTGCCCGCCGAATCCGGAGCTGATCGCCGAGGTGTTGATGTCTTTACTGGAAGGCCGGCCACCGGTCCTTCCCGGCAAGAGCGTCTGCGACACCTGTCCGACCAAGAGGGAAGGCAAGGGCGATGTTAACAAGATTAAACGCTTTCTCACCAACGCCAAATTCACCCCGGGGGCGCCGATCGATGAAATGCGCTGTCTCCTGGAGCAAGGGTATTTGTGCATGGGACCGGTCACCGCTGCCGGTTGCGCCAAACGCGGGTCACCGAGCTGCATCAGCGCCAGAGTCCCTTGCCGCGGCTGTTTCGGCCCGGTCCGAAAAGACGGCAATCAGCTGCTCGATATGATGAATGCTCTGGCAAGTAACGGTATTGACTATAAATCTGTAATTGATCGCCGGTCGATACTGAGATTTTCCGGAGCGCACGGACAACTTCGGCCAATGAAAAAGCAGGCCGATAAGGAGGATTAAGATGGGAAAAGTTTTAACTATTGCCCCGGTTTCGCGGATCGAAGGGCACGCCAAGATTGCCATACATCTTGGTGATGACGGCAATGTTCAGGACGCGTTCCTGCACATCCAGTCACTGCGCGGCTTTGAAAAATTCATTGAAGGCAGACCGGCCGAGGAAGTGCCGCGCATTGTCAACCGGATCTGCGGCATTTGCCCGTGGATGCACCATCTCGCCTCGAATAAGGCGGTTGATGGAGCTTTCGGGGTAACCCCCACCGAAACCGGCTATAAGCTCAGGGAAATGTGCCAGGTCATGGCCCATATCAATGATAAAATTCTCCACTTTTTCTTCCTGGCCGCCCCCGATTTCGTCCTCGGACCGGATGCCGACTATTCGGTGCGCAACGTTATCGGCGTCGTCAAGGCGGCGCCGGAACTTGCCACCCAAGTCGTGAAGATGCGCCAGCTCGGGCAGATGATGCTCGATAAGTTTGCCGGCAAGGCCATTCATCCGATAGCCGGGGTTGTTGGCGGTTTTGCTAAACCGATGGTCGAGTCGGAGCGTCAGGAGTTGCTGGCCGGATCCCGTACGCTTCTCGATTTTGCCTGTTTCGCCCTCGATTTTGCCATCAACAATGTCTTCGCCAAATACCTCGACGTCATCGGCGCCCTCGGGGTTATAAAGACCGGCTTTCTCGGCACGGTTGATCGGCTTGACGGTTCTCTCAGGCTCTACGACGGCAAGCAGCGGATGATGAAGGCCGACGGCAGCTATGTTGATTTTGAAGGCAGAGATTACACCCAGTATCTTGGCGAACATGTCGAGCCCTGGGGCTATTCGAAAATGCCCTATGCCAAGTTCTGGAATGAGGGCTTTGATATGTCCCTCGACGCGCCGAAGGGCATCTATCGCGCCAACACCTTGGCGAGGATCAATGTCTGCGACAAGATCTCGACGCCGAAAGCCCAGGCCGCCCTTGAAGCTTTCCGCGCTTCCTTCGGGCGTCCGGCGCAGCAGACCCTGCTGTATCATTATGCCCGATTGATTGAACTGGTATATGCCTGTGAGCGAACCATCGAACTGCTCGAATGGGAAGGTATTACTGATCCGAATGTGCGTGCCAAAGTGGAGCCGAAGGCTGGTCGAGGTGTGGGAATAGTTGAGGCCCCACGGGGAACCCTTATCCACGATTATACCACCGATGACAACGGCTGCATCACCAAGGCCAACCTCATCGTCGGCACCACCCACAACATTGCGCCGATGAATATGAGCGTCAAGCAGGCTGCAACCACCCTGATCAAGGATGGGGTGTATAACGAAGGCTTGCTGAATCAGGTGGAAATGGCGGTGCGCGCCTACGACCCCTGAATGTCCTGCGCTACGCACCGCCTGGATGGCGGCATACCGGTTGCAGTAAGCATCGTTAATGCACAAGGAAAGGAAATTGACAGGATTGTCAGCTGAGTCGTGGTGAAAAGCATAGAAAGCTGAGAAAAATTGTCTTTTTAGTCGATATTGTAATATAAACAGTGTACTTATTTGCTGACCCACGGGCAGGAAAGAGGTAAAAATAAGCAGGAGATTACCATGCCAAATAGCAGAAGGGTGCAGGTCCGGGCGGAGAATCCCAGTGGATCATGCGGGAAACTTGATCATATGACGATCGACGAACTCAAGGCTCGCGCTGTCGGTGATGAGTTCGACGGCACCTGTCCGGCCTGTGGGAAATTCCATGTGAGTCGGGCTGAGATCGAGAAAATCGAACGTGAAAAAGTCATCGATAGTGAAAGCTACAAGGCCATGAAGGCTGAGGCTGAAGCTTCTGAGTAGTTGTTGTAGATTCGACTCCGGTAAAACGGGCAACCGTTTTACCGGTTCTGAGAAGGTGTCTCCGAATGGAAGACGTTGAAGTAACGAAGGATCTGGCGCGTCAGCAAGCACTGTTTGAAGAGTTGCACACGCTTGTTGACCGGCCGATGCGCCTCATGGTTGTCTGCGGTACCCAGAACAGGGCCATTCTCAAATACGGCATTCGCCAAAAACTGCCGCCAATGCTTGAGTTGGTCGCCGGCCCGGGCTGCAGCGTCTGTGTTATGCCGGCCGGGCATATCGATGCCTTTATCAAGATTGCCAAGCAGCCGAAGGTGATAACCGCTGCCTGCGAGGATCTTATTCGCGTCCCCGGCAGCAACCAAACGCTGGCAACGGTCTGGAAAAAAGGGGCGAGAATTGAGGTTATTTCTTCCCCTATGGACGCCTTGGATATCGCCCGTCGCGAGCCGGGTTATACCGTGGTCTACCCAGCCGTGGGTTTTGAGGCTACTGCCCCGAGTGTTGCCGAAACTATTCTTGAAGCTGCTCGCCTGGGCATCAATAATTTTTGTGTTATTCCCTCCATCAGATTGTTGCCGCCGACCATCGACTTGTTGATGCTCGACCCGGATTTAAATATTCGCGGTTTGCTTTGTTCCGACCACATCAATACCATCTCCGATACCAAAGCCTATACCGAACTCGCCAAAAAACATCACCTTTCCTGCTATATCGCCGGTTTTGAGGTGGTTGATATCCTGGAAGGGATCCTCAGTCTGGTCAAGCAGATCAGAAACGGTGAGTCGCTCTTCGATGACCACTCGGCCTTCATGTATTCCTCCGCCGACAACCGCAAGGCACGCAAGATGGTTTCCGAAGTCTTCTTTGCCGTAGATACCGACTGGCGCGGCCTGGGAACGATTGAACGCAGCGGTTTCGTCATCCGCGAGGAACTTTCCTTGTTCGATGCCACGAAAAGATTCAATGTCCGTTTCGAAGAGGGATTGGAGTCCTGCATGTGCCAGTGCAGCGCCATTATCTCCGGACGTGGCCTGCCGCCGGATTGTCCGGCCTTCGGTATGGCCTGTACTCCGAAGAACCCTGTTGGTCCATGCATGATCTCCGACGAAGGTATTTGCCATTCGTATTATAAATACAATCGTCAAGTCAGTCGGCTGAGCCTTTAGACATTCATTTCTTGTTTTTCGTAGGGTGCATTGTATGCACCGTCTGTTCTGATAATGCTGCGTAAAACGCACCTACTATACGGTCTCCCTCTTCAAAAAGTATGCTTCCCGCCTAATATTCTGCTCATATTTTACTCATTTCCCCCACTAAACCACCAGCCCGGCAACTAATTCCATTTCTAAATCAAGATGGAAACGAAAAGGCAAGCGAGAAGCGACGAGACAGTACAAAGAAGTACGGCAAGGAGCCGCACAGCGCAGTCGCTGAAGTTAACGCTTGATTTAGAAATGGAATAATAGCGCAAGGCAATGGATCGCCCGCCATTGATTGAGATTACCGATTGGACAAATGACCATTTTTCGTGCAAGTTGCAGCTGCGCATTTGGGTAATGGTTGGTGTCTTGCATCGGCAATGGACTAAGAACAAACTGGGCGAACAGCCATCGGGTTGCGAGAAAAAAAGTGGATAGGCATAAGACATTATTGTGGGGAGATTATCTGGCCAGGTGGAGCCTCAGCATGATTTTTATTTTCGCCGCTGTTCCCAAGCTTTTCGATGTCCCTGGGTTTGCCAAAATCATCGCTGCCTATGCCATTCTGCCTGACGTTCTGCTTCTGCCGACGGCGATTATCCTGCCGGTCGCCGAAATAATCTTGGCGGTGGGTCTTCTTTTTAATGGTTGGAAAAGCAAGGTCGGTTATGCCGTTTTGCTGCTCATGTTCATTGCCCTCCTGTCCTATTCAATCTGGGCCGGGCTGGATATCGACTGTGGTTGCTTTGGCCCGGAAGACCCTGAATATTCCGCATTCCACGGCCTGCGCCAGGCATTGTTGCGGGATATCGTGATGTTTTTGCCTTTGCTCTATTCATTTTGGTACCATCGAAAGCGACATAACAATTATCAATTTCTAGGAGGAGAACACCAATGAAAAAAATCGTACTGACTGTAATCTTGGCACTGCTTACCGCTTCAGGAGCCCACGCCTTCGGCACCGATAAATTTAAGGAAGAGGTGGAGAAAGAGACGGCAGCCGTTAAGCTTACGCGGGAGGTAGTGAAGGGCGGTTATAATGTCATTACCACCGAGGAACTGCAGGCGGTCTTAAAGGCCGGCGAAAATGTGCTGCTGGTTGACACTATGCCCTACGAGGATAGTTATAAGAAAGGCCATATTCCGACGGCCAAGCAGTTCCTCTTTCCCATTCCCGATATGAATGCGTGGGACGTCAAGGAGACCGACGGCAAAAGCCGGGAAGATTACCTGAAACTCCTTGGCCCGGATAAGGACAAAAAAATCATCGTCTACTGCGGCTTTGTCAAGTGCACGAGAAGTCACAACGCTGCGGTTTGGGCGAAAAAACTCGGTTACACAAACGTTTACCGCCATCCCGGCGGGATCTTTGCCTGGCGTGGGGCGGAATACGAGGTTGCGACGGGGGAATAACCAAGAGCGAAGGAGTTTTGGTTAAATTCGTGGCCAACTGTGTCGTCACCGAAGCGCGACCCTTGACGGAAAAAACCGAACCGGTGAAGCGCTTCCTCGCGGCCCTGCTTGCCGGGTGGCAGCAGGCGCTTGATCGGAAAAATCAAGAGGAAGCCATCAAAACCCTGCAAAAGTACGATCCGGATACGCCGCGCCCGGTCCTGAAAGAGCAGTTGATCAATGCGTGTTTCTGTCCAAGATCTTCCTGATCAGCTCACCAAGATCCTTTTTAGCCAGAGGCTTAAAGGCGAATCCCTTAATTCCGGCAGCTTTGGCCTTGTCTTCGGTGATCAGGCTGCTGTATCCAGTACAAAGTATTATCGGCATTTCAGGCCGTATCTGCAGGATGCGCCGAGCAAGATCGACACCGGTCATAACCGGCATGGTCTGATCGGTAATGATCATGTCAAAGGCATCCGGCTGGTTCTGAAAAGTAATCAGAGCATCGAGGCTG
>JBBQVT010000202.1:0-6162 GCA_038211245.1 Desulfobulbales bacterium | reverse complement strand
GCGGTAATCGCCTATGCAGCGGCACGTGCCGGCTTCCGGGTGGCACTCCTGGAAAAGGGCGATTTCGCCGGCTCGACTTCTGCCAACAGCCTGAAAATCGTCCATGGCGGCATCCGCTACCTGCAGCATGGCGATTTTAGAAGAATGCGTGAGTCGATTGTCTCCAGGCGACGGATGATGGCCCTGGCCCCCCATCTCGTCAAACCCCTGCGCTGCCTGATGCCCACCTACGGCCACGGCATAAAAGGGCGGGAGACCATGCGCCTGGCCTTTGCCATCTACGATCTCATTGCCTTTGATCGCAACCAGGGCCTGGCCGCCGAGAACCATTTGCCCTGTGGCGGCGCCATTTCCCGCGAGGAGGTCAAGTGGCTGGTTCCCGGTATCGCCGAGGAGGGCTTGAGCGGCGGGGCGGTCTGGCATGATGCCATTGCCCTCGACAGCGAACGCCTAGTGCTTGAATACCTGAAAGAAGCGGTACGCTACGGGGCCGTTGTCGCCAACTATACCGAGGTGACGAAGATCGACATGGCCGGTGGCTGGGTTTCAGCGGTAGTGGCGCGCGACCTGCAGACCGGCCGGGAGATACGGGTTGCCAGCCATGCGGTGGTCAATGCCGCAGGACCATGGCTGGAAGACCTCACCGGCCATGATGCCGGGAGTGGTTATCAGCTATGGGCCACCGCCCTCAACATCGTGGTCAAGAAACGACTCTTTGAGAAATATGCGGTGGGTCTTGAAGGATATACCGATTTCACCGATAAGGACGCACTTATCAAACGGGGCAAACGCTTGTTCTTTTTTGTCCCCTGGCAGGACCGCTACACCATGATCGGTACGACCTATGCCCCGTATCAGGGTAAGGCCGATGACTTTTCCCCGACCCGGCAAGAGGTGGCGGCGGTGCTTGAAGATATCAATAAAATCTATCCGCATGGCCATCTTACCATGGACGATGTGACCTATTTCCACGCCGGTCTCCTGCCCATCAAAGAGGCGGATGCCGGCAAGGCCGATTCGGTGCAGCTCGACAAGTCGTCGATGATCATCGAGCACGGGCCTCTCGACGGCAGAAACGGCCTTTTCTCCATCAAAGGGGTTAAATATACCACGGCCCCCGATATTGCCGAAAAGATGGTGAAAATTTTGGCCTCGGATGCGTGGTTGGGAGAGAGAGCCGCGGGCAGCTACCTCACCTTACCACCGAGGAATATTGATTTCGGTCCAGCCATCAACGCCCTTGGCGGTGAATATGCAGCGGTTAGAAACCATCTGACGACCTGTTATGGCAGCGGATGGCGTGAGGTGTTCCGCTTTATCGTGCAGCACCCCCCTGCAAATGCAGGCGAGTCGCCATGGTTGTTGGAGGAGCCGCCACTGCTTGCGGCCGAAGTGCGGTATTTTATCCATGAGGAAATGGCGGTAACTCTCACCGACGTGATGTTTCGCAGGACCAACCTGGCCGCCGCCGAATGCCCGACAAGAGAGGTTCTGCAGCGGATAACCGGCTTCATGGGCGGAGAATTGCATTGGAGCGCCGAGGAGCAGGAGCGGCAGATTGCCCAAGTCGAGCAGGTTTTCACAATACTGAAGAATTGAGGTGGCGAGGAATGTTTTTAGAAACAGCCGATATTGAGACAGCAACGGCCGACTATGCAGCACGCTTCAGCGGTGCTGCAGGGGAATATTTTCTTGCCAAACAGGCGGCAATAACCCTTGATCTGCTGCGCCATCTGCCCGGGGCCGGAGTCCTTGACGTCGGCGGCGGGCATGCCCAGTTGGCCGAACCCTTGGTGAAAAACGGCTATGCGGTGACGGTTACCGGCAGTGCCGACAGTTGCCGCATACGCCTCGACCAGCGCCTGTCTCCGGGTTCCTTTACCTATCAGACCTGCGATTCTCTGTCCCTGCCCTTTGCCGATCGTTCTTTCGATGTGGTCATGGCCTTCCGACTCCTGCCCCATGTCAGCCAATGGCGGCAAATTGTCGCTGAAATGTGTCGAGTAGCCGATAAATGCGTCATCGTCGATTATCCTGACCGCCGCTCGACCAATATCCTCTACGAAATGCTCTTCAGCATGAAGAAAAAAATGGAAGGCAATACCAGGCCGTTTACCCTTTTTTCCCGGACGGAAATCGCCGCGAGCGTCGCCGCAAACGGTTTTGCCCAGCCGCTTTTTAAACCTGAATTTCTCCTGCCCATGGTTGTCCACCGCAAGGTCGGCAATAAAACCTTGTCAACCGCCATTGAGGCCTGTTGCCGGTTGACCGGTCTTACGCAACTGTTCGGTTCGCCGATTATTATCCGCAGTGACCGGCTGAGGAGCTGATTTGTCGGAGACTTCACAGGCTACAAGATCAATACTGGTCATCGCCCCGCAACCGTTTTTCCAGAATCGGGGGACACCCATAGCCGTACGCCTGTTGGTCGAGGAGTTGGCGCGCCTCGGGCATGACGTGCATCTGCTGGTTTTTCATGAAGGCGAGGAGGTGACCATTCCCGGCGTTATCCTGCAGAGGATTCCGGCGATCTGGGGCATAAAAAATATCCCGCCGTCCCTGTCTTTAAAAAAAATCGTCTGCGATGTCTGCATGTTTTTCAAGGCAATTGGACTGCTGCGTCGCCACCGCATTGCGGTCATCCATGCGGTCGAAGAAGCGGCCTTTATGGCCATGCTGCTGAGGATCTTTTTCGGCACGCCTTATATCTATGATATGGATTCCTCACTGGCCGATCAGATAGTCGAGAAGTTTTCTTTTCTCAAGCCCCTGGGACCAGCCTTGCAGTTCTGCGAACGGTTTGCGGTAAAAAGGAGTTGCGGGGTGGTGGCGGTGTGTCGGGCGCTGGAGGAAATCGCCCTGGCGCACGCTCCGGAAAAACTCATAGTTCGTCTTGAAGATATCAGCCTGCTAGCGGACTCGGTCTCTTCGGATGAGGATCTACGGCAGCGTTTGCAAATCTCCGGGCCGATCATGCTTTATGTCGGCAACCTCGAAAAATACCAGGGCATCGATCTGCTTCTGCAGAGCTTCCAGCTGGCTCTTCATCAGGGCTGTCGCGGCAACCTGGTAATCATCGGCGGCACGCCTGAGACCATCGCCGCCTATAAAAAATATGCCGAGGAGCTGCAGGTAGCCGACCACACCTTTTTCTGTGGCCCCCGGCCGGTGGAACTGCTCGGTCATTATCTGGCCCAGGCCGATATCCTCCTTTCGCCGCGGGTTCAGGGTAACAATACCCCAATGAAACTCTACTCCTACCTCGATTCAGGCAAGGTCGTGCTGGCCACCAACCTTCTCACCCATACCCAGGTTTTGTCCGATGATTTTGCCTGTCTGGTTGCACCTGAGCGGCAGAGCATGGCCGCCGGCATGGCAAGATTATTGGCCGACCCGGAGCTTTGTTTAAGACTCGGGGCAGAGGGGCACCGGGTTGCTCAGGAAAATTATTCTCGTTCGGCCTTCAGGGCCAAATTAACCGACTTTTACAGGAGGATTTTTGCAGCCCTGCCTCCACCACCTCATCAACCAGCGAAAAATTTATGAAGATACTTGTAACCGGCGGCACCGGCTTTACCGGCCACAATCTTAGTAACAGGCTCCTGCGGGACCGACACCAGGTCAGATTATTGGTGCGCAGCAAAAAGCGTGTCATGTTGGCGCCACATCCGGCTTTGGAGATCCAGGAAGGAGATATCCGGGACCGGGCCGCAGTCGACCGCGCGGTTGAAGGCGTGCAGAAGGTCTTCAACATCGCCGCGATGTTCCGCACCGCAGCCTCGGTGGACCAGGATTACCGCGATATCCATGTCGAGGGTGTCCGGAACCTGGTTGAAGCGGCAGTCAAACACCAGGTAAAGCGCTTTGTCCATTGCAGTACCGTTGGGGTGCACGGCGATGTCAAGGTACCGCCGGCCACCGAGGAGTCGCCCTTTGCGCCCGCCGACATCTACCAGCGAACCAAACTTGAAGGGGAACTGCTGGCCCGCGACCTGGCCGCGAAAAACGGTCTGGCCCTGTCGGTTGTTCGTCCTACCGCCATTTACGGCCCGGGCGATATGCGGCTGCTGAAGCTCTTTAAACTGGCGGTAAAGAAAATTACTCCGGTTATCGGCACCGGCAAGATCTACTATCATATGGTCTATATCGACGACCTGGTACAGGGTTTTATTCTCGCCTCGGAACGGCAGGAGGCGGTCGGCCAGGTATTTATCGTCGGCGGCGATGAGAATATGATCCTTGACGATCTTCTTTCGACTATCGCCAAGATAACCGGCAACCCGGATACAAAAATTCACATTCCGGCCCTGCCCTTTCAGCTGGCCGGCTCACTCTGCGAAAAAATCTGCATTCCCCTCGGCATCGAACCGCCCATCTACCGCCGCCGGGTCGATTTTTTCACCAAGAGTCGGTCCTTTGATATCAGCAAGGCCAAAAGGCTGCTCGGTTATTCCCCGCAATATGGGCTGTATGATGGCCTCGACAAAACTGCCCAGTGGTATAAGGAACAAGGGTTATTGTAGTTGCTGCCGTTCCAAGCATGCCTTCGGCCAAGATATTTTTACAACGGCCTAGCAATTCCAGGCCGAAACCAGCAATTGTAGTTGACCGGCAATTCCCGGCGCGTTCTTGCTACCGAATGGAACGCCGAGAGTTAAACCGTAGGTAAGCGACGGGTCCTTCTCCGCGTTGAGGCGGGCATCATTAGCCAGGAACACAGTAGACAGAAAGATGCTTCTGGCGTTTTTGTCCGCTGGGTCGGTGAGTTCCGTGTAGTTACGACAGGCAACCGAGTCCTCTTCCGCATGTCGGCGCGTAAGATACCAGCGCGTACCACGGGGTGATGCCTTCAATTCGAACTGATAGAGAGCGTTGACCGCCTTGCCTTGAATCTCCGGCGGCAACTGCACGGAATCTACGTCTACCCAGAGGTCGACTCGTATGTCTCCGAACAGGAAGCGCGTTAGGTTTTGATACGCCTCCTCACTATTGACAATGCCAAAATAACCAGAGTGGGAACGAAACGCGTAGGCGGTGGCACACGGGGCTGATACTTTCCCTTTGGCGTTTATACCCCAGACTCTGGCATTTTCTATTTTGACCAAACCATCGCTGCCGTGTCCGGCGAAGGTCCTTGATAACCCCATTGCGACTTGGTAATCCGCCCGATTGGTACCCACCATGCAAAAGAAACGGTCAGACGGGAAGGTTTCTTCGGGCAGGTAATCTACTCGCTGGTATTTCTTGTAAAGAGCCTCCAGATTGAGGTATTGAGCCATATTGTCGCGGTTGAAATTGTTTATATCCGCAGCGCTTAGCCATTTGGGAGCATTGAGACCGGCCATATCAATGCCATTGTGGGGTGTGGCGTAGGTGAACACCTTATCGACGCAGCGCCTCGCCTGATCGTCACCAAGAGCAGGATTCTGCAGGAAAGCGCGGCAAACCAGGCCTCCCATCGAATGGGCAACCAGGTAACAGCGAAAATCTTCCACGGTAATTCCGTTGTCCGGGGCAGCACAGACCAAATCACGAACGCGAAGGATTAACTTGCTCAACCCTTTGGCAAACTCGGTAATTTCCGGCGTTTTCCCTGCGCCCAGCAAACCAGAGGCAACGTCATAGTAACGATAAATGACAATCGACCGAGGCGGAAGTGTGCCTTCCCATTCATCAATATCCATGATATCAAAACCATTTTTATACACATCCATGTATTGATAGTCTGAAATAAGCCGCAAGAGGGGCGACTCGAAAATAAATTTTTTGGCAGGCTTGTTCTTGTCCGGTGTGGCGCGGTATACCGTAGAGCCAAGGTTGAAACCATTGAACGGATCGGCAGTGGTCTCGTCCTGCTCTCGTTCGGTCATCGCGTAACCGCGGACATAGATAATCGGGTGAAACGGTGCATTGGCATTAGGCATAATTTCCTCCTGGTTAAATGGTTTCTATTTCTATCAATTTGTCAAAGTCTTCGCCCGGTACAAAGACAGCCCGGCGATAATTGCCCTCTGCGTAATATGATGGGAATACACACAAAGCCGTTACCAGCTATGCATGTCGGGATAGAAAACTGCCGACGAAACGGCAGGCTGACTCAGCGGTCAGCAACAAAAGAGGCGACTTTCAGGTCGCACCTGGCGTATTTTATTTATGGAATTA
>JBBQVT010000201.1:0-6201 GCA_038211245.1 Desulfobulbales bacterium | reverse complement strand
AGCAAAAAGAAATTGAAAATGGAATAGCAGAATTGAACAAAGGTAAAAGAATTGAATTCAATGATTTTTTGAAAAAAATCTCGTAGTGAAAGTCTTTTTATCCGAATTAGCGGAAATTAAACTTTTAAAATTAAATGATTTCCTTTTAGAAAATTGGAATTTGAAAGTTAGAAATGATTTTATTAACAAGCTAACTTCTACATAGCAATGTCGTTTCAACGATTATGCCGCTTATGAAAAAAGGTGCCTGTCTCTCCTATTCCCACGGTTTCAACATCGTTGAGGAAGGCATGAAGGTGCGTGAGGACCTGACGGTCATCATGGTTGCTCCCAAGGCGCCCGGCACCGAGGTTCGCCAGGAATATAAGCGGGGATTCGGCGTGCCGACCCTCATTGCCGTGCATGGTGAAAACGATCCGAACGGCGAAGGCTGGGACATCGCCAAGGCGTACTGTTGCGCTACCGGCGGGGATAAGGCGGGGGTGCTGGAATCCTCTTTCATCGCCGAAGTAAAATCCGATCTCATGGGCGAACAGACCATTCTCTGCGGCATGCTGCAGACCGGTTCTCTGCTCTGTTATGACAAGATGGTCGAGCTTGGCATCGACGCCGGATACGCTGCAAAACTCGTACAAAATGGTTGGGAGGTAACTACCGAATCCCTGAAACTGGGTGGTATTACCGCCATGATGGACAGACTTTCCAACCCGGCCAAGATAAAGGCCTATATCCTTTGCGAAGAATTGAAGGACATTCTCCGCCCGCTTTTTGAAAAGCATATGGACGATATTGCTTCCGGCCATTTCTCAAAAACCATGATGGCCGATTGGGCAAATGATGATGCCAATCTCCTCAAATGGCGCAAGGAAACCGGGGCAACCGCCTTTGAGCGGGCGGCATCGACTACTGCCAAGATCGAGGAGCAGGAATACTACGACAAGGGTATTCTTATGATTGCCATGGTCAAGGCCGGTGTGGAACTGGCCTTCGATACCATGGTCAGCTGCGGCATCAAGGAAGAGTCGGCGTATTATGAATCCCTGCACGAGGTGCCGCTTATTGCCAATACCATTGCCAGAAAGAAACTCTACGAGATGAATGTGGTTATCTCCGACACCGCCGAGTATGGCAACTATCTCTTTGCCCATGCGGCAGTACCCCTGCTCAAAGACTTCATGAATGCCGTCGAAACCGATGTCATCGGCAAAGGCCTTGATCCGGCGGATAACGCGGTTGACAATCTCGACCTGATTCAGGTGAACGAAGGCATCCGCTTCACAGTCATCGAAGGGGTTGGCGAAGAATTACGTTCTCACATGAGTGCGATGAAGCCGATAATGTAACCCTGAATTCCTCGGGGTATCATAGTTGGAAGCCAAGGCGGGGAATCTGAAATAGGACTCTTCAGGCTCCCCGTTTTTGTTTTGGGACATCTTTTTTAAAAAACTTTCTGGACTAAGCGACTTGGTGAGAAAAATGTAAGGACGGGAAAGTATCGTGGAGCAACAATGATGAAGTTAGAATTATTGTACAAGGTATTGGTTTCCAATAGGAAAGCCTTTGGAAACCCGGGACGCCCGTCCCTTTACAGAAAACTCACATTTTGAGGAGGTTCCATGAAAGCTTTACAATTGTTACTGGTTGCTATTTTCACTCTTACCCTTGGTTTTTCTGCCCTTTCCGGAGATGTTCTGGCAGCAGCGGAAAAGAAAGAGGTTACCACTCCTGCCGATAAGACCACAGCACCTTTAAAAGTTGCCCCGGATGCGAAGAGCAGCGCTGAAAAAGTAACCAAGAGTATTCCCAAGGACGTAAATATAAATACTGCCGACAAGGAAATGCTCACTCAATTGCCGGGTATCGGGCCGGTGACTGCTGAGGCGATTCTCGCCTATCGGAAAGACAATGGTAATTTCAAAAGTATTGATGAACTGACTAAAGTGAAGGGAATTGGTGAAAAAACCCTGGTGAAACTCAAACCGTTCCTGCAGGCCATTTAATCTCTTCGGTAAGTTTCCTTTCTGTTGGAGCGAGATCTTACGAGCCGTAACGGAGTAACTTAATCGTTTCTTCTTTCGTTACGGCTCTTGCTCCCCCTCCTCCAAAACGCACTCAAAATAATGCAAAAAATATTCACAGCACCTTATACAGTTACCATTGGCGACATCAATTATGGCCGTCATCTCGGTAATGACCGACCATTCTTAATATTCCAGGATGCGAGAATTCGTTTTCTTAATAATCTTGGTTTCTCCGAGGCTGATATCGGGGAGGGGAAGGGCATTGTTGTGGTTGAAGCTGGGTGTCGGTATCTGCGGCAGGTGCTCTTGCACGAGGAACTGGAAGTCCAGGTGGCGGTCGATGCGTTGGAGGGTAAAAAGTGCCGACTTGATTACACCGTGGTACGGAAAAATGACGGCCAGAAGGTCCTCGCCGGTTTCACGGTTATGCTGGCCTACGATTATGAATCCGGCAAGGTGGTAAAACTGCCGGAGCCCTTTTTTCTCACATGCCGGCCATGGTTATCGGCAGATCTTCTGCAACCCATGGGTTGCCGGTCTACCCACGAATAGCCGGATTTTTTACCAAGAAACCCCCTCTTCGAAAAATGGTTGCCAATCAATTTTAAAGAAGGCACGGGTGCTCAACATTAAATAAAAACAGATTGCTGAGGAGAAGATCGAGTTCTTTTTCTTGGCGGGGTGTGAGATCTATGAATTCTACCCCGACTTCCAATTCAAAACCGCCGGAAAGATCAGGATGTCCGCTGTCTCTCTCCCAGATCTTGCGCACCGTGAGCTGCTTCAGATGAACACCATTGGCATTGATGATATCCATCGACCATAAGGCAGGAAAGGCATGCCGGTAAAGGCAGCCAAAGGATAGGCCATCTCGGCCGATGTCTGTAATTTTCCCGGTTCCACGAGCGGTGATGCCGAGAAGATTTACTGCGCTGAAGCGATCATTTTTCCTTCGTTCCCTAAGATAAGCGGGAATGAGAGACTCCCGTAGGATGAGCTGGTTCATTTTTTCCTCCAAGGGCAATACGTTAAAAATATTTTCTGCAAATCGTTGATGTTTATTTAAGTGCTAGATTCCCGAATGGCAAAAGAACAATTTCGGAAAAATTCCTGTCGCATTTCGGTTTATTGAATGGTAATTCCGTGTCGTCATTGTTGGCATCGCTTCGATGCCCTCCCTCCCAGGTGTTGTAGTTGGAAGAGTGGTTTGCCTTTATCCCCTTGCTTATGCTTAACTTAACCCCTAGCAAATCATATGCCATTATAATTTATATAATTATACTGGTTAGTTAAGTAGATGTCGGCAGAATATAGAAGAAACACTTAGATCAATATTTGCTGGACACGGTAGTGCATGTGCAGAAAATGCGCTTACTACTGAGGGGGAAGATCCGACAAGAATGCCTTGCCTAGGAACAGGTAATGGTCCACGGCGCGACCTATTTAACCACAAACAAGGCTTGTAGTGATGGGCAGCAGAAAAAGGAAGGATGGGATAGGCACTCCCCCCGGAAGGTGGAGAGGGCCAAAGCCAAAGCAGCTAAAAAAGGTCAATCAATACATTCCATGTCCCGTCCGCAGCGCAGAGGGAGGGCCCCTCCGGCCTTTCCCTCCATGTATTTGATGCAGGTACGACGGCTGAGACTCTTACAACTTTGTCCTAGAAAACACTGACGGCTCCTAAGAATGTTTCCAAAAGTCCTCTTTTGCTGCCCCGCATTTTGGGCATACCCAGTCCTCCGGGACATTTTCCCAGGCAGTTCCTGGTTCGACACCATTTTCATAATCGCCTTCTGACGGATCATAGATATAACCGCAAGGACATTCCCATTTCTGCATGACGCTCTCCTTGAAAAATTGATGATAATTTGAATTACAATCTGTAGAGAATTCTATTAATAATGATTGTTATTGTCAAGGAAAAATAGAACAGCAACTTTGAAAGGGCTTTGCAATGTTGAGAGCAACAATGCTATTAACTCAAACAATTTACCGGAACTGATTGCAATTGCGCTTTCGGAAAAGCGATTATTGAATTTTTAACCAGAAAACGCCAATTTCTTTGTTGTTATAGGTGGTATTCACAGGGTATCGAACTCCTTTTTTCTCTTCGGAGAAGCGAGCCCACAGGTCATGCTCGGGATACAGCGGATAATTGATATCGTTGCCGTCATTTTTGGCTTTTGACGGTGAGAAGCCTTTTAAGTTGGCGAAGATTTGATTATCGAGTCGGCTCATGTTAGACCGTACTCCTTTGATGATCAGCAATTTATCTCGGGGTACGGTGATTTCGCCACCTTCGGCAACAGAGGCCAGCTGACCGTTTACATTCAGTAATAAGCTCTCAGCACGAAGCTCAGCCAGCGACCCTTCTTGCTTTTTTAAAGATAGCTGTGCCTTGGCTGGCATCACTTTTGCTATTTTCTTGTCATGTGCCGAGTCTGTGTTGCCGTGTTTTCCCGTCTTTATCACAATGTTCATTGAACCGCAGGTCTCAGCATCCTTGCGAATGATCACTTGAGTAGGCTCGGCAATACGAAAGGGCAAGTTTGTGTCGTTATGGCTACCCATGCCAACAAAATCAGCGGTGAGTCCACGATTAAAATTGGCGATAATATCGGTGATGACGACCTCGTCGCCGCTTTCGATCTGCAAGTCCGCGCCGTTTGGAACGGCGAAGGGTAATCCGCCGTTGACTTTAATGAGAACATAGTCGAGCTTGGTATTGTCAATGTGGAGGCCGGGGGTCTCGGGGATGATGTCAAATTCTTCCATAAAAGCATTGATTACCAATTTCTGAAAGCCGACCTTTATTGAGTTGGATTTGATTGCTTTTGATGTTTCCACACCAAAAGCGGGGATATTTTCCTGGGTGAGGGCGTAGTAGGTAGCGGATTTGCGTTGTTCTAGGTAGCGGGTTGTTTCAGAGATAGTGTTGTGATTATTCGGTTGGAAGTAGTAGCGGTGGTTGTCTATCTGAGGGTTGACTCTGCCGATTATTTTATTTGCCAGGGTTTCGAGGCTTATGGTAGTTTGTTTATTTTCACCAAAATAACTTTCTGCATCATAAATGATCGATTGCCCGAGTCGGTCAGGGTTTTCAATCTCACTTTTCCATTCCTGACTATAAAAACCTGACCCTTCATGGAGATTAAGCAGGCAGTCAGCCTCGCCGATCAGCTTCTTGAGAATGGTGACGATCTCCTGTTCCATATTTTTTTCAGCATCAGTTGCTTTAGAGAACTTCCGGTTCATATCACCGGTCATCCCATCGCGCTGATTGAGTAAGATTGAATAGAAATTTGCGCGGGGGACGACGATGAGATTACCTTTTTTCAAACTGATATCGGCATAAAGATCGGCGGTGAGATAACCGCCCGGCTCATCGCCCTGAATGCCGCCGATGAGCATGAGAGTCTTGCCGGGCTCTTTGCCGAGAATTCGGTAAATATGCAGTTCATGCTCTGTGTTCGCAAGATAGACATCATGGAGGCTTTGATGGCGCAAGGGATCTGCCTGGCTTGCCGGGCAATTGAACACCAGAAGAGCTGCAACGATGCAAACCAGCAAGAAAAGAGGGCAAAGAAGTTTCATTGTTGATGTTGTTGTGGATTGGTTTTTAAGAAAGAAGAAAAAATAGCTTCAGGGCATGGCGAATATTTTTGGGCTATATAATTTCATTTTCTATCATCCAGCGGTTTTTCTTATTGATCAGATGCAGTGTTTTTATGCCACTGTTCTGTAGTTGATCGGATTTGTAGGTCTGTTGAAACGAGACATTGGCACCGGTGGATGTCCATTCGATCACGATATTATGGATTTGGACAGCTATAAATTTGTATTTTTGATTTAAATAGATTTTTTTGGCTCGCCACTCCTCCTTATTCAAGTTGCCGCTTTTAAAGGAAGGGCTGTAACAATTTATATAGGCGTCAATGTCTTTGGTTGCCCAAGATGTCCGCCATTTTTCAATAAAAGCGAGCAGTTCCTCGTCTTTATCAAAAGATGGTTTCGATGGTTTGCTATTCGCAGGTCGGCTGGCTTTACTCCCCGGTTCTTCGGTTTTAGCCACCAGATTGTTGCTTTTTGCTGCCGGGGTATTGGCTTTTGCCACAAGTCCATTGGTTTTCACTGCAAATTCGCTGCTCTTAACCGCTTGCTCATTTTTGGTTGGACGCAA
>JBBQVT010000200.1:0-6208 GCA_038211245.1 Desulfobulbales bacterium | reverse complement strand
ATTTGCTCTTTCCACGATTTTGGGTGTTACGTTCGCCTTTCGGATCCCAGTCTTCTCTTTTCATCGGAAAGGGGACGCGGTTCGGGGAATAGACCCGTTTCTTATACCCCAGGGAAAAAGGGCCGGGCAACGATTTCCACGCTGGTTCAAGGATTTTGCCGTTACGTTCCATCTTCCATTGACGGACATCCTCCTTTTTATATTTCCAGCCGTAGCGCAATGGTCGAACGCGGACAATCTTGCCGTCTTTGACATCCACCATACCTTCGGCACCACCACCGAAGTAGCCCCCAAGACCGAGTGACCTTAAGACGGTTTTGTCTTTGGTTTTTACAGGATTCATCGATAATATTCTCCTCTGATTGAAGATTCGACGTTAGGTGTTAGCCAACGACTCAGCATTCTCGTCGCAAAACCGAGTAACGCGAAAAACATACAAGGTCTGACCGCCTTTCCAAGGACATTTCTGAGGGCTGTTACCCATGCATGAAAAATTACATGCAAACAAATGATTCAAAAAAATGTTCTTCTTACTCTTATTGGTAAGGGTAAGTACTCAATTATTTTATCCTACAGCTCTATGGTGTCAATAACTATTTCTAAGGTTTTTATGGCTGTGGTCACGAGAAGTAAACTTTGCAGTCTCAATCCAGGTAGTTATTACATACAATTAGTGAAGTTTTTTCTTCTGGCAAGCAGGCGTCGACCGGTGCGGCAGGGTGTTTTACATATACGGCAAACACCATTGCAACGAGTTTTTCCGCGAAGGCTGCAGCCGAAGGCGCAAGTACCGCAGCTATTTGGCGGATAGATGCCGCCACCGCTAAGCCGCAATGAAAAACCATCGCTATCAATTGTGATTGGTGCGTATTCCTGAATAATTTTTCGATCAACGAGATAAGTAAAACCATCAACATCAAATTGCTCGTCGCTTTCGGCACCATCGGCGATCGCTACCTCGAAAAACCTGATGCCGCAACCTCCGGTTAAAATGGAAATTCGCACGGGACTTTTGCTTTTTCCATGAAAGAGATCAACCATAGAGTGTGTCGCTGCGGCGGTGATGTTGAGCATCTCAATTAAACCTCGGGCTATTTGCCGAATGGGCAGATGGGGAAGGTACAGGTCGGGCAGTTCAGGCAGAGTCCACCGTGGCCGAGGGAGGCAATATCCACCCTGGTGAGTTTTTCACCGGCGAGTATCCGTGGATAAAGGAGGTCGAGGATGGTTCGAGCCGCATACATGCCGCAGGCAGGAATTCCAAGAACCGGAACATCTCCAAGGTAGGCGACCATAAACATTGCTCCCGGGAGTACGGGACTGCCATAGACTATATTGTCGACTCCCGCTTTTTGCAGGCCAAATCTGGTTCGGTCATCTGGGTCGACACTCATGCCGCCTGTAGTGATCAGGAGATCGGCACCGGCGGCGATTAAATCGATGGTTGCCGCGGCAATCATCTCTTCGTCGTCCGGCAGATACCTTACTGCAATAATTTGGCCGCCGAGTTCGAGCACCTTTTTGCTAATGATCGGTTTAAATTTGTCTTGGATGAGACCGTGATAGACCTCATTGCCGGTTATCATCACACCTACTTTGGCTGTCCGGATATCCGCCACCCGAAGAACACCGGCCGCAGCGCAGCGCGCTGCCGCAGCGGCCGAATCGACAATAGATTTGTCGATCATCAACGGAATAGCCCTGGTGGCGGCAACGATATCGCCTTTTTTTACTAAGCTGTTGCTGTGGCGGGTAGCACACATGACCTCGCCAAACATATTGAATTGCATAAGGGCATCGACGTCAACTTTCAACAAACCGTCATGTATGGCTCGCAGAGTGATCTTTCCTTCTCGTGGAGCTTCGTGCCAGCCTACGCCTTTGCCGCAAAGAGACTCCGCAAGGAGCTGAGCTGCAGCATCTTCGTGCATTTCATTATTTTCCGGATAAATAATATAGAGATGATTTTTGCCGATTCGCCGCAGATGGTCCAGGTCCTCGATATTTAAAATATGGCCTTTATGGAAGGCGGCACCTTTAAATTCACCTGGGCGGATCTCCGTGATATCGTGCGCCAGCGGGAAACCTACAGCTTCTTCCAGAGCGACAATCTGTTTCATAAATTAATCTCCACAAGACCTAAGATGGCATTGCCATTGTAAATTCTCGATGTTCGCCGCAAGTTTTTTGAAGACATTCTGTCTTGCGGCTATGGCCTTCATGCATTGCTTTATTCCTCTGATATAGACTGGACGGGAGATAAATTGCGACAATGCATTAAATATTACATACAATATGCCTCTTGTCAAGGTGGATAGGTGTAGCCGGAGCGGAAACCATTGTTTTATGTTTCGCCCATCAAAACCCGGATACCGGGATCAGTAGCAAAACCTGTATAGAACCATGGTTTAAACAAATCGAAGAGGCAACCGGCGGCAAGGTGAAAATTCACCCCTACTACGGTGAAACCCTGGCGAAAGGCAAAGATATGTGGAATGCCACGAAAATGGGCATTACCGATATGGGCTGGGCCTTCCATGGCTATTGGCCGAATATGACCCCGGTAACCGATGTCGTCAGCCTGCCGGCCATGTCTTTCAAGACTGCTGAAAAAGGCAGCGAAGTCCTGTGGAAGATGTTTCAAAATACCCCAGAAATTCAAAATGAATTTAAAGATGTTAAGGTACTGCTCTTCTACACCAGCGCGCCCTACACCCTGATCACCACTAAAAAACCGGTCAAGACCCTGGAGGATCTCAAGGGCATGAAACTGCGGATGACCGGTGGACCGCCAACTGAAATGGTCAGCGCCCTTGGCGGTGTGCCGATGCTGATCCCGATGCCGGACAGCTACCTTTCGCTGCAGAAAGGCGTTATCGACGGTATGGGTGCCCCCTGGGAGGCGGGCCATGTCTGGAGGTTCTACGAGGTCGTGAAGAACTACACCGAGGTACCGTTCCCGGCGGTGTATTTTTCCATTATTATGAACAAAAACAAATGGAACAGTCTGCCCAAGGACGTCCAGGATGCAATCATGAGCGTCAGCGGCGAGGGCGGATCGAAATTCTGGGGTAAAAATTTCTTCGACATCATGAAGGTTGAGGCCATGAAAAATTCGGCTGTATCATGGATTCCCTGGCCATTGTCCTGTTGACCCTGCCGGTCTTTTATCCCCTCATTGCCATCTCGGAAAATTCCACCTTCCTGCCGAGCCTGATATAACGAAGACTGCAGGATGGGTGCGACACACTCATCATGACCCACGGCCCGGGACAATCCTACTCGACTCAAGCTGCTGGCGAACTGGTAGGGGGGAACTAGCCGAGAAAGGAGGCCACCTGCTCGGCATTGGAATCTTTCATTTGTTCAATAGAAGAGCAGGTTTGAAATCTTTTCTGCAGTTTTTCGTAGGGAAGAGAGGACGGAATTCAGGAATTCTTCGTTCAAACGGAAGGCCGGCCCGGCGATGACTACGGCGGCCTTCGGTGGGCCTTCCGAATTGTAGATCGGTACGGCCATAGCGTGGGTGTCCTGGTATCGTTCGCCTCGGTCGTAGGCAATATCTGTTTTTTGAATCTCTCGCAAGAGATTGCGATACTGCTCCTTCGAAACGATGGTGTTATCGTTGAAGCGCTCAAAATCATGCTGCAAACAGAATTCTAGAAATTCCGGGGCACTGTGAGCGAGGATAACCTTAGCTCCGGCAGCGACATTTATCGGTACCTGTTCACCTTGTTGAAAATTGAAGCGGATGTGGCTTGGTCCTTCGACATGTAATGCCAGGACAACATTGGTTCCGGAAAGCATTTCCAATGCAACACTTTCCCCTGTCTGCTGCGAGAGTTCGGTAAGGCAGGGCTGAGCTATCGCCAAAAGACGTGAATCAAAGGACCGGGTAGTGGCGTTGCCGATTTTCTGGGCTGATCTGCCAAGCATGTATTTTTTTGTAAGGGGATTTTGCTGAAGGAAATGCGTTGCTACCAAGAGCTTGATTAATCGACTGGTTGTCGATTTATGCATGCCAAGCTTGATACTCAGCTCAGTTGTTCCCATCTCATTATTGTAGGGAGCAAAGGCCAGAAGAATGTTCAAGGCCTTTTCGGCAGAGGAATTGTTGCCATCCATTTGCGTATTCATGATGTTTTAGAGATTATAATTGTTGTTCGAATTGATATTTCTTTCACTCACAAAAAATATTTGCTCGTTTTTTGTGAAGATTTTTTGATAAGTGACGTATCCCTTTGGTCGGGGCCAGGGTGTTGCACATGTGTACATCTTGTCCCGTATGTTGAAACTACTTAGATCGTCCTGGTGCGTATGTCAAGAAATTTCCATTATATATACTGATAAAGATATGATGTGAATATCATAACATATTAAATTCATAGGATAAATAACCAATATGTCGGCACGACACATTGCATGTAAAATATCTTGACACGGGAGTGCAGTGGTGTAATAATAGTTCCGTATAATGGTATTGTATTTCAGCATGCGATACATTGTCCGGAGGCAAGAAACCTGAAAAGCTTAAGACTTTTCCATGGAGATTCAAAATTTTGAAGTGCCAGTGATTGAACTTTCTGAGCGAATTTTTCTGTCGAACGGATTGAACACAAAGAGAGTGAGTGAAGGGATTACAGCGATGGGCATCATGCTCAATTCCGGGAGGTTAAATTATGAATGAACAAGTTTTTACCAACTGTACCAACGCCGGACCAGTCAGCGTATATGTGAAAGATGGTAAAGTAATACGTATGCGAGCTTTGGTTGCAGACGAGAAAGATTTCAAGCCGTGGGTTATTGAAGCCGATGGTAAAAAATATTCTCCACCAAAAAAATTCAATATAGCACCATATGTTCATGCGGACAGAAGAAGGCTCTATTCCGATGATCGTATAAAGTACCCTATGAAACGAGTGGATTTTGATCCAAACGGTGAAAGAAATCCTCAAAACCGTGGTAAATCCCCCTATGAACGTATCTCCTGGGCTGAAGCGCTTGATATAATTTCAAGTGAGATCAAGCGGGTAACGGCAACGTATGGTGGTTCAGCCATCAGCGGCATGACCTCTTCCCATCATAACTGGGGTATCGTTGGTTATAAAATGGGTCCCTTTGCCCGCTTTATGAATATGCTTGAATTCACACCGGTGCTTGATAATCCCGATAGTTGGGAAGGTTGGCATTGGGGTGCGACGCATACCTATGGTTTTTACTGGCGCCTTGGTATGCCGGAGCAGTACGACCTTCTTGAAGATTCGTTGCAAAACGCAGAAATGATCGTGTTGTGGTCCAATGATCCTGATTCAACCCGTGGAACTTACACCGGTCAGGAGTCTGCGCAATGGCGTCAATGGCTGAAAGAAAAGGGCGTTAAGATGGTCTTCATCGATCCCTTTCACAATTTCACTGCCGGGGTAATGGAAGGCAAATGGCTGGCACCCCGAATGGGAACAGATACCGCTCTGGCCATGGCCATTGCCTATGTCTGGATTACCGAAGACATTTACGATAAAGAGTATGTGAAAGATCGTACCATTGGCTTTGATGAGTTTAAGCCATACGTTCTCGGCGAGACTGATGGTCAACCCAAAACCCCTGAATGGGCCGAAGAAGAATCCGGCATAAAAGCTCGTGTCATTCGCGCCCTGGCCCGAGAATGGGCAGCCAAACGGACGATATTGTCCGGCGGTTCCCGTGGCGGTGAAGGTGGGGCCTGCCGTGTGGCATATGGGACTGAATGGGCCAGAATGATGGTTCTGCTTCAGGGTATGCAGGGTCTTGGAAAACCAGGTCGATCCATTTGGGGTACCACCATGGGTGCACCTTCTGATACCAAAAACTGGTTTCCGGCGTATGCCGATCTCCAGGGACGCGTCGCCACCTCTAAGGTCGCCACGCACCTGCCGGTTAACCCAAACAAACAGCGAGTATGGCGCCTTACCTTGCCGGACGCAATTCTCAACCCACCAATCAGCTGGTACGGTGAAGGGTTTTGTGGCCAGTCGCTACAACAACAGTTTACCTATTTTGAATATCCGCTGGCAGGGTGTTCAGAAATCAGGCTTTTCTATCGCTATGGTGGTTCGTTCATGGGAACCATGAGTGATACCTCCAAGTGGGTAAGAATGTACCAGAGTCCTAAACTTGAATTTGTTGTCAATCAGGATTGCTGGTACAACAGTGAAACAAATATGGCTGATAT
>JBBQVT010000199.1:0-6237 GCA_038211245.1 Desulfobulbales bacterium | reverse complement strand
AACAATCTCCCGCGCCTCTCTCCCACCAACGCCGATGGCGGGGAAGCCTTCCGCCCTACGGGCTCCAGGCTTCCCCGCCATCGGCGTTGACCATCTCAGCTGTTACTTTTTTCTCGGCCGGTGGGGTGATTATGTTTGGTGTTGGGTTCGTTAATCGGTGAAAAAAACTGATTGTATCAACAGACAGCAACTTATGGGTGGGTTCGTGGCACCCATTCAAATGGGTCTACTTTATCTCGGGGGTGACAATCAAGAAGAAGCCTTCCTTTCGTGGGCCGATTAAACAGAGGCGCTGTATCATCCCCGGCCTCGCGTTTTTATGAATGGCTGCGCAAAAAGGGGACAGAAGACGCCCTATTTCGTCCGTAGGACCGATGGGGGATACCTGGCCATGGGTGGCGTTTGGGACCACTGGCAAAATGATGATGGCCAGGAGGTTGAGTCCTGCTCAATCATTACCACTGAGGCCAATAAACTGATGATGGAGATACACGACGACCGGATGCCGGTGATCCTGGATAAGAAAGACCTGGCCACCTGGCTCAAGCGATGCGGAGTTGGATAAAGTATTATCGATGCTCAAGCCATGCCCGGATTCTTGGATTGAAGCACATTCTGTGAGCAGTAGGATGAACTATGTGAAAAACAATGGACCGGAATGCGTTTCGAGGTTTTAAAGGTGATGACACGACAGCGTTTCGGACCCCTTTTATGGGGTTCAAATGGCCGGTGCTTGTTGAATCAAAATTGTGAGGTGAACATGGTTACAGAGGTTGAGCGAGATGCTGCATATCATTGTGGCATAGGTGATTTGCTCAGAGTAGCTTACTTGCGGCATTTTTCGATGATGGAAATGGGTAAGTGTAAGACCAAATTCCCAACGTTTAATGAATGGTTTCAAACATTAAATGAAGCACAAAGACAGAGAGTTGACAGTCATCTATCTGATCATTTTAAACCATGGAGTTTTGGCAGTAATAAAGGCTGAAACAAAATTACAGGTGATGTCCCTACATCATTGACAGCGCGCCGGATAAGCGAGCAACTCAGGGAACGTCCACCGATGATCGGTTACATTTGCCGCCATAGCCGGAGTCTTTGGCCGAAATATCCGATCTTCGCCGCGGCTGAGTGTTTCGTGGGGACGAATCAGATTGTAGCAGGCCACGCAGATGGCGAACTTAGCCTTGAGCCAGCGCATTGACCGTGCAACAGTTGGCGCCTTGCGTGTCAGATGGGCATCCCATAGTCGCCAGTCCAGGTTGGAACGTTCGATATAGGCGGTGTTGATCGCCTGGCTCGGCGACTCTGCTAATCGTGCAAAAATGTGCTGCTCAGTCCCGTGGATTACCTTGCATTCAACCTTGATGATTTGCGACCCCTGTCTTGTCTTATGAACTGTGGCGTAATCAAGATCCGCATCAATGACTCGCTTTGGATTCCTTGGCCGCCCGGGTTTGCCTGTCGGTGGCAAAGGAGCCAGTTGGTGAAACAACTCGCCCAAGACCGTGCCGTAATGGGGCAGTTCATCTGAGACAAATAAGGGCTTGCCCTGACAGCGCTCGGTCAAATCCTTTAACATCTGTCGAGCATCGCCAAGTTCGCGCCCGCCAATCCAGAACGTTATAGAATGGCAAACGATTTCCAGAGCTGTATTGGTCGCGGCAAGGAAGGTTTCCAACTGACTGTTGGTTGTATCACCAGTCAGGAGGATATCGTTGATGGCGCCCGGACTCTCCATCTCCAAGCTAACCTTAGCACCTTTTTCCCAAGCCTCATCAAATTCCTCGCCCGGTTCGGGCGTGGGTTGATCCATGATCTTTTTAACCTTAGCTTCCAGCCTGCTCCGTCGTTCGTCGGTCATAATCCTTGCCCCTCGCAAAGATCCCCGAAAAGAGTCACCGGGCAGGCCGCAGGGTGTATGGCTTTTCGATCCGTCGATCTATCCCGGTGAAAGATTGATGTTTACAAGAACACCTTGTTGCCGGTGTTCAAGGCCTTGGCGAGCCTCTTGGCCCTGGTGACACCGATAGCCATCTTGCCGCGTTCCATGAGAGAGATATAAGCTTGTGGGATATCGGAGAGATCGGCGACCTCCTTTTGAGTCAATCCCTCTCGTCGCCGAGCCGCACGAAGAGAAACGGCCGGAAGGTCTTCGGCCTTGTGCTCGGGAAATGCCTTCCACCAAGGGATGGACTGAACGGCGCTTTCACCTCTGAGTTCGTCGGGCATGTAGGTCCTACCTCCTACAGGATTTTTCGATAATCGAACCGCAAGACCTCGGCCAGCCGCTTCGCCATCTCGCGGCCGATAGGGCGGTTTCCCGTTTCCATGCCGGAGATATGCTGTCGAGGCACATCGCCGATGCGTCGCCCCAGTTCTATCTGGGTTAGGTTCTCTCTGGTCCTGTAGGCTCGCAACACCTTGCCGGGAGTCATGGCGGCTTGCATGGATCTGAACCAATCGGTATCTTCGACGTTGACCAACTCCTCTTCAACATCGCTGATCACTTGAAGGTCGCCATATTCTTCTTTCAGGACGTTTAGGACTCGGTCCGGAATATCGCCAACCATCTTTAAATCAATACGGCGCGTCTTCGCGACTACCTGCATAATACACCTCAATCTCGATCGTTCCCTTGTCATGCCGCCAACAGGCAACCCATTTCCGGCTCAAGTGGCAATGGTAGTCGGTGGCGGAGAGTTTGCTGAAATTCGGCCAGAGGGATTGTGTCGGGCCGGTATTCGCCAAATCATCAATCAGCATCGCAAGCTTCATCTGCTCCGACTTTGGCATCTACTCAATGTTTCTCAATATTTTGCGCTTGGTCTTGATTTGGTAGTTCACTTTAATGTAACCATATTTTGATTACAATGCAAGGTTTACAACAAGACCCGGTAGTCGATCTTGAGTGCATCGGCCAATCTTTGGGCCATCTCGTTACCGATAACCCTCTTGCCGTTTTCCATCTCTGAGATATGCCTCTGGGGGATGCCGACCTTCTCGGCGAGTTGCCGTTGGGTCAGATTCTCCCGAGTTCGATACGCCCGAAGAGCGCTGAAATTGGCTCGATCAGGGAAAACCACGTCGATGGTGGAGGTCAGTTTTTTCTCTGCTGTCATCTCAATGACCTTTTCCAATGTCATGCACCGTTTCTGCTGTTCTCCCTGAGCGGAACAATCTTGTCTTGCGGTTGCTGTTCATCAAGGATCGACATCGCGTTTCTGACGCTCTGGTCGTTGACGTGACTGTAGCGCATGGTCATAGCCAGGGTCTTGTGCCCGAGGATCTTGGCAATGATCGGTAGTTCCACTCCAGCGTTGACCAACCAAGAGGCACAACTGTGGCGCAGGGAATGGAAGACCAGCTTCATGCGCCTGTCGGTGATGCCTTCGTTAAGTCCAAGGGCATCGACAGCACGGGCGAAGGTGTCGCTTGGTCGGTCCATTGTTCTGTCCGGTTCGTCCTTCCGAAAAAATGATCTCGTCTTGCCGTCCTCTCGGCATCTCTGAGAACATCGACACGACTGCCTCGGTCATGAACACCGATCTTGATTGCCCGTTCTTAGGGTCGACAATGATGATTTTCCGTCGGCCAGCGTTGACGTGTTGCCACCGCAGGGCGGCAATCTCGCCGAATCGCATACCGCTATTGAGGGAAAGCAGAGCCATTCTATAGGACTGCTCGGTGTGTTTCCGGAGTTCGGCAAGCAATCGATCAGCCTCTTCTGGCTCGAGGTATCGCAACCGCTTATTGTCGATTTTCTGATTGCGGAGAAACTTGGTGGTCGGCGGTTCGCCGGTGAAAAGTCCACGATCGGCAGCGAAGTGATTCACCTGGCGAGTGATGCTCTTGACGTAACCAATTGTTGTCAGCCGCAATAAACAACAAAATACCGTTTCCAATATCCTGATTCTCCCACCGGTGGTTTATAGGAAACGGTAGCATAATCAGAGACTATTCTGTGTCGTTCTCCGCAAGTTCTTCAGCCTTTTCCCTGAAAAAATCCACCGACTGCTGGTCAAAGCCTTCTGCATGCTTGGCAAAGTCGGCCGCTTTTCGATAATATTCAGCCGCCTTCCGTTTCTTGTCCTGTGCCTCAAAAAGGTCTGCGTATCTGTGGAGCCCATCGATCTGGTCGGGGTATTGTTCCAAGAGACGTTGGCAGATCTCCTCAGCCTCAACAAATTTTTTCTGTTTGATCAAGTTCCAAACTTGATTGGATAAATCTTCCAGATCCGTGTAAATGAAGGTTCCCCCTTCCGGAGATTGTGGGGCAGGTAAACAGCATTTCTTATATTTTTTGCCGCTACCGCAAAAACAAGGTTCATTTCGTCCGATTTTATTCATATGCAGATCCGCTCTCCTGTAGAAGTATCAATAGAAGAATACCTGGAGCAAAAAGCCTGGGAACAGGCAAGACTTCCCTGCTGCCCCTTTGATCCTGAAGGCGGTTGCGGTCTGGCAAGACACGGCACCTATCCCAGGAAGTTTCCCGATTATTGCTTGGTGGCCCGCTGGTACTGCCCTTGTGAACGTAGAACCATCAGCCTGCTCCCGGATTTTTTTGCCTCTCGTTTTCCCGGAACTTTAGACGAAGTCGAGCAAACCGTCAACATTGTCCAGTCGTGTGTGAATGTTCACATTTTCTGCCTTTTGCTTTTGACGTGGTCAAATAAAAGTTGCCGTTTTTTTAAGCCGCTTCTTTCCAATGTCACCCGCTGCCTGAAATTGTCACTTTTCGCCGGTTTGAAAATTCGTGATTTTCTCACTCCGAGACCGGCGCGATGATATTCCGCTGCTAAAAGCCGCCCGATTGCTGGGAATAAACCGCGTGACCCTCTATAGGAAAATCAAAAGATACCACATCACTGAAGAGACCTCGCGAGATTGAAGTGTGACATGTTGCAGAAAAAATAGTTACTCTTCTGTTGCATGTAACGCATCGAAATGTGCAGGACATCTTCTTCTCACCGTGATGTTGTCAACATAAGCGCCTGGATAACAGAACTAAAAAATTTATGTAGCCGTCTCCGGACAACAGGAATGTATTTTGCTTAAATAATTGATGGTGAACGTAGCCGGAGAAGAACCTGTTTCAGTCGAACCCCTTTCTGCAAAAAAGGAAACTTGAACAAAGAGAATCTATGATGGCGAATATACTTGTCCTGGATGATGAAGAATCCATCCGATTTAGCTTTCACCGATTCCTCGCCGCCGAGGAACATCGTGTGACAACCGCTGCAAGTTATCGCGAAGCGCTGGTAAAAATGGATGAGAGAAACTTCCACCTGATACTTGCCGATATAATTCTCGGCGACGGCTTCGGCATAGATATTCTGGAAGAGGTCCTGCGGAGGATCCTCAAAACTCGGGTGATTATCATGACGGCCTATCCCACCACGGCAACAGTCCAACTCAGTTCTCGTTTACATGCCGCCGATTACCTCATCAAGCCACTACGCCAGCAAGAACTTCTCGATTCGGTAAACAAGGCTTTGGAACATCCGGAAAGTGGCATGGATGAGAATTTTGGATACCGGTAGCGGAGGCGCCATCATGACAGCAAAGAAAAAAGAAACAGGGCGGCGGACGACTGCACCGGCCCAAATCCCAATGCCGGTGGAAAGTATCACCACCCCTTTCCCCATTGTCGGTATCGGTGCTTCCACCGGGGGGTTGGCGGCCTTCGACGCCTTTTTCAGCGGTATGCCCGCCGAAGGCGATCCCGGCATGGCCTTTGTCCTCGTGCAACATCTCGCGCCGGACCATAAAAGCATTCTTTCCGATCTGGTCAATCGCTACACTCGCATGGAGGTTTTCGAAGTCACCAATGGGATGAAAGTGCGGCCCAACTGCACCTATATTATCCCGCCCAACTACGACATGGCCTTACTGAACGGTTCCCTGCAACTGCTTGAACCTACTGCGTCTTGCGGGATGCGGATGACCATCGATTTCCTTTTTTTACCGGGATGCCGGGCAACGCCACCGCCACCGGTCTGGTAGATTATATCCTGCCGCCAGCCGAGATGCCGGCCCGGCTTATCGCCTATCCGGCCCATTCCATCGGCAACAAAAATCGTCAAAAAAGAACCTTGGCCGCCAATACCGAGGACATCCTGAAGAAGATCTGCATCCTGCTTCGTGACTCTACCGGACACGATTTCTCCCAGTACAAGCGCAACACTCTCATCCGCCGGGTCGAACGGCGCATGGCCGTTCATCAGATGAACA
>JBBQVT010000198.1:0-6361 GCA_038211245.1 Desulfobulbales bacterium | reverse complement strand
GAGATGTCATGTACAAAGCAACAAACCACTAAACCATATACCAGGAGGAAAACGAATGGCAAAAAAAATGGCAGTTTACAAGTGTGATATTTGCGGAAACATTGCCGAGGTTCTTACCGCCGGCGGCGCCGACATGATGTGTTGCGGCCAGACAATGATCATGCAATCCGAAAATACCACTGATGCCGCTGTGGAAAAACACGTCCCTGCTCTCACCAGAAAGGACGGTGGCTGGCAGGTTAACATTGGAACCGTCGATCATCCGATGACCGCCGCCCACTTCATCGAGTGGATTGAACTCATTGCCGGCGATGCAGTATATCGTCAGTTCCTCACCCCGTCCGACAAGCCTGCGGCGTTTTTCCCGGTTGCCGCCGAGGGAGTTACCGCCCGCGCCTACTGTAATCTGCATGGTCTTTGGAAGAAATAGCTCTTCCCGCCCTGTTGATCGCTCTCCGGTCAACAGGGCAAGCCTCCACTCCGCCCTTCTTTTCTCAATTATACCCCCTCCGTAACCTCCCCTTGACAATACCTTCCTCGCGACATAGTTTGATATTAAACTATTTATCTTGAGGGGAGGCTCATGGCTGGATTTCAAGGCAGCAAAGAACAGGTGCTGGCTCTCAATACCTTTATCAAGCTGGTGCGCTGTACCAACACCGTATCAGCCGGCGTACACGACCATCTTCTCGGTAAGGTAACGGTAAGTCAGTTTGGAATCCTTGAGGCCCTTTACCACCTTGGGCCGATGGCGCAAAAGGAGTTGGCGGAGAAAATTTTAAAATCAGCTGGAAACATAACGACGATTATTAATAATCTTGAAAAAAATGGCTTAGTAGTCCGGGGTGTGAACGAAAATGACAAGCGATACTGCACCGTTCAGCTGACAAGAAAAGGGGAAAAGGTGATCAAAAAGATTTTTCCCATCCATGCCGATATAATCGTCAAACGGATGGCAATCTTGAGCGAAGATGAGCTGCAAACCTTAGGCCGGCTGCTTAAAAAACTGGCAATGAGTAAACAGTAAAGAGAATACTTTAACTGCACAAAACTGCCTATTTTTGCGTAAAAATCCGGAGGATGAGTCTATGCCGAAAACAAAGTTTCGAAAAGAAAGAGACAGCATGGGCGAAATAGAGGTGCCTTTGCAGGCGCTATACGGCGCTCAAACCGAACGGGCCATCCGCAACTTCACCATCTCCACGCAACCGCTGCCCTGGTCATTTATTGAGGCGGTATTACTGATAAAAGCTGCCGCGGCCATAACCAACGGCAAACTTGGCCTGCTACCCGGTGATTATGTCCGGGCCATCGAAGATGCAGTCCAGGAAATCCTGACCACCCGCCCGATTGACCAGTTTCCGGTGCCCATCTATCAGACCGGTTCCGGAACCAGCAGCAATATGAATGTCAACGAGGTTATTGTCGGCCTTGTCCGCCGAAAAGGCGTCGAACTGTCGGCCAACGATCATGTCAACTTAAGCCAGAGCAGCAACGACGTCATTCCTTCCGCCATACACCTGTCGGCGGCGATGGCGGCAACCGGGTCCCTGCTCCCGGCGCTGACAGAGCTGGCGCAAATAATCCGTACCTTCGGGGCTACCCATGCGGAAGTGGTGAAGACCGGCAGAACCCACCTCATGGACGCTTTGCCCATTCGTTTGCAGGCGGAGATGGAGGGTTGGGCGGCACAACTTGACGAATGTGTCGAAAGAATCGAAAGTGCCCTGCCGAGACTGCAACGCCTCCCCCTCGGGGGTACGGCGGTAGGTTCGGGTGTCAACTGCCATCCGCAGTTTGCCGCCATGGCCATTGCCCATCTCAACAAGATGACCAACCTCACCTTCACCCAGGCCTCCTCCTTGTACAAAGGCCTCAGCAGTCTCGATACGGTTGTGGAATTTTCCGGCCATCTGAAAACCGCGGCCATTGCCCTCAGCAAAATTGCCGGCGACCTGCGGTGGATGAACTCCGGCCCCTTGACCGGACTTGGAGAGATTTGCCTACCCAGTCTCCAGCCGGGATCAAGCATCATGCCCGCCAAGGTCAATCCGGTCATCCCGGAGGCGGTATGCATGGCCTGCGCCCAGATAATCGGCAACGACACGACCATCAGTCTTGCCGGCATGGGCGGAAACTTCCAACTCAACACCATGCTGCCGGTGGCCGCGGCAAAACTTCTCGAATCCCTTGAGTTGCTCGCCGGAAGCGCCCGATCTTTAGGAGAAAAGGCCATCAAGGATATGACTCTCAACAATGAAGTATATGCCCAGGCGCTTGCCCTCAACCCGATCATGGTGACTCCGCTCAATCCGCTTATCGGCTATTTGCGGGCGGCGGAAATCGCAAAGATCGCGCAAAGGGAGAAGAGGCCCATTCTCGAGGTGGCACTCGAACAAACGGATATTCCTCGGGAACAATTGCAACTCCTGCTTGACCCGAAAAACCTTGCTGATGGCGGCCGAAAGAATACATAAATTTAATGGGTTACCGATGCTCCAGGGAGTGCACTCGAGTCTGCCAGCCCCCCTCTCCGGCTTGGTTTGCCATTTTTTTATGCGCGCGTCATCCTCTACGCCGCGCCCGTGTTAGTCGCCTGCCGGTGAGATCAACGAGTTGCTGCAGATATTCGAAGGCAACCCGATGATCCATCTTCGACTCCCCACAATCGCGATCCCGGAATTCAATGGGGATCTCCATTACCCGCATGTGGCTGCCGTATTCGGCAAGAACTGCCAAACCGATCTTGAATCCCGGCACCGGGCCGGGTAACTCAACGAGGTGTCGGCGCTGTAATGCGAAAAATCCGGCCAGCGGATCATGCACATCACAAAAAAACAGGGCCGGGAAGGTGGCCAGACGAGAAGAAAGCTTTCTCGATAATGGCCAGTCCGGCATCGAACCGCCGGCAACATACCTACTGCCGATAACCATATCATGGGTCCCGGCAAGAAGAGGTCGAAGGAGATCAGGGATGGCCTCTGGGGGATGACTGAGATCGGCATCCATAACCACAACAAAAGAGGCATCGGTTATCCCGGCACCGGCAATTACCGCACCGGCAAGGCCGACGTTAGTGTCCCGACTGAGCAATCGCACCGACTCCCGCTCCTGCCACGCGCGCACCCGCTCGCAGGTACAGTCCCTTGAAGCTGAATCGACGAACAGGACATCAAACTCCAGGTGACTTTCGCGACGGACTTGAAAAATCCGTGCCAACAGGAGATCAATATTTGCCTCTTCATTGAGCGTCGGCACTATGATGGTAATGTTGGACACAATCAGGTCCTCATCTTAAAAAACGCATGACTGCCCGCCTATCCAATCCAACAATCATGCCGCTATTCTTTGCAGGCCAAGTTCATGCATGGGCAAAATAATCGCGCCAAGGCCCTTCACCTTCTGTATCGAGTCCCAGGCGGCGATGGCATCGAGATGCACGCCGGGACAAACCGCTGGACCATTGGCGGGGAAATTTTCCCGGTTACAGCAAAAACCGGTGATGACCGCCGGCCCCGCACCTGTCAAAATTTTTACCGATAGAGAACCGACGCTGTGTCCGGGAGAATGCAACACCTCTATTCCCGGGACAATTTCACTGCCATCTTCAACCGTCACAAAATCAATTCCCTCTATAAAATAAGGGTCATAACGATGATCGATGGGGTGTGGGGCGTGACAGAATTCGATTTCTAACCGATGCGTGTAAAAAGTCGCCTTGGTAAACAAAGCGTTGTTGCCGCAGTGGTCGTCGTGCAGATGCGTGTTGATGACGATATCGATATCATCGGCGTTCAGATCCCATCTCCCTAGACAATCGATAATCGATTGGGGTTCAAGCCCGGTCGCTTCAAAAAAACCGGCCGGAGTAATAAGTTCATTTTCATCAAGCCCGGTATCAACCAGGATATTATGGCCATTGCCCTGCACGAGAAAAGACCAGATCGGCAACCAAATCCTTTTCCCGTAGCCCTTTTGATAGGTCATGATCCCCTGATCGGGGTTACGAACCCCGGTAAGTAAAGGTGTTATGGAATATGATGGCACGTGCATTCTCCCTTGTCTTTTCTTCTCCTCAAGAAATCTCTGAGCCCCAACTAGGGGGAAATCTTCTCTCCCTTTGGCCGCAGTTGCAAGAATCTGCCTTCCCTCCTATTCCTTCTGGACAATGGTCGTATCCACCAGGGCTCGGCGGATTACTTTCTGAAGACCAATCCGCGTCCGCGGATTGATGATTACCGGCCCGGAAATATTGGCATTCAGGGCCGGAGACGGTACCCCGGCATTCTCTTTTTTACTGAGCATCATAAAAATGCCGATCTCCTCGGCACCTTCCGCCTGCAGGAGATGCCGCTCTTCTTCGGTCAATTCCAGGTCATAGCTGAGCCCATACTGCCCGGGATCGACGATGGTAAACGTCACCTCCGGCTGCTCAGTGGATTCAAGCCAGTAGGCACTCAAATCATTTTCTTCCTTGTGATATACGAGGTAAGTAGTGTATTTTTCAAACCCTGGTATGCCATGCGGGAAGGTCAACACTTTTTCTGAATCGATTTTCGGGCTGTTCGCAACAACTCCGTCTTTGACCATACGGTTCTCCTTGACCTTGAAGGGGTGGGCTGAAGGGGAATAATTAATTTTGCTGACCTAGTACTTTATCGTGATATAACAAGGGAAAACAACAACGGCTCAAGACACCGCATCGGACGAGTAAAATTCCCTAGTATGTCCTAACTGTTCTTCAGCTTAGCAAAACTTGCCGCCAACATTCAAGTGTATAATCAAATAAAAATGGAGATTTAGCCGATTGGCCAAAATCAATTTCTGGGTAGCGGCGATCAGATTACCCTTATCAAACCTCATTTGGAGGTTGTCCGCAGGTGACACAGCACGGAGAAAGTAATGAAACATAACGGTTTTTTTGGTCAATGGGGTGGCGCATTTATCCCGGAAATCCTCCATCAAACCTTTGTCGAGCTGACGCTTGCCCTGCGCCAGGCGCAGGACGATCCCACGTTCTGGCAGGAGTATCTGGAACTCATGTCCACCTATTCCTGTCGGCCGACGCCGCTGACCTTCGCCGAAAATCTCACCAGACATTTCGGCGGGGCAAAGATCTATATTAAACGCGAAGATCTCAACCACACCGGTGCGCATAAGGCCAATAACGTCATGGGCCAGGGCCTTCTGGTGAAAAGGATGGGGAAAAAACGGGTGATCGCCGAAACCGGTGCCGGCCAGCACGGCATGGCCACCGCCACCATGGCCGCTAAATTCGGCCTTAAATGCACTATTTATATGGGCGAAGTCGATGTCCTGCGGCAGCGCCCCAATGTCTTCTGGATGGAAAAGATGGGCGCCACCGTGGTGCCGGTGCAGGATGGTTCGAAAACCCTGAAAGACGCCATCAACGAGGCCTTTAGGGATTGGGTAACAAACGTCGACTCCACCCACTACGTACTCGGTACGGCCTGTGGCCCGGCACCCTTTCCCGAGATGGTTTCGTGGTTCCAGTCCATCATCGGCACCGAGGCCCGGGGGCAGATCCTCAGCCGCCACGGCAGATTGCCGGCCCGGGTCTATGCCTGCGTCGGCGGCGGCTCCAACGCCATGGGCATTTTCCAGGGTTTTCTTGACAACAACGAAGTGCAATTGGTGGGGGTCGAGGCCGGCGGCAAGGGACTCAGTACTGGCATGCACGCCTCAAGACTCTGCGGCCAGGATGCCAGTCCCGGGGTTGCGCAAGGCTATAAAACCATGTTTCTCCAAAATAGCGATGGCCAGATGCTCGAAACCCATTCCGTTGCTGCGGGCCTCGATTATGTAGGAGTCAGCCCGATCCTTTCGGATCTCGCGGAGAAGGGTCGAGTCAGATTCGAATCGGCCACCGATGACGAGGTCATGACCGCCCTCGATCTTACCATGCGTATGGAGGGCATAATTCCCGCACTTGAGTCGACCCACGGCTTCGTCCAGGCCTTTAAAGAAGCACCGGGACTCAGTCCGGACGATGCCATCATCATCAACCAGTCGGGCCGAGGCGACAAGGATATCTTCACCATAGCCCACGCCTTTAATGACCCTTCGTGGAAGGAGTTTATCATCGCCCGCGCCAAGGAATATGGCAGATAATAGCTATCCTTTTTGAAAGATAAAATCGGTGAGACCACAATGTTACTTGAGAAAAAACTCCGCACCCGGATTGAAAAAAACAAAATTCTGCTGATGACCCATATCGTTCTCGGCTACCCCTCCATGGCCGTCAACCGTCAGGTCGTTGCGCAAATGGTAAGCGGTGGTGTCGACTGCATCGAGATGCAGATCCCCTTTTCCGAGCCCATGGCCGACGGGCCGGTCATCC
>JBBQVT010000197.1:0-6431 GCA_038211245.1 Desulfobulbales bacterium | reverse complement strand
TTGTCTGTATCGGTTGAAAATGGCGGCAGTTTAGAAAAATGAGTCGCTTAAAATATTTTTTGCCCGGGCGGCGAGAATAATGGCTCAGAAATGAACTGAATCAAGGCACAGTCTTCTTCGCCGGCATTAAATCAGTTGCAGGTGAAAAATCTTTGCGATAGGATACACCACTTTTATAACTCTATTTTTGTATAAAATATTCTTTTCAAATTTCTCAGCTGTTACCAGCGGCTTAACCTGTTATCAACAATTTCGTTACGGCACCATACACCCCGCATATGGGTGATGCAAAAATCCCGTTGCCGGGGATCGGTGGAAATCAATGATTGAGAAAAGACTTCGGGTAGAAAAAATTGGCGGTACCACCATGTCCCGTTTCGGTGAGGTGCTGCAGAACGTGATCCTCAAGGATAAAAATGATATTTATAATAGAATCTATGTGGTTTCCGCTTATTCAGGGGTAACCAACGAACTTCTGGAACATAAGAAAACCGGCCAACCCGGAATCTACCAGAGTTTTGAACAAAATGAAGAATATGAACCGGCAATGATCAGCCTGCAAAACAGGCTCTGTGAACTGAACCGCAGCTTTGAGGGAATTGGTCTCGACGTGGCCGTTGCCGACCAGTTTATCTGCGAACGGATTACTTTTGCCGTCAACATCCTGAAAAGTATGGACAATGTCATTTCGTCCGGCTATGTCAACCGCAGTGAAGTGCTTCTTGCCGCACGGGAACTGCTGGCCTCCATCGGCGAGATGCACAGTGCCTTCAACAGCGCCAATATCCTGCAAAACTTAGGATACGATGCCACCTATGTCGATTTGAGCGGTTGGCAGGAGCGGCGGGAGCGAACCATTGATGAACGTATTCACCACACCTTTGCCAAGCTCGACGCGGCGAAAACCATCTGCGTTGCCACCGGCTACACCAAGGGAACGGAAGGCATCATGCGCGAATTTGACCGTGGTTACTCGGAAGTCACCTTCTCAAAGATCGCCGTCCTCCTCCATGCCAGTGAAGCGGTCATTCACAAGGAATATCACCTCTGTTCCGGCGATCCGGTGATAATCGGCGCGAATAAAGTGCACCCTGTCGGCAACACCAATTTCGATGTCGCCGATCAGTTGGCCGATGTCGGCATGGAGGCTATCCACCCCAAGGCCTCAAAGCCGTTGGAGACTGCCGGAATATCCATCAGAGTGATGAATGCTTTTGATCCGAGCCACAGCGGCACTCTGATTACTAAGGATTACATCTGTCCACATTCCAAAACCGAGGTCGTTACCGGCTCCAATACTGTCACCTGCCTGGAAATTCACGACACCCGAATGGTCGGCGAGGTGGGTTTTGATATGCAGATAATGAAGGTCCTTCAGGACCACAACGTCAGCTATATCAATAAGGCAACCAATGCCAACACCATTGACGTCTTGATCGCTGAGCGGGATTGCTCGCAGGCCCTGGTCGACGATATGCGCAAACGGTTCGAAGTGGTCACCACCCAGAATGTGGCCATTGTCTGCGCCATAGGTTCCAATATCGCCAAACCCGGCATCCTCGCCAAGGCAGCTCAAGCACTGGCCGACGCAAACATCAACATCCTGTCGGTATCGCAGACCAGCAGGCAGACCAACATGCAGTTCACCCTGCAGCGCGACCATTTTGTCCAGGCCCAACGCGCTCTACACCGGGCACTTTGTGAAGAGACGAACTGAGCAAATTAAAGACATAAGGGGCCGTAACGAAATGGGTAAAGAATATGAGATATTTCTTTACGGCCCCTAAACAATATTTACCCGCACATCCTCCGAGAGGGTTTCAATCTCCTCGGCAATGATCTGGCTATCGGCGTCAAAGGATACGGAGAGCGTCAGCCGAGCTGAAAAAACGGTGCCGCCGATGCCGTCCATGACAAACCGTTTGCATTCCATATCCTCCACCCCGATATCCAGATTGGCGAGAATACCGCTCAGATCGCCTGTCAACCCGGGTCGGTCGATACAGTCGACAACGAAGTTGATGGTTTTTATTGGCACTCGGGGAGTTGTATTCGCCGACGTATACACAAATCGGAGGCTGGGAAATTTCTCCTCAAGACTTGACTTCAAAGCCTTTTCCTGCGCTTCTTCAACAACGACATTCATAATGGCGGCGAACTGGCCATCAAGCTTGACTATCTTGCTGGTCAACCATTCTCCGCCAAAACTGCGGGTGGCCTGCGCCAAAACCTTGATGATCCCCGGGATGACCGGCCCGTAAACAGTGGTAATAAAATTGCTTTTCATACAGCCCCCCTGTTTTTCAGAAAACCCCGTCATGTAGTCGATCTACCATTTGTGAATAATTTAACACATAATTGGGAGTAACTCTATCGTCCTTTTTTATCATAATTTCGGTCTCTCCAAGGCAACAAAAAAACCGCTGCGCCTTTATACAGCCACAGCGGTTGCTTCGAGAAGTAGCAACTCCCCAAACCTTGGAAATTTTATTGATCGGTTTTCAGTTTATCGGCTCTACCACCGTCCTGGCCTGCGGCCAACGGCGTTCGGCGACCTCATCGGTTGAGTAATCAGGGAGAAGAATCGGCGCCACTGCCGGATTATCTATCCCGGCATCGGCAAGTTCTTTTTCAAACTTAATCACATGATCAAGAGTCAAGGCCTTGATCTGCACCCCGGCTTTAACATAGGCGGCGGCATTTTTGCCGGCACGGCGGCCGAAGGTGATAATGTCTTGCAGACTGTTACCCATCAACCGGTTTTCCCCATGCACCCCACCGATCGCTTCCCCGGCTGCGTAGAGCCCGGGCACTACCGTCTCGGTATTGCCGTTGATATTGATACCGCCGTTCTGATAATGCAGGGTCGGATAGACAAGCATCGGCTCCTTGCTGATATCGATGCCGTGCCGCTCAAACTGGATAAACTTGGCGGGCAGCTCCTTTTTGACGCTGCCGGGGCCGTGCAGTTCCTCAATCATCGGCGAATCAAGCCAGAGACCGACGCGGCCGGTCGGGGTGATGATCCCCTTGCCTTTTTCCATGGCCTCGCAAATCAACTCTGCCGACTCGACATCGCGCGGTTCCAGGGGGAAGCAGAACTGCTCACCGTCGATATTCAACACGTGGGCACCAAGACCGCGAACCTTCTCGGTGATCAGGAGCCCAACATTCTGCTCGGGATAGGCGACCCCGGTCGGATGATACTGGGTAGAATGGAGATCCTTATTACCGACGCCGGCGCGGTAGGCCATGACCACGCCATCCATGGTGGCACCATAGTGGTTGGTGGTGGCAAAACCTTTAATATGCAGACGCCCGAAACCGCCGGTGGAAATGATCACGGCCTTGGCCCTGACAATAGAAAATTCTTTGGTCTCCATGTTATAGAGGATGGCACCGCCACACTTGCCGTCTTTATCAAGGAGAAGTTCGACTGCCGGACTGAACTCAAAGGTGGTAATCTGCTCACCTCGGTTGCGAACTTCGTCCCGGACCACCCGCATGATCTCCGCCCCGGTCATATCCCCGGAGGATTGCAATCTTTTGCGCGAGGAACCACCGCAGTGGCGAACAACCGTGCGGCCGTCTTCGTACTTATTGAAGATCATCCCGAGACTCTCCAACCAGGCGATGGACAGTGGTGCGTCGTTGGCCAGTGCCGCCACCAGGTCACGCTGGTTGGCAAAATGGCCGCCGCCGATGGTATCCATGAAATGATAATAAGGGGAATCGCATTCATGGGTTGCCCCTTGAATTCCGCCTTCGGCCATAATGGTATTAGAATCGCCATGGCGCAGTTTGGTAACGATGATGACCTTGCAGCCGCCATCGGCCGCCATGATCGCCGCCGAGGTACCGGCCCCGCCGCCGCCGATAACCAGGACGTCGGTGTCGAAATCGATTTTCGTCAGATCAACCTTTTCTGGACGAACCATTGATCTCGATTCAAGCAGCTGGGCTACGCCTTCCTGATACACGTCGCCTTTATTCGGACCGACAGCTACCTTACGCTTGCCGCTTTCTTGATAATCCGGATGAAATTTCGATAGAACCTCTGCCCTCTCCTGCATGGAAAGGGCCGGATAATTTTCATTACGCTTGGCCATGGCCACCCGCGCCGGACGGGTCGCCTCTACTTTTTTTATCAGTTCTTGTAATTCAGGTGTATACGCCATTGTTATCTCCTTAATCCTAAAAGAGGATCGATAGGTGGTATTAAATTATAAATAGCGACGGTCTTGAGGCTGCCATGATCCTCTCTCGGCAAAATCAGGCTCACGCTCACGCTCCACGTACCTTTTTTCAAGTTCCTCTTTGCTCATCGCCGACAGCTCACTCAGCATCGTTTCATATTTGCCGCTTTCAATTGCTGCAACTCTCACCTTCAGGTGTTCAGCCTGGGGCAGGATATATTTGCCGTAAACCCGACGGGCCAGCTGCGCTGCATGGTACTGGGGTATTTCTCCCATGCAGCGGCTGGCACACAAACCACACTGAATACAGTCAAAAGACAGTCGCGCCGCCTTCTCTATATTGCCTTGTTTGAGGGCGGAGATGTACCCAAGGACATCGACATCCATGGGGCAGGCCTTGGTACATTGGTTACAAGCCACACAACGGAACAATTCTGGATAAAGGGCATGAATCGCCTCCGGCAGGCCGCCGATCTCCTCAATGCTGTAACCGGCACGATTGGCCGGGTAGAACGGGATTTGCGCAAGATACATATCAGCTGCCACAACTGTCTGGCAGGCGAGACCGAAATGCAGTTTATAATCCCCGGCCATCCGGTATACCGTCGGACAGGCGCCGCAGATGCCGCCACGGCAGCCGGCACCGCGCAGAAATTTGAAACCGGCAAACTCCATGGCCTTCATGATGGTCAAGGTTTCCGGCACTTCATACCTTTTACCCATTATATAAACCGGTATTGCTTTGGCGCCTTCCGGCAGAATAGCCCGGTCCCCGGTTGCTACCCTGGGAACTGTCTTTGTCGTTTTCTGGTTTGTTTCACACATGATTCATATCTCCAATAATGCACGATAAATTGCGTTGTCTGATAAAACCCGGCCTTCTTGTTTACGCTGCGACCAGACATTTTTTGCTCTGCAACAGTTCAACACTGATCTTGTCGTTCAGTTCGAAATGACAGATTTCCGCATCAAGCCCCAGGGCCACCGCCAAAAGCTGGGTGAAGTAATAGGTCGGAATATTTTTCTCGATCTTTCCTATTTCAAGCATCTGAACTTGCTGTTTACCAAGGTTATATTCGCACAGTGGGCAGCTGGTGGCGAGGGCCTCAATGCCTGCCCCGGCGGCCAGGTTGAGAATTGCCACCGCGGCACTGTTGGCTCCGGCCGAAGCGGCAAGAACCTGATAGGAACCACAACATTTATCGGCGGCGCTAAATGGCCGGACTGTGGCGCCAAGGGCCTCCAGCATCCCGGTCATCAAGGTGAAACTGCCGAAGGGTTCAATGCCGACTTCCGCCGGTCGACTCAGGGTACAACCGTAGTAGGGGGCAATTTGCAGATCGGTTAAGGGCACCTTCACCCTTGCCCGCAATGCATCCCAGCCGATCGTCTCCTGCAGAAAAGTGAGATAATGAACAACCTCAACCTCCCCCGCATAATCGATCTCCTCATCCATGAAACGATTGATGGTATCCCTTTTCACCGCATCGTTTTTCATCATGCTATTAGCCCGAGCCAGGGTGTTGTAGCACATTGAGCAAAGGGTCACTAATCTCGTCGCCCCCTGCTCCTTGGCGCGTACAAGATTGCGCACCGGCCCCACCTGATGGATCAAATCGTCGGCGGTCAATGAATGTACTGCCCCGCAACAGTTCCATCTGTCGATCTCTTTTACCTCGATACCCAAAGCCTCCAGGGAAGCTACCCCCGCCCGGTCCAGGTTTTTGGCTTTGGTTTTCAAGGTACAGCCTGGATAGTAACTGATCTTCATCGCTCTCCTTAACTGGTGAATTTTCTGAATCCGGCAACCAAGGCGATCTGCGGCATCTCGGCGATTACTGCGGGAGAAAGCTCAGACGGCTCTATATAATTATGACTTTTGCGCAGGATCTGCTGCCGCAGTGCCTCCATGACCTTGGCAATGTCTATGCCCCTCGGGCACTTCACGGAGCAGGCATGGCATGACGCGCACTTCCAGTAGGTATTGATGCCGGCCAGTTTTTCAACGAGACCAAATTGGGCCATGTGCATGACCTTACGAGGGCTGAAATCCATCTCCTGGGCCATGGGACACATGCCGGTGCAGGTGGCGCACTGCATGCAAACCTTTACACTTTCGCCACTCAGTTCCTTGAGTTTCTCAATCGATTTTAGCGATTGAGTTTGGGCAGTAATCATTAAGGTCATGTTTCTTCTCTTTCTCGATCCAATAAGTTTGTCCCGCCCTTAAATACC
>JBBQVT010000196.1:0-6435 GCA_038211245.1 Desulfobulbales bacterium | reverse complement strand
TTATCTTTTTCGACAAACCAGACCTGATCCCGCCGAACTAAATCCTGATCCAAGAGAGAAGTGTCGTGGGTAGTGAAGATTAACTGCCCATTTTTCGGGTTGGTTTTATCGTTATGAAACATGGAAAGCAGATATCGCATGATCTTTGGATGAAGACTGTTGTCCAGTTCATCGGCAATGATGATTTGGCCTTTGGAGAGAATATTGAGCCAAGGACCGGCATAGGCGAAGAGCTTGCGGGTGCCGTCAGACTCATCTTCAAGCGATAGGGTGACATGTGAATCTCCGCCATCGACTGGATGGAGAAAGCCCACTCGCGTCATCTTTTTGCCATCCATGCTGCGACGGATATCTTCCTTAATCTCCTCGGGCATATCTGATGGCAGGTCTTCGGGAGAGAAATCTCTGGTTTCCATCTGGATATCGGAAATGCTGATATCCGCTTCATTCATGAAAGCGAGAATGTGCTTTTTCTTTTCATCGTCATGGCACGCACTAATACTGTAAGTGGGGTCAAGCAAAGTACTGGTGCCAATGACGAAAAGCCTCTGAAACCAGGTAAAGACCGGTCTAAGCTGCTCACTGTTCCACTGAATTGCGGTAGAAAGAAACAGGGCGTTGCTTCTGGTCATCTCCTGCCACTGCTTCTTACGGCCGATGAAACGGCTGCCAAAATACCATTGGTAGTCGTTGCTCTCGGCCTGAAAATTCCGTTCAAACCAGCGCTGGGCTCGTCCTTCCGGATAGGCGATCAGCCATTCGTTGGTTACCCTTTCTTTGTTGACCGCAAAGCCGTACTGATAGCGGACGCCTTCCTGGATAAACTGCACCTCGAACTCACTAGGCTGGGTTGGCCCAAGTTGATTGGACAGGAAAGGATTGACCGCGATAGGCTCTCCTTCTTGGAGTTCCTTGGCCGAGGAGATGACAAACTTCTTAACAAATGCAATAGCGCGGATAAAGTTGCTTTTACCTCCAGCATTGGGGCCGTAAATAACTGACGAACGGAGGAGCCGAGGCAGACTGGAAACCAGACTCTCGAAAGTGTTGTTCTCAAGCAGGTCTTTCTGAGGAGTCGCGGTCAAGGATAGTTTTCGAGGCTCCCAAAAGGAACGGAAATTAGCGACACTGAACTCGATAAGCATGACAGTAGTCCTTGAAAATGAAGGGTGAAAGACATTATCCGGCTACTCTCCGGGCATCATTTCAATTACACTTATATCCACATATATACAACTTTTAAAGCATAAAAACCAGAAAAAATGCATATAATGCTTCTAAATTGATCACAGCATCTACTTTGCTGCTAACATATGGGATAGCTCCAGCCCGATTTCCTCACTCTGTCCGAAATAAAGACCGAGGTTTTTTTTCTGCGCCGAAGCCGAAGTCCGCCATGCTTACTCTGTCCAACCTCGAAACCAATAGCTCTTCTGAAAAAAGAACCTATTCTTTTGTCTGCCCCGACCACGGCTAATCGCGGTACTGAGCCGCGAGGATATAGTAGCGGAGTAAGCTTGTTTGCCTAAGGGAAACACAGCAGTCGGCTCGAGTGACTTGTTCCGGCGCAAGGCGCTTGAGTTTACTCAACAGCTTATCATCCAGAATAAAAGAATATGCAATTTCTGGAGAACTTCATAAGGATACAAGTCCCTGCTTCAAGACTGCAATTGCAAACTGACATCGAGACCTTGAGGTTGCCAGGTCAAACCTCCACTAATCACGGACCTGCTGAAACTTGACATAACTACTGGGAATCTCTGATCTCAAAAGTAAACATAACTCCTTTGAATCATACTCATTGACGAGCAAAAAAACGTTCCTGGACATCTTCAATAGAAAAGCCGAAATCACCAAAAATTGAGGTACAAAGATGAACGACCGACTCTACTTGTTGAAAATAGAACTTCTCGATATCGAACCAAAAATTTGGCGTCGGTTCGTCGTCCCGGGCAGCATTACCCTGGACCGCCTGCATGATGTCATCCAGATAGTCATGGGCTGGCAAGACTATCATCTGCATGAGTTTGTTATCGGCAAAATGAAGTACACGGAAAACCCGGAAGGCAAAGATGACGGCGAAGTCGATGGCCTGTTCCGACTCGTCGATCTGGTGAAACAGAAAGGTCGGAATATTCGCTATCTCTACGACTTTGGTGACAGTTGGGAACATGAAATCACCATTGAGGACAGCCGTTGTTCTCATCCGCAGTTACAGGCTCCAGTGGAATGTCTTGATGGAGCCAGGGCTTGTCCTCCGGAGGATGTTGGCGGAACTGACGGATTTTTTGATTTCTGTGAGGCAGTGCTTGACCCTGCGAACGAAGACCATGAGCAATTAACGCAATGGTACGCCGGGTTCCCCTGGTACACCGGAGCGTTTATCCCTGAAGCCTATGATGTGGCAAAAGTGAACGACGAGCTGATGAAATATCTGCGGTGGAGTCGGGAGAGATCTTTAACCTGGGAAGTGGCACAGTAAGCCGTTGGCAAATAAGAGTATCGAAAGCGACAACAGCGGCATGGTCGATAGCCTGTATGATGTCGCCTATTCCAGCTGTTACGATGATGCGGATTTGATCTATCTGGCCGGATCCTTGGAGGCAATCCAGGGTGATTGGCAAATAGATCATGCCCGGCGTATTTACAAGAAATTAGGCCGCCGGGAGGAGTATCTCGCCTTGCGACAACGGAAAATGATTTACGGCGCTGATTTTTACGATCTCGCCACCTTTTACTGGGAGTCGGGAGAAAAGGAAAAGGCCCTGCAGGTTGCCGAGAAGGGTATGCAAAAGGGCAAGGGGCGGATGGATGAACTGCGTCTGTTTCTTGTCGCCAGGGCCGAAGAAACAGGCGATCGGGGTAATATCTTGCGTTGCAGTTTGCTCAGGCCGTGGACGGCCTTACTTTTGATTCTTAAATTTTATCATACACGGACTCGGCCATCTGAATGAGAATAATCAGCGCCAAGCATATGCCCGTAAGGCGGTGGTGATGGCGAAGATGCAGCATCTTTTAGTCAAAGTGATGGGCGACGTGGCGCGCTGGCAAACATTTGCCGGCAAAATCAAACGGGATAATTTCAAACGCCCGGCTTTTCAGGACGAGTTCGCGAAAATCGTCCCGGGTTGGCGGGAGTTGAAGTGAAATTGAGAAGGGCAGGAAGAGGGGGGGCCGACCCACTCGTTTGTGGTCGGGCACGTTCGCAGTCTTAGGAGCCGTTACGAAATATGGGCCATTTAATACAGTTTCGTTACGGCTCCTTGTGGCGTTCCGAGCAATCCTTTGGCCAGGTAATTTGTTGACAACGCCTTAGTTACACAGGTTGACGAGTGAATTTCGTTGCGGCATTATGCAATTTCAAGATTAACGCATGAATCTGCATAAAAATGATGATTCCAAGACAATTAGCAAAACACGCTGCTCCCGTCTTTGCCCATTATCCGGTGGTAACAATCACCGGTCCCAGGCAGTCGGGCAAGACAACACTCGCTAGGGCTGCCCTTTGTCGATAAGCCCTATGCCAATCTTGAAAACCCGGTTACCCGGCAATTTGCCGAGGAAGACCCTGTGGCCTTCCTCAACCAGTATCCGGAAGGGGTTGTCATTGATGAAATCCAACGGGTTCCACGCCTGTTGTCGTACATTCAAGTCATTGTCGACGAAAGACGGCAAAATTCTCTTTTTGTCCTGACCGGTTCGCAGCAGTTCGAACTGCTGCGGGGAATCAGCCAATCCCTTGCCGGGCGCACCGCCCTGCTGAAGCTCCTGCCATTTTGTATCTCCGAGCTTGCCTCTTTTTTCCCACTCGGCACCGACGAAATGTTGTTCAGGGGCTTTTATCCGAGGATCTATGATCAGACCATCACCCCGGCCTATTTTCTTGGTCTGCAAAAATTCTCCGCCCTTTTTCCCGATCGGCTTCCCTGGCAGAGTCTCCTCGTTTACGGCGGCGAGACAGAGCAACTCAGGTAGGACGGCAAAGTCATACGGCTCTTTTCCCTTGCAGAACATCTGGAGAAGATTGATCGGTAATGACATTGAGGAGCCGTACCAGACCATTTCACCCCTTCTCCCCATGCAGCAAAGCCAGCAATTCCGGCGCCGAGATCTTCCCTGCGGCATCGGTGCCTTCGAGCAGGCTGTCGGCAAGATCACGTTTTTGTTTATGTAGGTTGACGATCTGCTGTTCGATCGAGTCCTTCATCACCAGGCGGTAGACGGTCACCGGCCGGTCCTGGCCGATGCGATGGGCACGGTCGGAGGCCTGATCCTCGACGGCTGGATTCCACCAGGGGTCCATATGGATGACATAATCGGCGGCGGTGAGGTTGAGGCCCGCCCCGCCGGCTTTCAGGCTGATGAGAAAGACATCGCCGCTGCCGTTTTGGAAGTTATTGATCCGTTCCTTCCGTTTTTTGATCGGCGTTGAACCATCGAGATACTGGTAGCTGATTTTCTCGGCGTCAAGATAACTGCGGATTATCCCGAGGTGGTCGACAAACTGGCTGAAGATGAGGGCCTTGTGATTGTTGTCGAGGAGTTCGCGCAGGGTGTCAGTGAACACCTGTAGCTTGGAAGAGGCAATCCCCGCCTCCGGCAGAAGGAGGCTCGGATTGCAGCATAAGCGGCGCAATTTCATGATCTCGGCGAGGATGCGCAGATGCTGCGGCCCGGCCTCTTCACCCTTGTGGGCGCTGATGGTCGCCAGGGCTTTTTGCCGCTGCGCTTCGTAGAGCAGCTGCTCCTCGGCGCTCATTTCGACTTCCAGGGTGATCTCGGTCTTGGCCGGCAGTTCCTGCAGGACATCGCTTTTCAGACGCCGGAGAATGAAGGGGCGGATCAATTTGCGCAGGCGGTTGCGGGCATCTTTGTCCTGATCCCGCTCGATGGGGATGGCGTATTTTTCGTTAAACCTTTTGAACGAACCGAGCAGGCCGGGGTTAAGGAAGTTAAACAGCGTCCACAGTTCGCCGAGGTGATTCTCAAGCGGCGTGCCGGTGGTAATAATCCGGCATTTAGCCCGCAAGCCCATGGCCGCTTGTGACCGTTTGGTCTGCTTGTTTTTGATGGCCTGGGCCTCGTCGAGGACCACGGTTTGCCACTGCACCGAGGCGAGCAGCTCCGCTTCCAGGGGCAAGAGGCCATAGCTGACGATCAAGAGATCAAAGGCTTGCAGAGTGTCGATGACCTCGCGGCGGTCACCCGGACCAAAGACGATGACATTTAAGGTCGGGGCGAAACGGCCGGCTTCTTCCTGCCAGTTCGAGGTGACCGAGAGCGGCGCCACCACCAGGGTAGGGCCCTTGGCGGCGCGAAGGAGGATCGCCGCCAGGGCCTGCACGGTCTTGCCAAGGCCCATGTCGTCGGCGAGACAAGCACCCACCTCCCAGGAAGACAGGCGGGCCAGCCAGCGGAAGCCGGTTGCCTGGTAGTCGCGGAGATCGGCCCTGAGCGTCGAGGGGAATGCTGGGGTGTCTGCCTCGGCCAAGCGCTTGCAATGCTCCTTCCAGGCCTTATCACTGTGCAGCTGCCCCGCCTCCCTGGTGAAATCCTCCAGGGCCAGGGCGGCCAGGGGCGCAAAGCGTACGCCCTCGCCGTGACCTTCCGAGTAGGCTTGCAGTTCCTGCAACCGTTTATGCAGCGACTTGGTTAAGGCCAGGAAGGTGCCGTCATCAAGGGGAATAAAGCGGCCGGTCGCTTGGCCGAGCATTTCGAGAAGTCGGCGCAGGTTGATGGCCTGGCTGTCGTCGATCCTCAGTGTGCCGGTGGCCTTGAACCAGTCATGGTCCTTGCCGATGTGCAGAGAAAAGCTGTTCCAGCTGACCTGTCGGCGCACCGCAAACTTTTCGCCGCGCGGCCATTCCATGACCACATCGTCGCCGCAATCCTTTAATTCCAGCAGCAGTTCCAGCGAATCCTCGGGATCTTCGGCCTGCCACTGATTGTCACTTACTTCCAGACGATTAAGGGTCGGGCAGGCCGTAAGTATCCGGGCCAGTCGTTGTTTTTCTTCGTCCGGATCACGCACCGCCTGGACGGTTTTGCCATCTATCAACGCCGTTACGCTCTGGCTGCCTTTTCCCGGCCTGAAGCTGGAATTGCCGGTGCTGATCGGTTTGACCAGAAACTCCACGCTGATACCGTCCCGACAGGGCAAGATATGAGCATGGGGCCGGCTGTCGGCGGCGATGGCGGTGGCCCAGCTTGCCCCGGCAAGGTCGGAATGGACGGCCATAAAGGTCGAAAGTTTGTCGACCACCTGCCTGGCAAGCTTTTCGCCGCTTTTGGGAATGGTCATACCTGTGCCCACCAGGTTGATGACATGCTTGTGTTCGGCTGTGAAGCGCACGATTTTAAAGCGGGTCGGGGTGTCTTTTACCACCAGTAAACTGTCGGTTTTGTCTGCGCAGGACGACGGCACGACGGTCAGTT
>JBBQVT010000195.1:0-6513 GCA_038211245.1 Desulfobulbales bacterium | reverse complement strand
CGTGGAAATCGTTGCCCGGCCCTTTTTCCCTGGGGTATAAGAAACGGGTCTATTCCCCGAACCGCGTCCCCTTTCCGATGAAAAGAGAAGACTGGGATCCGAAAGGCGAACGTAACACCCAAAATCGTGGAAAGAGCAAATTTGTCCGCATCTCCTGGGACGAAGCAGCCACTATCATCTCCGATGAAATCAAAAGAGTTCACGAGAAATACGGTTACAATGCCATCCTTATGCAGGGTGACGGCCACGGTGAGTGCAAGACCATCAATACTCCACACGGGCATCCCGGGGTTCTCCTCGAGTACCTGGGTGGATTTACTCTTCAAGTGCGTAATCCCGATAGCTGGGAAGGCTGGTACTGGGGAGCAAAACATGTCTGGGGTCAGGGCGCCCAGGGCATTATGTACCCGGCCGCCAACATCGTCAAGGACACCATTGAACATTCCGACATGGTCCTTTTCTGGGGTTGCGATCCGGAAACTACCCCCTGGGGTTTTGTCGGGCAATTCGCCAGCCGCCTCTGTTACTTCCTGACCGAGGCTGGTATTAAGCAGGTCTATGTTTGCCCCGATTGCAACTACGGTGCTGCCATCCATGCTGATAAATGGATTCCGGTACTGCCCAACACCGATGCCGCTTTGCAACTGGCAATCATCTATATGTGGCTGACCGAAGGAACCTATGACAAGGAATACGTCAGAACCCACACAGTCGGCATGGACAAGGTCGCTGATTATGTCCTCGGCAAAGAAGACACCATTCCCAAGACTCCTGAATGGGCCTCACCAAAATGCGGTGTTCCGGTTTGGACCATCAAGGCCCTGGCCAGAGAATTCGGCGCCAAGACCACCTCGATTGCCCACTATTTCGGTGGCGGCTTCATCCGTGGACCATTCTCCCATGAACCTGCGCGACTTGAATGTATTCTCCTTGGCATGCAGGGGCTTGGCGGTCCCGGAGTGCATCAGCATCAGTGGACCTATTTCGGCCTACCCCGCGCCGAAGGCCTTGGCGGCACCTTCTTCTGGAATCCAGAGATTGAAGAGCGCCTTGCCTTACCTGTCTACAGCGCCGTTGCCGCCTGGCAGGATCAGGTTATCCCTAAAACCCTAATCCAGAACGCCATACTTTCCGACGAGCCGATTAAATTCAGAGGCACCGGGGCTCAAAACGCCCTGACCCAAGATCAATTTATCGAATATACCTACCCGATAGAGCCGGAGAAAAAAGGTTCGCAAATTCATATGATCTGGGCCGACAGCCCATGCCGAATTACCTGCTGGAATTTCGGCAACGAAACCGAACTGGCTCTCCGGAGCCCGAAGATCGAATTCATGGTTGCTCAGCATCCTTGGTTTGAAAACGATTGCCTTTACGCCGATATCGTCCTGCCGGCTAATACCCATATGGAGGTTGACGACATCGTCACCAACATCCGCCAGGGTACCATGCAGCCAAATATCATGATCACCGAGAAAGCCATCGAACCTATCGGTGAATCGAAGAGTGATGCCCAATGCGTCCTTGAAGTCGCCAAGAAATTTCCTGGCATGGAAGAGCAGATGACCGAGGGCAAAACCACTGCCGATCTACAAAAAGCCATCTGGGGTTACATGGGTGGCGACAAGTTGGTCTCCTGGGAACAACTGAAAGAGAAAAGCTATTGGATCTACTCCACAGCCGAAGACTGGGAAAAAGATCCTCCAGGTTTCCGCGAGTTCTATCTCGATCCGGAGAAACACAAGCTTAATACCCCGAGCGGCAAGCTTGAATTTTACTCAGAAGCTCTCGCCAAGGCCTATCCCGATGATAAAGAGAGGGGGCCGATACCGAAGTGGGTTGAAAAGAGCCACAATCACGATGAGCGTATGTCCAGCGTCCGGGCAAGAATTTATCCGCTGTTGATCGTGTCCAACCACGGCCGCTGGCGTGTCCACGCCCAGTGCGATGATATCACCTGGACCCGTGAGACCCCGACCATGAAAGTCACCGGCCCGGATGGCTATAAATATGAGCCGTGTTGGCTAAATCCGCTTGAGGCTGAAAAAAGAGGTATCAAAAACGGTGACATCGTTAAGATCTACAACGAGCGTGGGATCGTTTTGGCCGGAGCGTATGTGACGGAGAGGTTACGTTCAGGTGTCGCCTATATTGATCATGGTGCACGGCACGATCCCATCAAAACCGGTGAAATCGAACGCGGTGGAGCAATCAACACCATCACTCCCGGGGCGATCACCAGTGAAAACTGTGTCGGTCAGATTGCTGGAGGGTATCTTGTTGAGGTACAAAAAGTATCCGGCGAAGAAATGGACAAATGGCGACGCGAGAACCCTGAGGCGTTCGCAAGAAAATATGATCCGGCGGCGGGTCTCCGTGTCGATGCCTGGATTACTGACGGAGGTGCCAAGTAATGAAAGTATTTACAGTCGACTTGTCTGTTTGTAATGGCTGCTACTGTTGCCAGATTGCCTGTAAAGATGAGCACGTAGGCAATGATTGGACACCGTATGCCAAACCCCAGCCGGATACTGGCCAGTTTTGGCTCGGCATAACCGAAAAAGTACACGGCCATGTTCCCCACGTGAAGGTCAGCTATATCCCGATGCTCTGTCATCACTGCGACGACGCCCCCTGCATCGCCGATTGCAAGGCCGAGGCCATCTATAAACGTGCTGACGGTCTGGTGATCATCGATCCAGTGAAATGCACAGGCTGCAAACTGTGTGTGGATACCTGCCCCCATAACGCCATTTTCCTCAACGAGCAACTGAATATAGCCCAAAAATGTACCGGCTGCAGTCACCTTCTGGACAGTGATCCGGAAGAATGGACGGTTCCTCGCTGCGTAGATCAGTGTCCGACGGAAGCCCTGCGCTTTGGTGAGGAAGCGGATTTTGCCGAGTTCATCGCCCGGGCGGATTCTTTCAGACCGGAGATAGGCACCAAGTCACGCATCTATTATAAAGGCTTGCCGAAAAAATTCGTTGCCGGCACCCTTTATGAGCCAACCCAGAAAGAAGTTATCATCGGTGCCGTCTGTTCTCTGAAAGACGCCGAGACTGAGGAAGTATTTACTGAAACAACAAACAGTTTCGGTGATTTTTGGTTGAAAGGCTTGAAGGATAACCGTAACTATACTTTGACCATTGAAAAAGATGGGCAAAGGAAGATCATTGAAGGAATTACTACTGATATCGACCGGGGTCTTGGAGATATTCCAATGAATCTCAAGGGTTAATGCTGTGAACGAACGTCCCGGTCAGACTTCATTGGTCCGACCGGGATGTTCTGGGTATTTTGCTTCTCTCAGAGAATTGAGAAAAATATTTTGGTGTATGTCCATATATAACTTAAACAATATCTGGCTGTCGGTTATGTTGTGGGGATGGATATTACCACAGAAACCTCGATACGCGAAAAACTGGAGTTACTTGCACCGCTCTTTGATGAACACATTCGTCGCCTCTGGGCTGCAGCCGAAGCTCAAGTCTTAGGCCATAGCGGAATATCACTCGTTGCGCGGGCGACAGGGCTGTCACGCACGACAATTCATCAAGGGATAAAAGACCTTGTCAAATTGCACGAAACGAAAGTCTTAGAGAAAAATAAACGAATTCGCGCAATAGGCGGTGGGCGCAAGCCGATCGACGAGTATGATCCGACGTTGCGTCGGGATCTTGAGCTTCTAGTGGATCCGGTCACCCGAGGTGACACTGAATCTCCATTGCGCTGGACGTGCAAGAGTACCCGGCAACTAGCGGCAGCACTTTTAGAGCAAGGTCACCTTGTTGGAAGGCAAAAGGTCGCCAACCTGCTTGCCGAGTTGGGTTACAGCTTACAGGCAAATAAGAAGACCAAGGAAGGTTCGGCAAATCACCCTGATCGAGACCAGCAGTTCATCTATATCAACGAGCAGGCGACGGCATTTCAACTGCGACATGAACCGGTTATTTCGGTCGACACGAAGAAAAAAGAATTGGTTGGTGAGTTCAAAAAAGGTGGGCAGGAATGGCAACCGAAGGGCGATCCTCAGCAGGTACGAGGAAATGATTTCCCTGGTCCGAAACTTGGCAAAGCAAACCCTTATGGAGTGTACGATCAATATGCCCATGTCGGCTGGGTGAGTGTCGGGACGGATCACGACACCTCCGAGTTCGCAGTGGAAAGCATCCGTCGTTGGTGGAATAATATGGGGCAAGTACGCTATCCGAACGCCACAGAACTTTTGATTACTGCTGATGGTGGCGGGAGTAAAGGCTCTCGGGTTCGCTTGTGGAAGGTAGCTCTGCAAAAATTTGCAGACCAGACTGGATTGCGAATTTCGGTTTGCCACTTTCCTCCAGGTACGAGCAAATGGAACAAGATTGAACAACGCATTATCAGCTATATCAGCATGAACTGGCGGGAAAGGCCACTGGTTAGCCATAAAGTCATTGTCAATCTCATTGGTAGCACGACTACCCGAAGTGGGCTGGCTATCAATGCTGAGATGGACACTACTCTCTATCCAAAAGGCATTCGTATAAAAGATGAGGAATTGGAGACAGTCAACTTGACGAAAGCTTCGTTTCACGGCGAATGGAACTATACAATCGACAAAATGTGTTCATGTTGATTATGGACAATCCCTGAGCGTCCCAGCCAGCCTTTGGCCGGGGTTTATCATAAAGTAACTTTTCGCCAATTATTTGAAAAAATTATTTATTACTTAGAAGGCAATTCAATTAAATTTCAACCTTGTGGCATTTAAGGAGGATGCGGCAGAGAGAAATCCGGTAGCGGGAGTTCGTCAGCAAACAACATCAAAGGAGGTTAGATAATGAAAAAGAGCTTGTATTCCGGCACATTGGTTGCAGTTATCTGGTCACTTCTCACCTTTGCTCCGATGCAGTCTTCGGCCGCAAATGTCACTCTGAAATACGCAAATTTCTTCCCGCCCACACATAGCCAGAGCAAACTGGCCGAGGCCTGGTGCAAGGCGGTTGAAGAGAAGACGGAAGGTAGAGTAAAAATAGAGTATTATCCGGGCGGCAGTCTTCTCAAGGGAAAACAGATTTATGACGGTCTTGCCGACGGCATCGCCGATATCGGCTTCTCCGTAGCTGCCTATACCGCTGGTCGCTTTCCAACAGTTTCCTTTTTTGATCTGCCTTTTGGCTATCCCTCCGGTGTTGTCGCCACCAAGGTTGCGAATGACGTCTACAATAAGCTTAAGGCCAACGATTTCAAAGATACCAAGCTGATGTATCTGCACGCCCACGGCCCCGGCTTGATCAGTACCAAAACTAAAGAAGTCAAAGTCCTTGAAGATCTGAAAGGACTGCGGATTCGATCTACCGGTATGAGTGCCGAGATGGTTAAAGCTCTTGGAGCAACTCCAACGGCAATGGAAATGAGTGATGCCTATGAAAGTCTTGAAAAAGGTGTTGTAGATGGCAGTGCCCATCCGGCAGAGGCAAGTCTTGGCTGGAAACTGGGTGAAGTCACCAAGTACATGATTCACAATTATTCATGCGCTTATACCACCACCTTTTTTATTGCCATGAATAAAGATAAATGGGCCGCTCTCGACCCCAAAGATCAGGCAGCTATCGAGGCTTTGAATAAAGAATGGATTACCAAGCATGGGCAGGCATGGGACGATGCCGATAAGGCAGCAACTGAAGCCTTTCTGAAGAAAGAGGGCAATTCCGTGATTGAACTGGATGCCAAGGAATCAGAGCGCTGGGCGGCTGCGGTTACCCCATTTATTGAAGAGTACGGCAAGAAAACTGCCGATGGTCCAAAAATCATCAACAGTGTAAAAGAGTCGTTAAAGGCGAACAAATAAAAGTGCCATAATGAGTATATGAATAAACCGGCGGCGCATTACTGCCGCCGGTTTGTCAGTAACATTGACTTTTCTCAGTGGAGATGCAAGTGCCCATGGAATCATTAGAAAAAAAACTGCTTTTTCTCTCGGACAAACTGAAGATGGTCGGGGCATTTTTCCTCTTCGGCATGGCTGTTTTGACCGGTCTCGACGTCATCGGTCGTCTGTTTAAACACCCCATCTTCGGGTCCATCGAGCTTGTCAGTTTCATGGGGGTTTTAGCCATTGCTGCGGCTTTGCCGGTTACCCAGCTGACAAAAGGACATATCGGTGTCGAACTCCTGGTTGATAGATTACCCAGGAGATGGCGATTGGTTTGTGAGCTCATTACCGAGACCGTCAGTCTCGCCCTGTTTGTGGTTGTCACCTGGCGCATGTTTCTCTTCAGCATGAAGCTCAGGGCCTCAGGTGAAGTGTCGATGAACTTGCATCTTCCCGAGTATGCGATTGTTTTTATCTTGGCCTGCAGTTGTGTGGTGCTCTGCCTGGTCATCGTGTCATCCATATTAAAAACCTTTAGCCAATTGATAAAATAATGAGCCCCACAACAATAGGTATTATTGGAATTATATTCATGGTCGCGGTGTTCATGACGAAGATGCCGGTGGCCTATGTCATGGCAATGGTCGGTTTTATCG
>JBBQVT010000194.1:0-6551 GCA_038211245.1 Desulfobulbales bacterium | reverse complement strand
AAAGGGCCGCGATCATTTTGCCTTCTCCGATGTCAGAAGGTTGCTGGCCGAAGAAGCGTTGGATAAAGATTTTCCAATACTTTGCTCGGTTCCACGCAAATCGGTGTTTAATACGCTTGTGACCGCCCTGATGCGGATGGCGGCATGAACCTTTTATAGGAAACTTCAGTTATTATAATACGCTCAAGGATATTTGAGACGTTGCTAAGCCGATCATTAAAGGAAGGAAGCCGGATCGATCCATAGTTGAAAACAAGAACGTTCCACCCTTGTAGAGAGGTATTATACGGATAGAGGATTGTATTTGGGTCCGTCTCCTCAATATCCTCAACTGCATCATCGCAAAAAATAAAGGAAGTCTCATCAGGAGGGAAAAATGAAAAATCTCTGGTTTGTTTGCATTGCTTTGTTTTTACTCTTTTCTGGAATCAATCCAGCAAGTGCTGCCGCATCAGAACCTGCACCTCTCCTGCCGGAAAGTTTGGCGGCAAGGACTGAAATGGCGGCAAGTCAGAAAACTACTACAATCTATATTCTTGAAAAGGACATTGAGAAAGCAACATCACTACTCAACGACTCAAATGACGATTTTGGCAAAAAAGGTTGGACTGTTTTTAGTATTATAACATACAATGTTAGTGGAGATTTCAAGGGCTTTTTCATTACTTACCAGAAAAACTTGGTAATAGAATAATATCAAACAAACTTTTGTTACTCTAATGAACGTATACATGCTTCACATAAAAATATGTCAGCTACATGAAAAATAATTCCAGAAAGGGATTCAAGGAGGAATCTACCCATGTTAAATAAAATGTTTTATATCAATCTATTAGCATGTATGTTTATTTTTTCAGGCTGTGCAACTCCTCCACTGCAAAATACAGAAATTCGAACAAACCCTCCTGGGGCCACTGTGGCTATAGATGGCCAGAAAGCTTCAAAGGTCACCCCATTCCAATATCTATTTGATTTTTCCCATAAAAATGAGTACAACTTAATGATTTCCAAGGATGGCTTTTTTGAACAAGAGTTTCTCGTCAACAAAGAAATTACGTCACTTAAACAGGGTGAAGTCACCATCGACCTTATTCCGAGCCCCCTCTGGGAAGCAACAAGGACATCTCCGGCGACCAATACCTGGGTGCAAATTCTGGTTGGTACAAATCTTGATCCAAAAACTGCCTGGCAGATCATGATTGACGCTGTTGTCAAGCGTTCCTCAAATGTCAAGGAACTCAATTATGAATCTGGATACCTTCAGACCAAATATACAGTAAAAAAATTTGAAACAAAAAATGGTGAATTCCTCCTCCGTTGTCAGCTCATCGCCACTCTGGTTTCCTCCGAGCCATTGATTTATCGGGTCAAGGATGTGGCCGAATGGTCTGGAAACGGGGTGCAGTGGCATCCTTACAACAGAATTTTCGTAGAACATGCTGAGATGATAACTGAGATTGAAGATCGCCTTCGAAGTAATTAGCCTTTCCCCTGGAGCCGGACGGTCTATTCCCGGCTCTTCTTTGTTATGCAACTACCAACCATCAACCACTTCCCGAATATTCCATGCCGATGCAAAGATTGAGCATTACAACATACCCATTCGGGACTCCCTGGCGCCGATGGCCAGAAACTGACAGCTGTTTCATATTTATATATGGCATGGCCACGTTTCGGAACACTCTTCACACATCGTTTGACAAATCCATAAAAAATAATAGCTTATTACGCATGAAGTTGTTTTTCGAGAAGCCAGAATATTCGGAGATTTCTCTCCAGGGCAGGAGTTGCTCATGCTAAATAGATGCTCCTTCTTTTTCTGTATTTACACGGCCGCCCTTGTTATTCTGTTGAACACCTATTGTTATGCTGAATTTAAAAAAACCAAAATTGCCGTCCTTGATTTCGAGCTGCGAGGAGACACCTTCAAAACAAAGGACATGGGGGGAATTGTAGCGGAATGGTTCACTACCGCGTTGGTCCAGGATGGCCGTTTTCAAGTTGTTGAACGGGCCTTACTCAAAAAAATCGTTGATGAACAGAAGCTTGGAATGACCGGATTGATTGATGAAAGCAGCACTGCTCAGCTTGGAAAAATATTAGGTGTAAAGACGATTATTTCTGGTTCGGTATTACAGTTTCAGGATACCATCGAGGTTAACGCCCGAATAATTAACGTCAGCACTGGATCCATCGTCGCGGCGGAAAATCTTCGCAGTAAAACCTCCGACAACCTCAAAGAGGCTATTGAACGACTTACCTCTAAGATAGTGAGAAATTTCCCTTTGACCGGCTATGTGGTGAAAAAACGAGACAACACAGTGATGATCGATCTCGGCGCTACATCAAATCTGCAAATAGGCATGGAATTCATTGTGTATAAGGAAGGAAACGTAATAAAACACCCAAAAACTGGTGAGGTTGTAGAGGTCGAACAAATTCGTGCTGGACTAATCAAAATCACCGAGGTTACCACCAATACCGCCAATGCCGAAATCATGGAAGTAGAGCCAAAACAAGAAATTCGCTACGGGCAGTTGGTTCAAAGCATTCGAAAACAGGAAACCCCTTCAGAAGAAAAAACTGAACCCGTAGCAGTTCATACGGAAAGCATCGTTAGCAAAGCACCTCCCATAGAAGGAGAAAAACTACAAAAAGTACCTCCCAAACCGATGCCTGAGCAGGAAGACTCTGGTTACCTTCGATCAGAATTTTTATCCGGAGAGAGGGACAATCTCGGTGCCGGTGGACAGGGGCCATCGCTCTTGCCGCTTCCGACCGGTACCTTTATGATGGGAAGCGATAAATTTTCTGAAAAACCAGCTCATTTTGTTAAAATCGATCATCAGATATTTTTTATGGTTACTGAAGTGACATTTGAAGAATACGAAAAATTTTGCATTGAGACGAACGCAGCACTTCCAAATGATTCTGGGTGGGGAAGAAAAGACCGTCCGGTAATCAACGTTAGTTGGCATGATGCACAAGCCTATGCCAAGTGGTTGACCAAACAGACTGGAATCACCTACAGGCTACCATCCGAAACAGAGTGGGAGTGGGCTGCAGGGGCTGGAACCGGAACGACCTATACCTGGGCAAATGATTTTAAGCCTGACATGGCTAATTGCAAGACCTGTTGTTCGCGCAGTGAAGCAACCCAAACTGTCCCGACAAGAAGCTTCCCCACCAATAAATTTGGTTTTCATGACATATCCGGAAATGTTTGGGAGTGGGTAGAAGACTGCTGGGTAGACAACTATGTCAATGCCTCCGAGGATCAGTCGCCCAGAAAAGTTACCGGAAAATGTAGCAACTTCACAATCCGAGGTGGTGCCTGGAACTCACCGGCAAAACAGATAAGTACGACATCACGACTTGGGGTTTCGGCCGACACTAAAAGTAATTACATCGGTTTTCGCTTGGTAAAAGACCCTGCCATCCCGATCGGATCTGATGAACGTATAGAGGACAACTTGCCATCGACATTGCCCAAAATTGGCAGCAATACCTCGACAACCAGACTGGGAGGTTCAGTTGAAGTGCGAAACACTGCACCCTCATCAGAAGTGCGAGACACTGCACCCTCATTGGGGTTTCAAAAATAAAAAACATATGATGAAAATTGATGCCCAAGCCGCAAAATGCAGATTTAAAGCTGGGTGTTATAGCTTACAAGAACCTTAACACCTTGGTGACAGTTGTGAAGTATTGCCTCGCCTTTTTTATTGTCCTCACATCACTTTTCTTTGGACCATTTGGAGTTTCAGCGGGAAATCTGTCTCTTATCGAAAAAAGGTTGGTAGAACTCGACAGGCTGAACAAACAAGCTGTCGAACAAGTCGGCGAATTGCCTCAAAACGGTTCTATTGAAATAGAGGCAAAGGTGCTTCCAGGTGACGCAGATTCGCAGCAAACCCCTGGCGCTCCGCGCAAACGGTTCGATTTCACAAAAAAAACCGTTCTTGCCTTAGATGAAAAGGTTCCATTTACCGTGCAGATCAGTGCTAGCCGCTCGCAGCAACAGTCCTACCGGGTAGCAGCGATGCTCAGGCGGACTGGTTACCCAGCCTTTACCGGCTCGCTCAAACTGAAGGATCAGGTACTTTGGCATCGAATCTTTGTTGGTTCTTTTGCAACAAAAGAAGAAGCGGAAAAGACACGACAATCACTTGAAAAGGACGAAATCACAGACAGTTTAATCAGAAACATGCCATATGCAATTCAGGTAGGCAGGGATGGTACTCTGGAAAGTTTTAAGGATTTGCGCGAGAAGCTTTTAGCATTGCAATACATGCCATACACCAGCTATGTCAGGGATGTGGCGACCAACGCTACACAAACTCGTCTTCTCCTTGGCGCCTTCGAAACAAAAGAAGATACGGCCAACCTCATCAACACTCTTCGATCGGAAGGACTGGAGGCAAGAGTGGTAAACCGCTGAACCGCTAAGCCGATATGCGGTTCCTGTAAATCGCATGGCGGAGAACACCGGTTGCAGCACAAGAAGCCTAAACATTAAAAAAATCAACAAATCACCATTTTGTACAACCCCACAATCCGATGTGGAACAGATTGCTTACCACTTGGCCATCGAGCATGAAATCGATTCCATTATCTTGACAGCTGACATTTTGGAATGGTAATATTATCAATGAGGTACTCGCTGGTTGGCTATTTCAGGAAGCATTCAGCTCTGAATTGAGGTCCTGCAAACAGGAGACTACCGGCATCCTTCCAGTATGAAAAGGCTCTGCCGGTTTAGAACGCGACTACAACTTTCCATTCACCTCTTCGCGGAGCACGGCAACCATGAAAGCATCTTTCGGCGGCGTAGTATTTCTCCTGGCAGTGGTTTTGTCCGTTCTTCCCGCGCAGGCCAAACAAGGCGACACTGCAAAGCACTCAGCTCCGCCACAACAAACCGGGAATGTCCCGACCTCAACCTTTAAACAACAATTGATCGTTGTTGAGGACCTCGCCGCCGAAGTTCATTCAGACAGTGGCATAATCACCATCACAGCAAAAATTAAAAACGTTTCGAGGGCATTGATCAAAGGATATGCTACGATTCATCTGTTGTCTGGCGAAGGAAAGAGGATTTTTTCTTATGAGGAAGAGATAAATGGTGGTGAGGCATTTGCGCCAGGAAGCACTGTGGAGTTTGAAGTTACAGCGCGAGTCGGTGATGTTAAGCACATTTCTTCAATAACCGTAGATTTCACAAAAACGTGAGAACAAAAATCAATTCAATCTTCGGGAGAACACTCACTTGCATCAGAGGTTTGAACTTTCACTATTCGAGGTTGGCCACGATAGTTGATTGTACTCGCATCACTTCCCGATCCGGTGAGTTTCTGAGAGACATTGACACGAGCTGTTGACGCATCACTCGCCTTGATGTCAACCATTTCGGCCTTAAGTTGAAACGCATCAATTTCTGTACTATCTTGTAGTGACATACGCACATTTTTGGCTGTTCCTGAAATAGTCATGGAACTGGTTCCGCGAAGTTCAATGGCCAATTTACCATTTGCCGCAGAATTGCAATTAACTTCTAATTCACTGCTGCCATCTGCTATGATCGATGCCAGCTCGTTTAGGGAAATATCAGCGACGAAAGAATTTGTCGCACAATACGATCCGGTGGTTGAAAGCTGCAATTTGCCGTTGTTAGCTGCTGCGGATATCAGAGAATGGAGATTTTCATCCGCTGTGATGGTGATTTCTGGATTTTTACCGCACATAACATTAACCCGAAAAACTCCATCAACTACGATATCCTTGAATTGTTCAACAACCAATCGTTTCTTGGTTACGTTGCCATTTCCCTGCAAACAGTTTCCACCGACAATCTTACCAGTATTCACCTGATTATTAACACCAATATTAATCTCGGTCGCACCCAATAGAAACACCAAGAGTAAACATGAAGCTGCATTAACTGCCACCGCATGCAATCGCGAGCCTCTTTTTTTATTCAATAGCATTAAATGGTTTTTTGAGATCATTTTTTTTTGCTTCGCTTTTTGGAACATCACCGTAGGTACGAATATAGGCGGTTCTTGTTTCTCCGGAAACGGTATCCACCACAAAGGCACCAACTACGCCGCTCTTGCCGTCAATTTGTGTCGCCCAAGAGGAGATGGCATACCTGCCATAGTTTAAAGTAGTATTATTGCTGTTCTGGTAATCACTAGCAGCCCCCATCAAAAAACTGACAAGGGCCAAGCTTACAACCCCCAAAGAAAAATAGAGAAGTCTTTCCCTTAATGATTTTTTATACGTATCCATAATATCTCATTGTCGACCAGGTGAAGGGTACATCAGATGGGAATAAAATCACCATCTGATCCTGAAGTAACAAGAACACGTTCCATTCAGCCTAGAGCTGCTTTTTTGGTGCCGCTGCCGGCTTGTTGTCATCAGTTGAAACCTGCTTATGCGCCTCCGAAAAATCATCAACGGCCGCGCCATGGCCTTCAAATTAGACAAAGTCGCTTGCTCCATGGATTTTTGAGCCAAGCAACTCTTCAATATCCTTGACGTTTACC
>JBBQVT010000193.1:0-6672 GCA_038211245.1 Desulfobulbales bacterium | reverse complement strand
AGGCCATGGATGACCTTGATGCAAAACTTGCGGAGGGTATTCCCGTTGGTTGCCAGACCGGTGCCTACTGGTTGCCCTACTTTCCGCCGGCCTTTCGTTTTCATTTCAACATGCATAATCTGGTGGTCATCGGCCGCGACGACGACCATTACCTGATCAGCGATCCGGTCTTTGAAAAGGTGGTGCATTGCCAAAGAGATGACCTGCAGCGCGCCCGTTTCGCCAAGGGAACACTGGCTCCGAGAGGAGCAATGTATTATCTCGAAGCGGTGCCGCAAAATCCGGACATGGCCGGAGCTGCTCGACAGGGACTGGTCAGGGTCTGTAAAACCATGCTGCGCACCCCGGTGCCTTTTCTTGGGGTGCGTGGCATACATTTTCTTGCCGACCGGCTGGAGAAATGGCCGAAAAAACTCGGTGAACAGCGGGCCCTGCTGTATCTCGGCCAGCTCATCAGGATGCAGGAGGAGATCGGCACCGGCGGCGGCGGTTTCCGCTTTATGTACGCCGCCTTTTTACAGGAGGCGGCCGAACTTTTAGGGCTGCCGCCACTCTTTCAGCTCTCCGAGCGGATGACCCTGGTCGGCGATACCTGGCGGCGTTTTGCCGTTTCCGGAGCTCGAATGTGCAAAGGGCGGGCCAAGGCCGACGACACTTATGGCGAACTCGCTGCAATATTGCGGCAATGCGGGCAAAGCGAGCGGGCAATCTATGGTGATATCCTTGAGTTTGGGCAATGATAGCCACTTGGGCGAGGTCGCAGCATGAGCGATAAGCTGCCGCTCCTGGTTGGCCGGGACCTCTTTCTTACCTATGCAGGTAGCGATGTCCCAGCCTTAAACGGCGTCTCCCTCTCCCTTGGCCGTGGCGAACTGTGTGGTCTGATCGGCGCCAACGGCGCCGGGAAAACCACCCTGCTGTCGGTCTTTACCACGCTTCTTCGGCCGCAGCGCGGATCGCTGCACATCGCCGGGATGGATGCGCTCGATAGTCCTGCCGGAGTGCGCCGCAAAATCGGTTTCGTGCCCCAGGATCTCGCCCTCTACGACCGTCTTTCCGGACTTGAAAATATCAATTATTTTGGCAGGATGTGCGGTTTGACGGGACAGAAGCTGGCGGAAAAGGCCAAGTATTACCTGGAGATGTTCGGTCTTTATGCCAAGCGGGACCGGCAGGTGGCCGCCTATTCCGGCGGCATGAAACGACGAATCAATCTGATTATCGGCATTATCCATGATCCCGAACTGCTGTTCCTCGATGAGCCGACGGTGGGGATCGATGCCCAGTCGCGGCATATGATCCTGGAAAAACTGGCGGCCCTCAACCACGGGCAGATGGCGATGATTTATACCTCCCACTACCTCGAAGAGGTCCAGTCCTTATGTCGCCGGGTGGTGATTATCGACGAGGGTCGGATCATCGCCGAGGATACTCCGAAGAATCTCATTGCCCAGACCGCAGGCTGCGGCAGCCTCGCCGAACTCTTTCTGCAAAAGACCGGCGAGCATCTGCGGGAGTGACGGTGATGCTCGGCGGCAAACTCTTTATATCGATCGGCAAGGAATTGCTCCTCTTGGTCCGCGACCGGGCCGGGATGGCGCTGCTCTTCGTCATGCCGGCCTTTTTGGTGATCGTCATTACCCTTATCCAGGATAAGGTGACAACCACCAGTGTTGAGGTGCTCTTTGTCGATATCGATCGGGGCGCCGCGGGTAGCGAGATCCGCAGTCTTTTCAACCATATTGATTCCATCCATCTGGTGGAAACCTTGGGCGATGAGCAAGTGTCGGCGGACCAGGCCCAGGCCCTGGTGGCCGCCTCCAAATTTCAATTTGCCATCGTTTTACCGCAAGGGCTCAGCGAGGCAACGGATGAGGCGGTACGGCTGACAGTCACCAGAAATCTCTTCCCTGAGCGCCAGTTACCTGCCCTGCCGACGGTGCCGGAGATCCTGGTCTGGTTTGATCCAACGGTGCACGGCAGTTTTCGGGCGGCGGTGCGGTCGGCCCTCGACCAGGTGGTCATGGGACTTTCGACCCGACTGCTGGTTGAAAAAAGCCTGGCCTTACTTCCCGAAAAGATCGGTGCAGATCTGCCGCCGGCGATGCTGCAGGCCCTGCCGCTCGCTGATTTGCAAGCGAAGAAAGTTTTACCGCAACTGTTCCAAGACAGCCCTCTCATGCCGGTGCGGGAGCAGTTCAGTACGGCGATGGGCTTTATCATGCAGCCTACCGCCGTACAGCAGAATATTCCCGCCTGGGCGATTTTCGGCATTTTCTTTATTGTTGTGCCGCTGGCCGGCTCGCTTATCAAGGAACGGGAGTCGGGAACCCTGCTGCGGCTGAAGGTTCTACCTGTGAGCTATTTGACAATCATCTCCGGGAAAATTCTGGCCTATGCGGTTGTCTGTTGCATCCAGTTTGCGGTGATTCTCATGGCCGGTATCTTTGTTTTGCCTCTGTTTGGCCTGGCGGCCTTTGAGCCGGGGAGTCAACCGCTGCTCTTTGCCATTATGATGCTCAGCGTCATTGCCGCTGCCTGCGGCTACGGGATACTTCTCGGGACGATCGGCCGGACCTATGAGCAGATCGCCGTTTTCGGCCCGGTGTCGATTGTCATCGGCGCGGCCTTGGGCGGTATTATGGTGCCGATCTATGCCCTGCCCGATTTCATGCGGCCGATCTGTCTGTTTTCCCCGCTCTATTGGGGGCAGAGCGGTTTTTACGACCTCCTTCTCCGTGGTGGCGATCTGCGATCGATTGTCCCGGAAGCCGCTGCACTTCTGGCCTTTGGCTTGGTCACGACAATGGCGGCGTATCTGTTTTCCACCGGCAAGAAAAGACACCCATGAACAATCTCCCCATCAACGTATGCAGGCAGTATTACCCAAAGGTGTCCTGTAACCTATGCAGATAGTCCTCATCAACCCGCCCAATTGCGGCCGTTCCATTCCCGAGGAAGAGTTCGGCATTACCTCGCTGAAGATGATCTTCCGGGGTGAGCCCCTGGCACTTGAGGTTCTTGCCGGAAATCTGCCCGGTCATGCGGTGCGGATTGTCGACCTGAAGGCTGATCCACATGGCTTGGACGCCCTGCTGGCCGAGGGGACCGGTCCGGATATCGTCGGCTTCACCGCCGTTACCTGCGAGGCCAACACGGTTATTAAACTTGCGGAAAAGATCAAGGAGGCGTATGCCAAGCCGCCGGTCATCGTCGTCGGCGGCCACCATGCCTCCTCCGATCCGGGCTATTTTCACCGAGTTGCCATCGATTATGTGATTGCCGGCCTCGGTAAATTGACCTTCCGGCTGCTGGTCGATGCCCTTGCCGAGGGTGGAACGCCGGCGGATATCCTCGGGGTTCTCCGGGTGCGTCCGGGTGGACCGCTTACCCCGGTTCGGCGAAAATACCGGTTCAACGATCTGGTCGACGATCAACCACCCCGCTACGATCTGGTGCAGGCACATCGCGACAAATACGTCATGAGCGGGGTGGGGGGCAAGGTCGGCTTTGTCGCCACCGCCTTCGGCTGCACCCATTGCTGCTCCTTTTGTTCCATTCCGGCCATGACCGGGGGACGTTACCTCAGTCACAGTGTCGGGGCAATCATTCGCGACATCGGGCTATTGCCGGATATCCCGCTGATTCGCTTTGTCGATGCCAATACCTTCGGCGACCCGCAGGTGGCGAGACAACTGGCCGAGGAAATTCTCCGCTTAGGGATACAAAAAAAAATCGTTGCCGATGTTCGGGCCGATACCGTGGTTGCCGATCCGGCCCTCATGCGGCTGTGGCATAAGGCCGGGCTGGTTGCCGTGGTCATCGGCTTTGAGGAGATAGACGATGCCCGTCTTCAGCGGATGAATAAGCGCAGCAGCCTCGACAAGAACCTTGCCGCCATGCACATTCTCGCCGAGATAGGCATCCGGGTGGTCGGCGATTTCATCATCTCTCCCGATTACGACCATGCCGATTTCGACAGGCTGGGCCGTTTCATCGACAGTTCGCCGATCGCCCTGCCGATCCCGTCGATTCTCACACCGATTCCCGGAACCCCTCTCTACCTGCAGTTGGCAGGGGAATTGGAAATTACCGATCTTGATTATTACACCTTCTCCAACGCGGTGCTGCCGACCAGGCTCGCCAAGAAGGAGTTCTATACCCTCTATTCGGATCTCATGAAGCATCTGCATCAACACCAAATGAAGAGCTGAGCATGGATATCTATATCAACGACCTCGCCTCGTTTCTCCCCAATGCGCCGGCGGATAATGAGCACATCGAAGACGTGCTGGGGCGGGTAGGCGATATTCCGTCGCGCACCAAGCGGCGGATACTCGCCAATAACAAGATCAATACCAGGCACTATGCCCTTGATCCGGCAACCGGCCAGGGCACGCACACCAATGCCGAGTTGACCGCCGAGGCGGTGCGACGCTTGCGGCCGACAGACGGTTTTACCCCGGCCGCCATCGAGTGTTTGTGCTGCGGCACATCGAGCCCCGACCTTCTTATGCCGGGGCATGGGGTGATGGTTGCCGGGGAGCTGGCGCTCCCGCCCTGCGATGTGGTCACCACCGCGGGTATCTGTGTGGCGGGGATGACCGCTCTGAAATATGCCTGCATGAATGTTGCCTCCGGCACCGTTACCAATGCGGTGGCGACCGGCTCGGAGCTGGCCTCATCCTTTATGAAGGCCAACTTTTTTTCCTCCGAGGTAAACCCGGATGCCGATCTGAAAAAAAAGCCGGTGTTGGGCTTTGACGCCGATTTTCTCCGTTGGATGCTCTCCGATGGCGCCGGGGCTGCGTATATTTCCGGGCAGAAAAACCGGGTCGGCCTATGTTTTCGGGTAGAGTGGATTGAAAACCGCTGCTACGCCGGCGAGCTGGCGACCTGCATGTATGCCGGCGGCAAAAAGATGAGCGATGGCCGGATGCAGGGCTGGCGGCAGTTGGCCAGCAGTCTGGCGGCGGCACAAGACAACTACTTTGCCGTCAGGCAGGATGTCAAACTCCTCGACGAACATATCGTCAGCACCTCCGTGGGCCGGGCGCTGCCGGAAATTGCCGGCAAACGCGGCATACGGCCTGAGGATATCCAGTGGTATCTGCCGCACTACTCCTCAGACTACTTCCGCGATAAAATTTACCAGGGCATGAAGGAATCAGGTTTCGAAATTCCCTATGAAAAGTGGTTTACCAACCTGGCCGAGGTCGGCAATGTCGGTAGCGCCTCCATCTACCTGCTGATGCAGGGCCTGCTGCAGTCCGGTCGGTTGACGGACGGTGACAAGGTTTTGTGTTTCGTCCCCGAATCCGGCCGTTTCTCGCATTGCTTTATGCTGCTTACCGTTGTTGCCGGCAGGGAAGAGTGACACCCCATTATCGCCGACCATGGCTGTGGCCATGATCGGCGAACTGCCACTTTTCCCGGCAAAGGCGAGTGGCATCCTGCACAGACACTAAAATGCCATAGAAACAGTAACCCCACCGTAGATAAAGCTTGATTCATCACTCAGACTGACGGATTCGATATATTCCTTCGCCTTGTCGGCGAGCGGGAAGGAGTAGGCAATGGTCGGCTTCACTGAGAAATAGTCGGCAAAGGGGATGGTAAAGCCGACAGATACCAAGCCGTTATGAAACTGTTGATATTTCTCGTTCGGGTTGTTGGCCTCGGCGAAGCTGGAGTCATCGGAAGAGTAGTAACCGGCAGATGCAGCCACATCCAGAGTGATCTTGTCGACCAGCTCCTGCGAATGGGACACCCCGACACTCACATACCAGGCCGGTAGATGGGCAATTTCTCGATACACAGAAACAGTCGGACTGAGAATGGTATTGAGGGTAACCGAGCCGAAGACCTCCTGGGAATCGGTCAAGGCGTCCAGGCCGTAGTAAAGATAGCCGCCGGTGAGTTTTACTAGCCCCAGGGTCTTGGAATAGGACAGGGTAAGGTCGGTCTCGTTATACTTGCCGCCGCCGTACGCATCGTTGTCGGTGTCGAGATTGCCCCAGACATTCAGACTTACCCCTTTGTAGCCGATGGTCGCCGACGGTTGGATGACCACACTGTCCTTGCTCAATTCGAGCCCCCTCCAGATATAATGGCTGAAGGCACCGATATCAAGGCCGGCTGTTGGTTTTTCGGCCTCCTCAGCCTGGGCGGGTGTATGACCTGCGAGGATGGCAAGTGTGGCGATGGTGAGATACCTTTTTAGAGTGTGTTTCATGTCTCTTCTTTGCTCCCTTGAGGAAATCCATTGAAAAGTTGAGCGTACTTGTCGGACCTTGGTAGTCGTCCCGGCGGGTCGATACCGGTACCGAGCGAAGATTCCGCCGAAAATAACCGCGAATCCCATGCTGCACAACAAAAAAATACTCATCGGTGTTTTAGCCACCATCACCTTTTTGATCATCGGGACGATCGGTTATAGAGTGATCGAGGAGTTCACCCTGCTCGACGCCCTGTATATGACCGTCATCACCATTACCACGGTAGGTTTCGGCGAGATACACCCCCTTTCCGGCACCGGAAGAATATTCACTATGTTTCTGATAGTCTTCGGTTTCGGCAGCATCGGTTTTTTAGCTGCCGCCTTTACCGAGGCCATTATCGAACAAGCTTCCAGTCCCCTTCTCAAAAGAAAAGCCATGCAGAAACGAATCG
>JBBQVT010000192.1:0-6749 GCA_038211245.1 Desulfobulbales bacterium | reverse complement strand
AATCCTCAGCAAGCTCCAATTGATGCTGAGGTATGGACCTATTTGATGAGCATAGGTACCATGAGTTTCACGCATAGCTAGTTATTAAATCAGAAGAAAAAAATGATGCAACACGAAACAATAGATATCAGGCAACGATTTCAACTCGGGAAAATGGCCATTACACGCGCCGCACTCTCATACTGTGAAGATAACAAAATCGATTATCTCGGACTGACCATGAGACACGCCATCGGCGACTTTGGAATCGTAGGCCATCTGGACCACGTTCAACTAACACATTCTGAACGACAACACGGCGAATACATAACGTACGACGGGCTGAAATTGAACGCAATAGCAATTGAATCTCAGCAAGGAACAGTTTTGTCCATCTATTCGACTCCGGAGCACCAAGACTTGAAGATCTGGATACGAACCCTTTTCACTGAACAAGAAATGTACACAACGATTTTGCTACCGAGCGAATACCACGATAAAAAAGAAGCATACAAATAAACCAACGTCAATTATGTCAATTTAAAAACTACTAATAACTCTAAGATTAAATTTTAAAAACAAACCTGAACCGGTGTGAAGTCAAAACTATGTCGATTACTATGCTACTAATCGTTCTAATTTCAGGAATACTATCAATAAGTATGGCCGCGGTTTCCGTGATCCATTTTTTAGTCTGTAAAAAAACAAGGAGTAGGCAATGAAATTTCGGAGAATTCTTTTTATCGTTACATCCGCTGCCCTCCTTTCCGCAGGTTTCGCACTTTCGCAAGAGGTTAACGATGGAGTAATCCCAATGCCGCAGGATGAGGTTGTGCAAGAGGTTAACGATGAAGTAATCCCAATGCCACAGGATGCGGTAGTTGTTCCTCAAGCTGAAATAGACATTCCTGCGTGGAATCAGATACGACAATTTATTTCTCCTTCAGGACAGTCATGACGGTTGCCAGTTCTACCAGCACTCCCAGTCCCTCTTGTACCTCGGGCCGCTTGAGGGCGGCCATCATTCCGAAGATCCCCCGGATGGGCTGAGCCTGTGAAAGATCAACCGACTGCAGGCGAGTACCCATCTTTTCGGTGACATCCAGCACCTGTTCAAAAGCAGAGAATACCCCTTTTTGTTTCAGTGATTCCAGCCGACCGACCATGTCATCAAAGGCCGGTTTAGCCAGGTTCGAGGCGTCACGTTTGAAATCCATAAGCGAACCCAACATCCGTAACCCTTCTGCCAGATTTCCGATATTGTTGATAAATTCTTTCAGCAACTGGCCCAGAGCTTCCGGATCGAAGCCCTTGGTGGTTTCCTGCAGAAAAACCACGGTTTCATGAAAGATATCCTTTGTGAAAGGCTCAAAGTCCTTCCTGAATTCTATGAAACGGTTGAGCATGCGCAACCCTTCGGCAATACTGTCGGCGCTCACCATTAACTGCCCGAGCATCTCGCCCAGGGCATCGACATTGCAATGTTTGTCAGGTCCGCCCAGGCGGCTGATGGCGCTGAGAACCATGTCGTGGATCAAGGGTTCCAATTCCTGCTTCAGCTCCACATAGGGGCGGATGGCACGTTTTGTCTCGCGCAGTTCCTCTGTCAATTCTTCGAGGCGGGCGAGAATTTTTTCTTCGTTGGTCATGACTCCCCCTCAATCTTGAATTTTGCCGGCCAGGGACATCTGTGCCTCCAAAGGCAATTCCTCGCCACTGACCAGTTTGTTCCAATAGACCCACTTGAACATCATCTTGCCCCAATGGTTGGTTTTTGATTCCCCGAGAAGCGAAAAAGGTCCGAGGCCCGGCAGGGGAAACTTACCCGGCAGTGGCTCATAGTCGTAGTTGAAGTCGATCAAGGCCGCCTTGTCGAAGCCGGTCTCGATGAAACAGTTGGAATGGCCATCGAAGTCGGGCCGAACGGCCTCGCCATGGAGGACACGGAGGAAGTTTTCCACCATGACCTCGGCGGAGAAGTGGGCCACCGAACCGGCTTTCGACGTCGGGAGAGTCGTGGCATCGCCGAGAACCCACATATTCTTGTGGTTTTCCGCCTGGAGCGTATGTTTGTTGGTCTTCACGTAGCCGACCTCGTCCATGGCGACGCCGGAGTTCACCAGGTAACGGGCACCGACATTGGGCGGGATTGAGACCAGCAGATCAAAGTCGATGGCCTGGCCACCGGCGGAAATGATGCGCTTGTTGGTGCAATCCACTTCGACAAGATCATAACTTGCCGTTATTTTGATATTTTTCTCTTCAATCAGGCGGGAGAAAAAGGCACTCGCCTTTGGTTTGGTAAAGGCGCCCGGCAGGGGGGTGACAAAGCGGATCTCCACCTGATCGCGCAAGCCACGCTCGGTGAAATAGGCATCGGCCATGTAGACGAACTCAAGCGGCGCCACCGGACATTTAAAGGGGAATTCGGCAATATTCAGCACCAGCTTGCCGCCTTTGAACTCGCGCATGGCTTTATGCAGGTTAATCGCTCCTTGCAGAGTATAAAAATCGAAGGCAACCTTTTGCCAGCCTTCGAGCAGGCCGGGAATTTCTTCCGGTGCAAGGCCGACCCCGGTGGCAACGATGAGCTGGTCGTAAGAATAGCTGCCGGCCACGGTTTCTACCCGTTGCTGTACGGCATCAATGGCGACTATCTCATCGATGACGAAATGAATGCCCTTGCCGAGAAATTCACTGCGGCTACGGACAATGTCCTCGGGTTGATAGATGCCGAAAGGGATGAAGAGCAGTCCCGGTTGATAGATATGTTTATCGTCCTTGTCAATGATGGTGATCGTCCATTCGTCGCGATGCAGCCGCTTTCGCAGCTTGTTTGCCACCATGGTGCCTGCGCAACCCGCACCGAGAATTACCAGCTTTTTGCTCATGCCTTGCCTCCATTATATGGATGTTGAAAAGGTCGGCCCGGCACCTCACATCGCCGAGACCTTGAAGATCCCTCAAGAAAGGTTTTTTTACGGGTGCTACAGCAACCCCTGCTCCATGGCATTACGTTCGGCAGCCTGACGGAGGCCGTCGCTGATGCTCGGGTAAACGTGAACCGTGGTCGAGATATCGACGACGGTCAGGCCGAAACGTACCGCAACTGTTGCTTCCTGGATAATGTCGGCGGCCCGCGGACAGAGGAGCTGCACGCCAAGGACCTTGCCGCTGCCCTTCTCGGCGGTGAGGAGAACGCCGCCGAGCATTTCACCCATAACATGGGCCTTGGGTACCCGGTCGAGTTGCAGATAGGTGGTGACGACCCGATAGCCGTAGGCCTCCGCCTGGTTGTGGGTGAGGCCGACGGTGGCGAATTCCGGATCGACGAAGACCGCCATCGGTGAGAAACGGTGGTCGATGGTGTGACCGGCCCGGGGATAGAGCATGTTCCTGACGGCGATCTGTGCCTCCCGCGCCCCGTTTGGCGCGACCATCGGCGGGCCGGTGACGTCACCGGCGGCCCAGATGCCTGGGATGCTGGTGCGCAGCTGGCTGTCGACGGTGATAAAGCCGCCGGGACCAACGGCAACCCCGATCTCTTCCAGGCCGATACCACGGGTCACCGGTTCGGTGCCGATGGCCAGCATTAATCGTTCGGCGACAAAGGCCACCTCCGCCCCGTTGATGAGGGCATACAGACAGGTTTTGTCGCCGACCTTGTCGGTCCGCTCGGCAACAATATTACAAAATATTTCCACTCCGTCGCGCTGCAGCATCTGCTTGAACTGCTCGGTGAGCCGCTCGTCGAATTCGGCCAGGAGGCGCGGGCCGCGTTCCAGGATGGTGACTCGGGTGCCGAAGCGGGCGAACATTTGGCCCATCTCCAGAGCAATGACCCCGCCGCCGAGAATGGTAACCGATTCCGGGAAACAGGGGAGGTGCATGGCGCTATAGCTGTTGAGGTGGTTGACCTGGTCGAGCCCTGGCAGGGCCACGGAGCGCGGCTTGCCGCCGGTGGCGATGAGGATCTGCGGTGCCTGATACCGCTGGCCATCGACCAGGATTTCCCGAGGGGAAACAAAGCGGCCGCGGCCGCGGACCAAGGTCATCCCGGGGGTGTTGTCCAGTTCGTGCTGATAGTGGTTGGTGCGAATAGTCTGAACGGCTGCTTCTTTCAAGGGCATAAGCGTTCCGCAATCCGGGGCTCCGGCGTGCAGGTTCAGGCCCCAGTGCATGCCTTTGCGGGCGGCGTAATACATCTCGGCTTTATGTATCAGGGTTTTGCTCGGGATGCAGCCCCAGTTGACACAGGTACCGCCGGGTTGCGATTGCTCGACCAGCAGTACTTTTTTACCGGCAGCAGCAGCTATTCTTGCCCCGGCAAAGGCTGTAGTGCCGGCGCCAAGGACGATGATATCGTAGTCATTTGTCATGAAACTCTCAGAAAAGTTAGAGAAACGGGCACAAAGCCTCTTGATCGGGCCAGGCGAGGACCCTCCTTGCCTGGCCAAGGTTCGCCTCAGTTGCCGGCCATCATGGCGGCGATATCCTCCTGTACCGTGCTGATCGGCTTGATATTGAAAGTATCAATAAGCACCTTGGCGACGCCCGGTGACAAGAAACCCGGCAGCGTCGGCCCGAGGCGGATACCTTTGATGCCTAAGGAGAGCAGGGCGAGAAGAACGGCAACAGCCTTTTGCTCGTACCAGGCGATATCGAAGGAAATCGGCAGCTCATTGATGTCGGCGAGACCAAATACCTCCTTGAGCTTTAAGGCGATGACCGCCAGGGAATAGGAATCGTTGCACTGCCCGGCATCAAGCACTCGGGGAATACCGCCGATATTCACCTGGGTGATCTCCGGATGGCCGTAGGTAGTAGTATTGGCTTCATCGAGAAGAGCCATGGTGGTCACCGCCATGCCCCCGGCCTTCATGATCAGGGCGACCATCTGGTCGACGGTCAGCTCCTTGGTGGTCGAGGTCAGGGCCTCCAGCATGAAAAGCAGCAGATCCTGCAGATTGGCGGTTTCCTCCGGCTTGCCGCACATTCCCTTAATGGTACAGCCGGTGTTTTTGGCGGTTTCCTGGCACTGGAAGCAAAACATGATGTGATCCTCCTTTTGATGGTGGGTTGTAAAAATGGAGTTTCTCTTCTCTCGGCCAGGTAGGAAGGGTTATCCCATCCTGCTAAGCAATTCATGCAAAATTGCATTTATAATGTCGAAACGTTTGGACATGTTTCGAAACAGGGAGGAAATGTACTGAAGAGTGTGCAGGTGCCGGCAATTTCCGTCGTTTCAACCGAAAACCAGCAAATTTAGCTGGTAAAACTATCAATTCTTAAAAAAATCCGGGGAAAGCTTCTTTGCACATTCCAAACCATACTGTAATGATGATACTCTAACCAATTCTTTCGACAACCTGTTTGACCTAAGTCAAATACAAATGTGATAACTTCGGTTTGGATAAGGAGGAGATGCATTTCCGTCAAAAACAGGAGGGGTCCAATGCCACCAAAGGAAGCTGATTTTTGCCGCCCATTTAAAATCTCGGAAGAGGATATCCTTGAGGCGATGAAGGATATCCATGGCTATTTAGACATCAGCCCGGGTGTTTTCCAAGATAGGGAAGGAGGAGATAATCCTTGTCGGATGGGAAAGAAAAGAATATCCTACGTTTTTGTAGAAAAGCAGATGCATTTGAGCGGTTGGAATTCGCCCCCTAACCAGGAAGAACTATGAAATATCTAGCCATATTTTGTGTTGTCGCCGTCGCGGCGGTGTTTGCCAATCTGGTGCATGAATCGAAGATGTTGTCCTACCTTTCCAGTGATCCCAAGGTCTGCATCACCTGTCATACCATGAACACCCACTATGATACCTGGCAGCACAGTTCACATCGCAATAGGGCGACCTGCGTCGATTGCCATCTGCCGCGCGATTCGTTTGTCAATAAGATGCTGGCCAAGGCACGGGACGGCTATAAACATTCGCTGGCCATGACCTTGAAGACCTACGGCGCCAATCTTCGTATCAGTGACGATGCCGCTCGGAGAATCCAGGACAACTGTATCTCCTGTCATCACGAGACGGTTTCCCAGATGCTGGCCAACAGCGCACTGTATGAAAAAGTTGAGGACGGTCGTGTGCAAATGGGACGACCCTGCTGGCAATGCCACAGGGATTTACCGCACGGGACAATGCGCAATCTCATGGCGACGCAAAATAATTTTACCAACAAGGTACTTTAAGGATCTCAATCGGGAGGATGTGTATGAAAAAATCAATGATTGTTGTTGCTCTCTGTGTGGTCGTCCTGGTGCCGATGGCATTATTGACGATTTCCATCAAAGAGAACAAGGCCGAGCAGCAGGCCATCGGCGCGGTCCCGGCCATAAAAGACAACGAGACCCGGGCCTCCGAGTGGGGCAAAAATTATCCGCGCCAGTATGACACCTATATGCAGACGCGAAAGAGCGACGAGATCGCCGATGTCTTGAAGCAGGATCCCGCCCTGGTGGTCATGTGGGCCGGCTATCCTTTCTCCAAGGATTATAACAAGCCGCGCGGTCACTATTATGCCCTGGAAGACAATATCAATACCCTGCGCACCGGCGCCCCGGTCGATAAAATAACCGGGCCCCTGCCGACCGCCTGCTGGACCTGCAAATCCCCCGACGTGCCCCGCCTGATGAAGCGCGATGGCGAAATGGAGTTCTTCACCGGTAAATGGGCAAAGTATGGCGACGAAGTCGTCAACACCATCGGCTGTGGCGATTGCCATGACAACAAAACCATGAAGCTGACGCTCACCCGTGACTAT